>JBAPWQ010000309.1:0-24407 GCA_049283795.1 Desulfobacterales bacterium | reverse complement strand
GCTGAAAGAATTCGACATCATCGAACTGGGATCGACCAAACTGCAATTTTTCACTAAGGACTGATGACCAGCGATGGGCCGACGTGTCGCCCGAACGCCACGACACCCGAAATTTCCCGCTGGCTCAGTCGCAGGTCCTGAACGAATCGACCGGTCGTCACTCATGCCGCACAAAGATAAAAAGATCCGGCCTGCCAAGGCCGCCAAGCCTCGCCGCAGGGCAGCGGCCGGCGTTTCGAACGGTGCGCTACGCTCTGTCTACCGCCCGGGATCGAGCCCGGAGCAGGATGCGTGGTTCACGGCGTTTTTCATCGAAAACCACCTCGATCACTTTGCCTACCCTGAACTGGCCGCCTCTCCCGAGCAAGTGCGCTTCATGGTGTTCACCGAGGGCGAGGAGCGCTATTATCCGTGCTCGAGCCGCATGTTCGACGCTATCATGAGCCGCAAGAAATCCCGGTTTATGACCGGCAAGTACCTCGAGGTTCTCGACCGCACCATGGCGCTGATCAAAAGCAAGATAGAGGACCCGCTCGACCGGCAATTCCTGGACGCACTGGTGGAGATCAAGTACCAGCACGAGATCACGGATCAAATCCTGATCCCCTCGCGACTCGAAAAACGGCTGCTGATGATATTTTTGCACCGCACCCAGATCGAGGACCCCTGGTTCGAGGAAAAAGCGCAGCGCAACCGGCGGGTGCATTTCGCCCTGAACACGCCCGCCTTCCAGCGGGCGATGAACCGCGTCGCGCCTTTTCCCTGCGAACAGGTCCCCGGCACTCTGGCCGGCATCCGTGAATTCGCAGACTACCTCGAGTTGAAACGGCTGCTGACCCTGGCGGGTGCAACGAGCCTGTGGAAGACCGATGCCGCCGGAGAGTACACCGAACAGGATTATCAGGAGCTGTTCCGGCATCCCATCGACGGCAACGGCCTGGAACCGCTGCTGGCATTTCTGGCGATTACCGGAAACCATATTCCGAACAACGAGGACAAGGGCCGCAAGGTCCTGTGGCTGGCCGACGAGGCCGGCGAGATCATGGTCGACCTGGCCATCATCCGCTACCTGGTCAAACGCGGTCACAAGATCATCCTGGCCGTCAAGGAGGGTCCTCTTTTCACCAAGACCCACTTTACCGACCTGACCGCCGACCCGGTGCTGCGCCGCGAACTCGAAGGCGTGCTGGTGCTGCGGGAAAAATCGCTGGGCAAGAACGAACTTGTCGGAAAACTCCGCAGTGACTACGATATCCTGGCCATTTCGGACGGCACCCGCGAAAACCTCAACCTCCTGATGGTCTCGACCACCTTCGCCCGCGCCTTCAAGGAGGTCGATGCGGTCATTTCGCGCGGCGACGACCAGCGGCGGCGGTTTTTCGACACCCCTTTCCGGTTTACCCAGGACATCTACAACATCACCGCCACCGACGCCGGGGGCATCGACATCACCTTCAAGCCGCGCCACGAGAAGGTCATCAAATTTTCACACGCGGACCTGGAGCGAAAGGCCCAGGCGATCGTCGATCAGATGGCGGCCGCCAAGGCGGCCGGCATCACGGTCGTTTTCTACAGCGGCATCATCGGCTCGATTCCGGGCAAGATCGACATGGCCAAAAAAATCATGTCGACCTTTGTCCGCCACCTCGAAAAGCATTCCGCCCAGACGTTCATCATCAATCCGTCTGAATTCTACGAGCCGGGCATGGATGCCGACGACCTGATGTACATGTGGGAAATCGTGCAGCGCAGCGGGCTGATCGACATCTGGCGCTTTCAGACCTACGAGGACATCTTGACGGCCTTTCAGATCCTCAAGAAGAAAGTTCCGCCCGAATGGGTCGGCAAGGACGCCACCTTCAGCACCGGCTGCACCAAGGAGATGCGGATCGCGGCCGACGTCCAGCGCAGCCATCCGGAGATGCAGATCATCGGGCCGTCACAGGAGAAATTCATGCGCCGGGACGAATACGGCATCGGCAAGATGTTCGACCGGCGCTTCAGCGTTCTGTAGCCGCCTCACTTCTTCACCCGCTCCACGTAGTTGCCCGTGCGGGTGTCGATCCGCACCACCTCGCCTTCCTCGACAAACGGCGGCACCTGGATCACGGTGCCGGTTTCGAGTGTGGCCGGCTTGCTGTCGCCCGAGGCCGTGTCGCCCTTGGCCCAGGGGTCGGCCTTGACGATTTTCAGCTCGATGAAATTCGGCAGCGTGATGCCGATCGGCTTGCGGTCGAACAGCAGCACATTGCAGACGGTGTTTTCTTTCAGTAAGCTCTTGGCCTCGCCGACCTGGCTTTCGCTGAGCAGCTCCTGCTCGTAAGAGGAGGTGTTCATGAAGCAGTAGTGGTCGCCGTCGAAGTAAAGATATTCCATCTCGGCCTCTTCGAGATTGGCCTCGTTGAATTTTTCCCCCGAGCGGTAGGTCCGGTCGAACTGAGAGCCGGTGATCATGTTCTTCAAGCGGCACTTGTAGAGCGCCTGGCCCTTGCCGGGCTTGACGAACTCGAACTGCACAACGATGTAGGGCTCGCCGTCTATCTCCAGCTTCAGACCTTTTCTGAGATTTGAACTGTCAAGCATCGACTCTTTTATCCTCCTTGTCTTTTTGTCTCGTGGACGCCGCCGCCGCTTTCGGCGCATCGGCGTTTCCCGCCGGCAGATCATCGTCTGGCCGGCGGGCGTCGAACCGGCGCACCGCATCGACCAGGCGCCTGACCCGGCCGAAGTCCTTTTTAAACCGGATCGGGTTCCCCGAATCGTCGCGGGCGTTGGTGCCCGTGCAGCTGTCGACGCCGGCCGGCCCGACCTGCCGCAAGCCTTCGACGACATTGTCGGGGGAAATGCCGCCGGCCAGAATGACCGGAATGCCCGCGTTGTCCACCAGCCGGCGGGCCATGGTCCAATCGCAGGTGCGGCCGGTGATGCCGATAAAGCCGGTGACGGGTTGAACGGCCGGGCCGGTATTTTCAATGCGCTGAATCAGCAGGGTATCGGTCAGAAAATAATCGCTCACGGGTTCGAACAGGGCCGCGAGTGCGAGGGTCGGCACATGCCGGGCCTGCCCCGGCGGCCCAATGGGGATCGAGCGCATGATGGCGATCTCCGGAAAGTTTTTCCTGACCTGCAGTTGAAGGGTCACCAGCTCGCGGCATTTTTCCAGGGGGCCGTCGGCGTCGCTCAACGCATCGCAGAAATGAACGATATCCGGGCGGTAGAAATCCAGCATGCCCATGACCGCCGCGGTGGTGCTGAAAAGCGGGATCAGGCTGCTGCGGGCCCCGGCGGTGCGGGCCAGGCGGACGGTGTCGCGTATGGCGGCATCCTGCCAGCGCGCTGCCGAAAGAATGACGCTGCCGATGTGATCCACGCCCAGCTCGAGGAGTGCTTCGGCCTCGTTCGGCGTTTGTATTTCGTACAGCTGCACGCGTGTAAATGGGGTTGACATTTGCAGCGCTCTCTACCATATTCAGCGTGTTTTCGCAAACCGTTTCAAAGGGTTTCATCCGGCGCTGCCATTTACCTCGGGAGAGGTCGTTCGTTGCCGCGGCCGCTTGATTCAAGGTTGGAAAAGGAAAGCGATGATCCTTGTCATAGACTTTGGTTCACAATTCAACCAGCTCATCGCCCGGCGCGTGCGGGAAGCAAAGGTGTTTTGTCAGATCGAACCGCCGACCATTGCCGTGGCAACCGTCGAATCCCTGAAGCCGCAAGGCATCATCCTCTCGGGCGGTCCGTCGAGCATCTACCAAAAGAACAGCCCCAAAATCGATCCGGCCATATTCGAGCTTGGCATCCCGGTGCTCGGAATCTGCTACGGGATGCAGTTCATGGTGGATGCCCTGGGCGGCAAGGTTCAGCGGGCCAGCAAACGCGAATACGGATTTGCCGAACTGAATCTGACCGATTCCGCCGGTCTTTTCGAGGGGGTCGACCTCAAGACCCAGTGCTGGATGAGCCACGGGGATTCCATCGACAAACTGCCGCCGGGATTCGCTGTCACCGCCGCCACTGCCAACACGCCGATCGCCGCCACGGTTCATCCGCAAAAGAACCTCTACGGGCTTCAGTTTCACCCCGAAGTGGAACACACGCCGCAGGGCCGGCGGATCATCCGCAATTTTATCTTCGGTGTCTGCCGCTGCCGGCGAACCTGGACCATGAAATCCTTTGCGCGCGAGTCGATCGCGCAGATCCGCGCCCAGGTCGGCGGCAAGCGGGTCATCCTCGGGCTGAGCGGCGGGGTCGACTCATCGGTCGCGGCGGTTCTGATCCAACAGGCGATCGGGCGCAAACTGACAGGCATTTTTGTGGACAACGGCCTGCTGCGGAAAAACGAGGCCGCCAAGCTCAAGGTCACCCTCACGCGGCAGCTCGATCTCAACATCCGCTTCGTGAGCGCCCGTGCCCGTTTCCTGCAGGCGCTCAAGGGGGTTGTCGACCCGGAAAAAAAGCGTAAAATCATCGGGCGCATCTTCATGGAGGTGTTCGAATCCGAAGCCGGCAAGATCAAGGGTGCCGAATTTCTGGCCCAAGGCACGCTCTACCCGGATGTGATCGAATCCGTATCGGCTTTCGGCGGGCCGACCGCGGTCATCAAGTCCCACCACAATGTCGGCGGCCTGCCGGCGCGGATGAAACTCAAACTGGTCGAACCCCTGCGCTATCTCTTCAAGGACGAGGTGCGCAAACTCGGCCAGGCACTGGGACTGCCCGAAGACCTCGTTTGGCGCCAACCATTTCCCGGGCCGGGGCTGGCGATCCGGGTCATCGGCGATATCACGGCCCGGCGCCTGAACGTCCTGCGCGAGGTCGATGATTTGCTGATTGAGGAAATTAAAAAAGCAGGGTATTATAAGAAACTCTGGCAGTCGTTTGCCGTCCTGTTGCCGATCAAGAGCGTGGGGGTGATGGGTGATGCCCGCACCTATGAAGACATCGTGGCCATCCGCGCGGTCACCAGCCGCGATGCCATGACGGCCGACTGGGCCAAGCTGCCCCACAGTTTTCTATCCCGCGTTTCCAATAGAATCATCAACGAGGTCAAGGGCGTGAACCGGGTCGTCTACGACATCAGTTCCAAGCCGCCCAGCACGATCGAGTGGGAATAGCCAAATAGATGAGCAGAGAAGATTCGGATAATTTCAAATTCGGTGCCGACCAGGTCAACCCCGATGATGTGTTGCGGGAGGTGCCGGAAGACAATCGCGTCGCCAGATTGAGCCGCCGGGTGACGGTTTTAACGATCCTTCTGCCCTTGCTGATCGGCGCGGCGCTTTATTTTCTCTACGACGATCTGAAAAAGCGGGTCGTCCAGAATCAGACGTATGGAACGCAGTCGGTCGAAAGCCTGGCCAAAACGCTCGATGCCCGGGAGCAGGAGATTTCTGCCCGGCTCACCCAGCTTGAAACCACCGTTTCGGAACGGTTGGCCGGGATCGAAAAAAGTGTCGGAACACTGAAGACGCAGTTAGACAAAACCGACAGCGGTTTGAAAACCGCTTTGGCCACGTTGAAGACGATCGAGACCGCCAAGGCCGACAAGAAAGAGCAGGAAAATCTGGCGGGCCAGGTAACGGCCCTCGCGACCCAATCGGCCGCGCGCGACAAAGACGTGGCCGAGAGGCTCGCGGACTTAACGGCCGTCACTCAAAAAGAGGTCAACGACCTGATCCGGCTCCGAACCGAGGTCACAGCGCTGACCGATACTAAAATCGACCGCAAGACCCTGTCACAGGAACTCGAAAAACAGCAGCAAAATCTTTCGGCGCTTTCCGCCACTCTCGACAAGAAACTAGCGGCGCTCCAGAACGACCTTCGCAAACTGGAGCGAGACCACCAGCAGACGCGCCAGCCTCTTCCGCCCCCAACGCTCCCCGCCCCCGGTACCCCCGGCGGCATCATCGAAAAAAACCTGGATTGACGCCAAAATAAATACTCCGCAGGATTATTTAAAAAAGCACTCGTTGGCCTTGGCCAGGCTGATCGAGGCGAAACCGATCGTGAATGACAGGGTGGTCTCCATGTCGATGCGCCGGTTTTCATCCAGGGCCTCGTCTTTGGCCTTCCAGGCTTTTTTCCCCATCTCAAACGACGAGTAGCTTCTTTCGGCGGCATTCATGAAACAGGTGTCAGGAGTGCCGGCCTTTTTGAGCTGATCGATCTTTTGAGCCGCCGTGTCCAGCAGGGCCGCATACTTTTCATAGGTGACCCGGCTGCCGTAGCCTTCCTGGATAGCTTTGAGCGCGCTCAGCGCGGCCTCCTCGTCCGCAGTCGGCTGGGGCGGGCCGGAGCGCGAGAAAGCGAGGGTGACGGCGATCAGAATAATCCCGATGGCGGCGATAATGAGTATCTTTTTTCTCATGTCATACCCTGGGTGAGCCCGTGAAATGCCGGCAGTTGCGTCTCAAACCGTGCCTGGCGGCCGAACCGCTCGAAAAAAAAGGTGGGACAAGCGGGCATTTTCACGACATCGTCCGAACGTTATTGCCGAAAGGCGCCAGTCATCGACCGTGAATACGACAGGCCTCAAGATAAGGATTTTGAAATGGAGAGCGGCCGGCGGCTGTAGTGTATACTGCGCCAGCGACGGACAATACAGTCAAGACCTTTATCTTGATGCCTGCAGCGGTTTTCAATTACTTTTCCATTTTACCCGAAAGAGGCCGGGCTGACAAGTCCCGGTTCTTTGTGCCGTCTGCCGGCCCTTGCCTTCCCGGCAGAAACGGTGGTTCTTGAGTTTATTGACCGACGGGCCGATATCAGTAGTGGTTGGATCAGAAAATGAAAACGAAACTTTTCTTCTACAGCGCCATCGGTTTTTTCATTCTGGGCTGCAATGCCGAGGAGGCGTTGCTGTATTTCTTCTGCGGCTCGCACCTGCTCACGTTAAGCCTGTGCCTCTATTTCTTTTCTCGCGCGACCCGGACCCCGACGGCAGATGAAACTGCTGGCGACGAGAACCACTGAGACGCCTCACAGCCGCGGTCCGGCGCGCGCGCTCCCGGCCGGCACGAGTTGAATCGTCGCCATCCAAACGAGATGCAAAAACCCGCGGCCGGGCGGAGCCGAGGCCGCTGCGCGGGGGAATGCTGCGGAATGAGGCCGTTAGGGCTTCCACCTGAATCAGGGTCATCTGCTGCGATCGACGATATCTTGCCAGATACTCTCGCAAGAGCGGTGCGACACAGCCGCCGGGGAAATCAACTCTTTTTCCGTTGCGGACTGGTAGGCCGTCAGTAACCGCTCGACGCGCGCCATCAGGTCGCCGGTTTCGAGGGTGCCCAGCGCCTGCAGCATCCCGAGTTCATCTTGCGCTTGGTGATACACAAACCGTATCTGTTCGAGACCCTCTTCAAGAAAGACTATTTTTTCATCGAGCGCGCCGGTATATCCCGACACCATCTGAATCAGTTCCAAATTGCAGTGCACCCGCGGATTCCGGGCCGCTTCATCGTAGCGACCATACCGGTGGCGCCGCTGCAGGTCATTGATTTCATCTTCGAATTGCCTGCCGTGCGCCATCAAATCCGCCCGCAGGGCAAGGGCCGTGTCGATGCGGTCGACGACTTTTTCCTGGAGGTTCTGCAGGGCCGCAATCTTGTGTCGAAATTCAGCGGCACCCGAATCTCCGGCCGGGCCGGTCGCCGAGCCGCTGCCGGGCGCCGGAAACGCCAGTAGGGACAAGACCCCGATGAGCAGAAATGTAAGGAATCGATTCAAATGTTGCGCCTGTCACGTTTGCGAGTTTACCGCATCGCCTCCTCGATCAGCTGCCGGACCCTTTCGGACACGTGCAGCCGGCCGCCCGATTTCTGCCAGTGGGCCAGGTGCTTCAGCGCGACCGCTTCGGCTTCCATCAACGCCGGGGACAATCCCGTCAATTCGAGAGTCCGGCCTTTCCAGTTGGCGAGAAAGATGGATGCCGCGGGGTCCAAATGTTTCAACCCATTTAAAGACAGCCACTCGCCTTGCCAGCTGAAAAGGTATGGGGCCGCTTCCGGTGACAATTCGTTCAGGCCATTCAAACAGAACCAGGTTCCCCGCCATTTAAACAGTCGGCGGGCCGCCGCGGGCGACAGGTGTGTGAGGCCGTTCAGAAAGAGGTCCGGTTCCTTCCAGCGCGTCAGACAATCGGCCGCGTCACCCGTGAGCGTCGTCAGTTCGCCCTTGCGGGTCCACTGTTCTTCACAAATTTCACGCCAGATCAGCTGGTTGTTGGCCTGGGCCTGACTGCCAAGAATGCGGAGGGTGCCGGCGGCGGTTGGATGGCCGTTGGATCCCGCCTCTTTTTCTTTTTCGATAAGGCCCTGCCAGATTTGATCCAGGTCCGGGAAGGACGCCTTCTGCAGGTCGACGGTCACCGTTTCCGCGCTCCGGGTGTAAACCGCAAGGGCGGCGTCGTTTTCGGCGGTCAGTTTTGCGGGATCGATCAGGCGGCAAAAGGGATGCACCAGGGCCTGAAGCCGGTGCTTGCGTTTGAGAAACAACACCGCTTCGCTTCCCCGCCGCAGCCGGTCGACCGGCTCGTCCAGGCAATCGATATAGGCCTTCCGGCGCCGGATGGTTTCGAGCTGAAGCGCGATTCGCCGGGTCGCGAGCGCCTGCTTCAGCGAAGCGATGCCGGCGTGGCTTTTTTCCGATAAAACGGTGTCTTCGATCCGGCCGACGGATTCCCGGTAGTGCTGCTGAAGCCGGGTTATTTCCTCCGCCTTGGCCAGCATGCGGTCCCTCAAGACATCCAGCCGGTCCTGCTGTGCCGTGAGTCTCGTAAGGAGACTATCGGCCGGCGGGCAAAGTCCCGGCGCCGCCCCTGGGACCTTAACGGTCGAAGCGGTCGGTGGCGGATGTTTCAGGGGCGTTCCCGGAATCGGCCGCCGGTCGGCCGGCGTTTCCGATGGCGGCCGGCGGCCAAGATACAGGGATCCGACAGCCACCGTGACAGCCAGGAGGACGACAAGCCCGATGACCCAAAATCCTGTCCGGGCACCATTTACCGAACGGGTCGCAGCACCGGCTTCAACTGGGACTTCTTCGTCACCAGGGGGCTCCGCGCCACCGGCGGCGGGCCGGCAATCCGGTGCCTCGCCGGTCGCCCTGCTCTCCGCGGCCCGGTCTCCGCGCTCTTGATCGGGCACAATCGCGGCCGGATTCAGCGGGCCGGCATCCTGCGGGGGGTCGTCATCGGCCGAAATGAGGTCCGCGATCTCTGCCGAGCTTAACTCCTGGGTATCGCTTCCAGATGACTTGACATCCGTGTCGGCGGCCGGCGCGACCGGAGGGGGGCCGGCATCCAAAGGCTCGCCGTCACCCTTGCCGTCTTTTTTGACGGTAGCGGCAGATTCGGCGTGCTCGTGCGGCTTGTTGCCTGACTGAGGAGTGAGGGTCGATTCCATCGCAATTTCGGCTCCGGCCGGTAACCGTTTTCTTCACAATCTCTATCGGCAGAAAGTGCGAACTCTTAAGCACAGCGGCCTTTTCGGCGACGTGGGGGCAACCGGCAAACGGGGTCTGTGAACGTCCGTGACGTGTTGGGTCGCAAATGGAGAAAATCACACAGCGGGCCTGGGGATTTAGAAAAAATCTTTGCGGGTCGGGTTGGACCTGAAGGGTTTGTCGACCGGGAAAATATTTTTGCGGTCTGACGAGCATCCGGAGAGCCGTCATCCCAGGGCACCAGCCGGGCCCTTGAAACCGTTCGCCCGGTTTAAACCCCGCCGCTTGTCTGCCGTCGCGCCGGGGTCTTGCTACTCGAAATCCTCGCCACCGTCGCCGTCGATGGCCACGCCCACCAGGTGGTGGCCGTTGAAGTGTCCGGGGCTTCCCTTGGTGATGTGTCTGATGACGGTTTTCAACTGCTTGACGATATTGCACTTGGATTCGTCGCGGGCATAATATTTCAGATCTAAAATTTGCCCGACTTTCAAATGTTCCAGGATCGGAGAGTCCTCTTTGACCAGGATGCACACACCGTTGTCCGAAACATCCCTCAGGTTGAACTGGTAGATCGGCAGGGGAATTCCCATGTTGATTTCGACGCTGTGAAATTGCCCGGCCTCGATCCGGGGTTCCGATCTTTTCTCCGTGGGAGAACGATTTTCCTGGTAGGCCATTTCCTGCCTCTTCTCGTTGAAACCCGCCGCGCACAGTCGATCGCCGCAGGGTTCCCGGGATCATTTCCGGTAAGTCAAAAAAACGACGTCTTCCCCGAGCCGTCCTGAAATGCCAAAATCATTATTTTGTCATTTTATCATGGGCTTCGAGTCCATTTACCTTGAAAACTATACCATCATCCGCGACATATTAAAAGAGTCAAACCATCAATGTCGGCCGCCATGAAGTTTTCCGTTGCAAAAACGGCCGATCTGGGGTTAAGAAACCGTCATGCTGATCGTAAAAGACAGTCCGTACGGGTGGGCGGCCGGCAAGCCCGGGTGGGTCTTGCTGCACGATAACGAACAGCACATTCTGCGGTTGATGATGAAATCGATGAAGGCCGGAGAAATGGAGGAAATCGAAACCGAGCTGATCGAAGGCGGTCAAAAAAGAAAATTTTTCCGACTCCACGTGGACAATCTGAGACTGGCGTACGAATTTCTCTTCATGGCGCGAATGACCGGGTGGTGATCCGGCAAACCGCCGTCGGTGCTCGATGACCGGTTTTTATTCGATGGGGCAGTAACGGGTAAAGTTGTCGTTCCCGGATAATGAAAACGCCCCGGCAGCCATCGACCGGGCGATCGTCGCGGCAACCGTCACCGTGTAATGGATGCGATCAAAAAAGTTTTCATCCTCTGTCGTAATGGGGGATTCGATCATAAAATCAAGGAACACCGCCTTTTTATGCCGGCAGACCACATCCGCCACTTGCCGCTTGAAGCCCTTCCACTCGATCTCTTCCGCCGAACCCGGCCGCGGTTGGTGATATATGTGAAACGGCGGAATGATGACCAGTTTCAGGGTTTCGTCCGGCAAACGGCTCAGCATCCGTTCCAGATGGGCAATCGCCGGAAACTCCCGAGTCACGATGCGTTCCGGTGTGGCCTGACCCGCAGGGTTCGCGGCATTTCTTTGCCCGGGAGCCGCTGACCCATAAATAGTTTCCCGCCTTTTGTTCATTTCATGTGGAAACATCGTCCGGGTAAAGTCTTCATACCCGTCATCCCTGTATTTCGACCGCTTCACGCCCGTGATGCTTTTAAACTGTTTCAACGCGATTTTCATCGTTCGCCAGGTATACGGCGGCAGGTCATTGAGCGGATTTTCATCGTACATCCATTCGGGAAAATGCTCGGCTTTGACGGCACCGATATGCTGCGCATAATTGACTCTATCGAAATAGACGTGGTCCACACCGAAAATAACCGTCTTCGGATGCGGATGATATCTAAAAAAAATATTGAAAATCGCCTCCTGCTCGAAAACGGACGCGGCATTCATGGCCAGGTTGATGAACCTGCCCTCAAAAAGCGGGTTCAGGTCATCCGGATTCAGCAGTCGAACCGTCGAGGTCCCGATGATAGCGCTGTCGAAACGTGATTTTCGGGCCAGGCCGGGATAAAAAAAACGCTGCTCCGCGGTGATAGGGGCGCGATCGAAGGCGAAGGATACCGGAAGCATGCCGTAAGGGTCGACAATCAGGATAAAGAGGTAGCCGGCACAGAAAAGACCGGCGAAAGAAAAAACCAGTATCCTGAAAAACCGTTTCCAGACGGCATCAGAATTGGAAATAAATGAATTCACTGTAATTTCCGTCGCCGGCTCTTAAAGTCAGGTAGAACAAGGCACAGGCCACGGCGACGGCATATATGGGCCGGGGGCGGAACCAGTGCGTGACAAGCCGTTGGCTGGTGGGGCCGATGAGGGCCGGCAGGGCAAAAAATACAAGACGCAGGGGCGGCATCACCTCGGGCAGGTCGAGAGACATTCCGTGCCCCCCCACCATCGATCGCATCACCGCAACGGCAGTCGCCATGGAGTCGGCACGAAAAATGACCCAGGCGATCATGACAAAAATCAGGGTGGCGAGCCAGCCGACGGGCCGCGGCAGACGAAGCCCGGATTTTTCCCACAGGTGGTTGGCGACCAGGGCCAGGCCGTGAACACCGCCCCAGATGACAAACGTCCATCCCGCTCCGTGCCACAATCCGCCGAGGAGCATGGTGGCCATCAGGGCCGCGACCTGGCGCGGCATTCCGTGCCGGTTGCCGCCCATCGGTATGTAAAGATAGTCACGCAGAAAACGGGACAGGGTGATGTGCCAGCGGCGCCAGAAATCCCCGATCGAAACCGCCCGGTAGGGGGCATTGAAATTGACGGGGATGGTCAATCCGAACAGCGATCCCAATCCGATGGCCATGTCGGAATAGCCCGAAAAATCGTAATAAATCTGAAGGGTGTAAGCGGCGGCGGCCACCCAGGCCGCGCCCAGGGAGAGTGTGCCGCCGGCGGCCGCGGCGTTGAAAAGAGCGCTGGCCGTTTCGGCGACGGTGTCGGCCAGGATCATTTTCTTGAAAAGCCCGATGACCAAAAGCCCGAAGCCCTTCGCCAGGCGTTCGTAGACGCCTTCCCTGAACGGATCGAGACCGAACTGACCGATCAATTCATCGTGCCGGACGATCGGCCCGGCAATCAACTGGGGAAAGAAGGTGACATACAGAAAATATTTGTGAAAGGGATAGGCCGGTGCGGCGCCGCGTTTGAGATCGACGAGGTATGATATCTGTTGAAACGTAAAAAAACTGATCCCCAGCGGCAATATGATGTTCCAGGGCGTAAACGCCACTCCCGCCGTCGCGGCCAGGTTGGCGACGATGAAATCCGTGTATTTAAACACTCCGATGATCAACAGGTTGACAACCAGCCCGACGACGATAAGCGCCCGATAGGGCCGGGACTCGTAGAGCCGCGAACAAAACCAGTTGAAGACCACGGATGCGCTGAGCAGGGGCAGAAATCTGATATCCCAGTAGGCGTAAAAAACGGCGGATGCCGCTATCAGGAGCCAGATGCGAAGAGTTTCCCTGTTGGCGACGGCAAAATAGAGCAGCAGGGTCAGCGGTAAAAAGATGAGCAGAAATTGCTGGGAGTTGAACAACATCAGGGGTATTGAAGACAGGGCCGGCTTCTGAGTTCAGGTCGAAGGGATTTATTGGCGTCCGTTTATTTTCTGGTGCCCGGGGCCGGAATTGAACCGGCACGGCACTAAGTGCCGAGGGATTTTAAGTCCCTTGCGTCTACCTGTTCCGCCACCCGGGCAGGTCTTGGAAACCAAAGCACAATTCGAAACCCGTGGAATCGGTAACAGTTAGCGTATACCGGCCCGGATTGCAAGTGAAAACGGCCCGGGAAGCCCGTCCCCTGCGGCGAAAAGGCGTCTTTCCAGATTTGCACCCCATAGACTCTTCAGGGGTTTCGCGGGATAAGCCTGAAAGCATCCAACACGCTGTGGCACCGGCAGGCCGTGCCCAGAAGCACCGGTCCGGTACAGGCTTCGACCTGCCGCAGGGCATCGAACAGGTCCCCGGGCCTGTAGCCGCCGACACCCGCGGACATTTGACGGCTGCGAACGATGACCGGCGTCATCAGGCGGGGGTCCACCGCAGCCAGTTCTTCGTGGAGGTCTACCGGCCGCGGTTTACCGGTGACGAAACACAGATCGGCGGGTTCCGGGCAATTGCCGGGGCAGGTGAAGTCGGCCAGGCTGGTGTAGACGCTGCCGCCCTGCCCCGTGACGACGTGGCCGAGGGTATGCGTCACGGACTCCGGAACCGTCAGTTTCTCCACCTGATGGGTCGCCGCCAGCCGCAGGCCGATCCATTCAAACGCCACGTGAACCGGAATGGCCGGCACGATCCACTCGGGCGGCCCGGAAGCCACCAGATGCTGCGCCAGGTAAGACACCCCCTCGCCGAGCACGGCCGCGGTTGCCACCGCCTCGACCTCGCGCAGGGCGGACCGGTCCTCATCGACCACGATAAGTGTCGCCTCGGGATATTTCAGCCGCAGCCTCACGGCGGCAATTTCACCGAACTGTCCGGCCCCTAAAATCCAAACCGTGTTCATGGTCGTCTCCTCATGAAAGTAAACCGGCATCCGTTGCTGCGCTTCAACAATACGCCGCCACGCTGAACTTTTTCCGACATATTCGCATCATTGTCAAACCCGTCCGCATTTGTTAAAAGTGACCGCATGTCCGAGAACGATACCGATCCGCCCCTGATCCTGGCCTCCGGGTCCCCGCGGCGCCGCTACCTGCTCAAGCAGGCCGGGCTTGCGTTTACGGTCGTTGCGGGCACCTTCGACGAGCGCAGCGTGCCGCTGACCTCACCGCCGGAATATGTACGGACGCTGGCGGTGGCCAAGGCCAGCGAGATTTCACAAAAATTCCCGCACAGTTGGGTCATCGGGGCCGACACGATCGTCTCGATCGACGGCCGCATCCTGGGTAAGCCGGCCTCGGACGGCGAAGCCCGCAACATGCTGCAGCGCTTGAGCGGCCGCACCCACGCGGTGCACACCGGCTACTGCATCTGCCGCCGGTCCGACGACCGTCTTTTTGCGGACACGGTCAAAACCGAGGTGTGCCTGAAGACCCTCACCGCCGATGAAATCACCTGGTACATCCAGACCCGCGAGCCCTTCGACAAGGCCGGCGCCTATGCCATTCAAGGCCTCGGGACGTTTCTGGTCAAAAGCATCAAGGGGTCCTACACCAATGTGGTCGGCCTGCCGGTGTGCGAGGTGATCGAGATACTGATCAGGGAAAAGGTGGTCGGTTTCGGAAACGATACCCCTTCCCGGCTGACGCGACCGGAGCTGCAGGCATGATCCAGGAGAATCTCACCCGTGTGTATCGACGCATCGAACAGGCCGCCGTCCGCTGCGGGCGCGATCCGGCAGCCGTTCGCCTGGTGGCCGTCAGCAAGACCGTCCCGGCCGCAAGAATCGCCGAAGCCATCGACTGCGGGGTTCGCCTGCTGGGGGAAAACTACATCCAGGAAGCCCGCCAGAAAATCGGCACCCTTCACGCCAATCAGGCCGCGTGGCACTTCATCGGCCACCTTCAGACCAACAAGGCCCGCTTCGCGGTGGAACTCTTCGACCTGATCCACTCGGTCGATTCCCTGAAACTGGCGCGCGCCCTGGACAAACAGGCCCGGCAACTCGACAAGGTCCAGCCGGTCCTGGTCCAGGTCAACCTGGCCGGGGAAGCCTCGAAATCCGGCCTCAGCGAACTGGAGGCCCCGCAAGTGATCCGCGAGATGAGCCGCTACGGCAACCTGTCGATCAGGGGCCTGATGACGATGCCGCCTTTTTTCAACGCCCCCGAGAAAGTGCGGCCCTATTTCAAGGCCCTGCACCAACTGGCCGAGCGCCTTGCGGCCATGGAAATCCCGGGGGTGACGATGACGGAGCTGTCTATGGGAATGACCGGTGATTTCGAGGTGGCCGTCGAGGAAGGCGCCACCCTGGTGCGCATCGGGACCGCCATCTTCGGAGAGCGGCAGTGAAACTTCTGCTCCACATCTGCTGCGGACCCTGCGCCATTTACCCGCTGCAGGTCCTGCGCCGGGAAACATCGACCCTCATCGGTTTTTTCTACCGGCACAACATCCACCCGTACTCAGAGTGCCTTCGGCGCCAGGAAACGCTCGAAGCCTACGCCAGGCAGATCGACCTGAACGTCATCTACCAGCGGGAGTACGATCTGGAAGGATTTCTGCGCAATGTCGCTTACAGGGAAGCCAACCGCTGCACCTATTGCTATCACGACCGGCTGCACAGCACCGCCCTGATGGCCCGGCACGGAAAGTTCGACGGTTTCAGCAGCACGCTGCTCTACAGCAAGTTCCAGAAGCACGAAATGATCAAGTCGATCGGTGAGGCCGTGGGCCGATCGGTCGGCATTCCCTTTTACTACCGTGATTTTCGCCCGGGATGGAAAGAGGGCGTCGCGGAATCCAAGCGCCTGGGTCTGTATCGGCAGGCCTACTGCGGGTGCGTCTACAGCGAAAAGGAACGGTTCTACCAAGGTTCTTCTTGATGTTTTCAAACTTTATTTACTTCATCATCGTTTTGCTGATTTACGCCACGTATCAGCCGGCGGCCGAGCCCAATTTCACGCCGCTCGACACGGCGTTGCTCTTTGTCGCTCTGCACGTCTTGTTCATCACTTACAACCGCTCTCTTTTTCGAGGTCTTCTCCGTCGCAGGGAAGGGGAAAGCTTCACGCGCCTGGACGACCGGTTCAACACCCTGCTGACGCGCCAGTCGATCCTGTCCATCGCCCTTTTCGCGATCGATGTCTACGGGTTGAGCCTGCCGTCTTTTTTCATCCCGCTGCCCCTTTTCGCGCTCGTTCCGACCCTGCTCGCCCTGCTCTTCCTGGCCCTGTTCGTCTCCTATTTGACTATCGTCTGGGGCTTCGCCTACGACGCCTACCGGCACCTGTACGGCGCGGATATCTCCCGGGCGAGCTACGTCCGGTCGCAGATCTCCTTCTCGGTCCCCGTTCTGCTGCCCTGGCTGGTGCTCTCGGGCGTTACCGACCTGATCAACGCCCTGCCCTTTGCCTGGCTCAAGGACCAGCTGGCGACCACGACCGGATCGGTGATCTATTTCATGTTTTTTCTGGTGAGCGTGGCGGTCATCGGCCCGGCCATGATCCAAAAATTCTGGCGCTGCCGGCCGCTCGAAGACAGCGGGCCGCGGGAGCGGATCGAGGCCCTGTGCCGCAAAGCTGACCTCGAATACGCCAACATTCTCTACTGGCCGATATTCGGGGGACGTATGATCACGGCCGGCGTGATGGGGTTGATCAAAAAATTCCGGTATATTCTGGTCACCACCGCGCTGCTGCACACCCTGGATCCGGCCGAGATCGATGCGGTCATCGCCCACGAGATCGGACATGTCAAGCGCTACCATCTGGTGTTCTACCTGGCGTTTTTCGCCGGCTTCATGCTTCTCACCTATGCGACCTACGACCTGATCTTTTACGCCGTGATTTACACCGAGCCCGTGTTCCAGGCTGCCAGCCGGATCGGGTTCAATCCGCTGACCCTGACCTCCGTGTTTTTGAGTGTGAGCATGGTGGTGATTTTTCTGATCTATTTCCGATTCATCTTCGGCTACTTCATGCGCAACTTCGAGCGCCAGGCCGACGGCTACGTCTACACCCTCTTCGACACCGGCCGGCCGCTCATCAGCACGCTCGAAAAAATCGCCTATACCAGCGGTCAATCACCGGATCGGCCCAACTGGCACCACTTCAGCATCAGCGAAAGAATCGGCCACCTGGTCCGCTGCGAAGCCGACCGCGGCACCATCGCCCGTCACGACCGGAAGGTCAGAAACAGCATCCTGGTTTTTTTCGGCGCCCTGGTGCTGGTGGCCGCCGCCGGCTACAGCCTCAACTTCGGCCAGACCGGCAAGCAGCTGAGCAGCCACTTCTTCGAAAAAATAATTTTGCGGGAAATCGAAAAACACCCGCAAAACCCGAACCTGTTCAAGGTGCTGGGCGACCTCTACTTTGAAACCGGCAACTTCAAAGGCGTTCAACAGGCCTACGAAACCGCCCTGAAGCTCAAGCCCGACAGTCCGCAAGTGCTCAACAACCTGGCCTGGCTGTATGCCACGGCCACGGACCCGCAGCTGCGCAATCCGGTCCGGGCCCTGGAACTGGCCCAGGCCGCCGCGTCTCTTCTGACGGAGCCCCATATTCTCGACACACTGGCCGAAAGTTATTTCGTCAACGGTCAGTACGCCAACGCTCTTGCGGCCGCGCAGCAGGCCCTGCGGCTGGCCCGCGACAACAGCACCTATTATCGCCGGCAGGTGGAGAAATTCAGAAAAGCGGCGGGAGGCACCGTATAATGCCTCTTGACGATGCGGCGGTCACAGGGCCGGATTGAAAATGCCCATCTTAATATGACGTGTCGCGGGGGCCGACGTTCAGACCCTGGCCGATGTGGCCCCGGCCAGGCGCCAGCGAGCCTCCTGACCCGCATCCTCGATGATGACGCCGGCCTGCAAAAGAGCGCCGCGCACCGCGTCGGCCGCCTCCCGCTGCGCGTTGTGACGAAAGGTCGCCCGCAGGCGCAGCAGTTCCTCGACCAGCGGTGCGATATCGGCGGCGCGCTCGGGCAGCAGGCCGGTTTCAAGCGCCGGTCCGATCAGAACGATCAGGTTGCGCAGCACTTTCCGGGCCCGTGCGACGAGCTTTTCGCCCTCCAGATCCAGCTGGGCCTGCCAGATGATGCGGTCCAGTTCCAGCAGCGCATTGACGAGTGTTTTCGGATCGCGCCGTTCGAGCCCTTTCATGAAAGACGCCCGCCATTTCTGAACGCCGTCCCAGAAGACAGGCGTCCGGGGTTCGGCGGCCTGCACGGCTTTTGCCGCGGAAGGCGGGCGCGCCGCGGCCCCAAACGACGCACCGGCTTGTCGCTGAAGGACCTCGATCGGAAAACGATCTCCTTCCCCGAAAACTGTTTTACCCGCTCGGCGGTGCAGCACGGCCCGACCGCGGCCGGCGATGCGGGCTTCGCCGGTTTCGAGGTCCATGATGCAGGCGGTGCGCTCCTCGATGCCGAGGATCGACACCTCTTTGGGCAACAGTGCCGCCAGCTTCTCGAAGCGCTGTTTGCCCATGAAACAGAAGCGCGTGTCGTGCGAGGACTCTTCGGCGTTGTTCCAATGGGGCACCACCGCCAGGTCGAAACCGAACGGCCCGAGAACGTTCACCCCGTCGATCCAGTGCAGATCGTGACCGACCGTGTAGATTTCATAAACCGGCAGAGTCATGTGTCCCACCGCGGCCGCGGCGGCGCTGCCCGCCACCAGGCAGCCGCCCTCTTGCACCCTTTTTACCAGAATCTGCGGGACCGGTGTGGCGCGCAGGTGCCGCGCGGCATAGCTCGGACTACCGGGGCCGAGCAGGATATAATCGGCGTCGCGCAGCCGTTGGAACGCCTTTTCGGCGGTCTCGGGTAACGGCTCCCGGCTGGATTTAAGCGAGGCGACCAGCAGGGGTTGACGGACGCGCAGGCGAAAATATTCCACCGCCCGGCGTGAAATCCGGTCGACATCGAGCTGAAAACCGGCCGGGGTGTCGAGAAAGACCGCGCGCGGCGCGGGGCCGAAGCGCGCCAACTGCTCCTTGTGAACCGCGACCATCGTGGTGCTGAGTTCGCCGGAGCCCATCAGTACAATCGTTCCCTTTCTGGGGGTCATATCTTATCCTTTGCGGGGGGGGGGGGGGGAATAACGGGGCCCATTTTGGCGTACGCCACGGTCACGGAATCGACCGGCCGGAACATGCCCCGGGCATGCATCAGGTCGTCGGTTTGCTGCGGTTAGAGTCTTTGAAGTAGGCGATGATCTTGCGGCCGCCCCCCACGATCAGGATCAGCGCCATGAAGTAGAAGCAGAAGTAAATGAACCCGGCGGCGGCGGCGAACTGCTCGATCCGGGTGATTTTCGGCATTACCTGTGGAATGCGATACAGGACGCCGATGCCGGCCAGCACCAGAGCAATTCCCCAGGCGAACTGAAGCCGCTGCCGGCCGCTGCTCATGTGAACACGGGCTTTCTTTTTTCAAGAAAAGCACGGGTGCCCTCGGCGGCATCCGGGCTGGCCATGCACAGGGCGAATGCGCCGATTTCAATATTGCACCCGGTGACCAGGTCCGTCTCGACCCCGCAGTTGACCGCCTGTTTGGCGGCCCTCAGGGCCACCCGGCCCTTGGCGGCCATGGCGCGGGCGGTCTTGAGCGTTTCTTCCATCAGCGCTTCGGCGGCGCAGACCTTGTTGACCAGTCCGATCTGCTGCGCCTCGGCCGCGGTGATCATACGGCCCGTGAAAATCATTTCCTTGGCCCGGTTCTTGCCGATCAGCCGCGGCAGGCGCTGGGTCCCCCCAAAGCCGGGTATTAGGCCGAGCGTGATCTCGGGCAGGCCGAACATCGCCGTTGCGGCGGCATAGATGAAATCGCAGGCCAGCGCGATTTCACTGCCGCCGCCGAGCGCATAGCCGTTGACGGCGGCGATCACCGGCATCGGCAGCAGTTGCAGCCGGTTGATGACGTCGTGACCGGCCTGCGAAAACTCCTTGGCCTGCAAGGCATCGAGAGTGGCCAGTTCGGTGATGTCGGCACCGGCCACAAAGGCCTTGTCACCGGCGCCGGTCAGGATCGCCGTCCGCACCGATTCATCGCCGGAAACCGCGTCCAGGGCCTGCCCCAATTCCCGCAGCAGCTCGCTGCTCAGCGCGTTCAGGGCCTTGGGCCGGTTGAAGGTGATGGTCGCCACACCCTCGGCGACTGTCAGAAGAATGTATTGGTATGCCATATGCCTCTTTGCTCCTTATAGGCTTCAAGATTAAGGTTTTGGCTGCGTTATCGGTCGTCGGCGTATGACTTATACAGCCTCCTCCCTCTGGTCTTGCCAAAACCTTGATCTCGAAGCCTATAGAAAAAGGCTTGGCTGCCGGTGTCGGTCGTCGGCATATGACTAATGAATCGGGGTGGTTTTGTCAAACTTAAAACCGTATTGCGGCATCAGGGCGGCAGCGGGCGTTTTTTGTCTTCCCCGGCCGCCGCCCAGATAATGGCCGTCAGGATCAGGGTCCCGCCGCCGACCTTGGCGGCGGTCAGCCCCTCGCCAAACAGGAAGTAGGCCATCAGGGTGCTTCCGACCGGCTCGCCGAGAAGGCTGACGGCGATAAAGCTGGTGCTGAACCACTTCAGGGCCCAGTTGTAACTCGAGTGCCCGATCAATTGGGGTATCAGGGCCATGGCCCAGAGGCTGAGGTAGGTGGAATCGGAAAACCCGGTCACGGGCAGGCCGAGGATAAGCACGAGCAGCCAGAGGATCGCGGCCGCACTGGTGTAGCACACGCAAATGTAGGCCAGCAGCGAGAGCCGGCGGCGCAGGTTGCGGCCCAGGAGCAGGTAAACGGCGGCGCAGACACTGCCGCCAAGGGCCAGCAGGTCTCCCAGCAGGGCGTTTCCGCCGGTGGCGAAATCTCCGAAACCGATGATGACGCCGCCGGCGACACTGAGGAGAATGCCGCCGGCCACCGCCGGCCGGATGCGTTCGCCGGTCACCAGCGGGGTAAACAGGCCGACCCACAGCGGGTTGGTGTTGACCAGCACGACGCTGTTGGCGACCGACGTGAAACTGAGCGAGGAAATCCAGGTGGCGAAGTGCAGGGCCAGGAAAAAACCGGAAAGGCCGGCCAGGAACAGGTCGCGCCGCGAAAGCGCAAGGAGTTCGCCGCGCGCCCTGAACCAGGCCAGCGGCACGATGACGGCACTGGCCAGACCGACCCGGTAGGCGGCAATGACCAGGGCCGGCGCACCGGCTGCCAGGCGCACGAAAATAGCGCCGGTTGACACGGCCAGCACCCCGGCCACCAGCGCGAAAAAGGGGTTGAAAGCCGGTCCGTCCGGCGGCCGATGGAAAGCCTTGCTCATCGCGCTGTCGCGTTACATTTCATATGGCATGGCGGCAACAGGACCTTTCGGCCGTGGCCCGATCCCCGGTTCGGCGGCAGATTGCGTGAAAGGGCTATCTCTGGCCGGATACCGACTCGTGCCCATCCGCGGTGAAATAGAGAGCACTGGTCGGTTTCCGATCCAGAAATGTGCAATTTTTCGCAAGTTCAAGGAAATCGGCAAAATTGCGCGGAGGCATACACGGGTATGTCGCACAAGTAATTCTGCCGATTGACGCCGAAATTGCGGGAAAAGGCCATTTCTGGACGGAGACTAGCTTTTGGAGCCGCCCGCCGGCTTATCCTCCACGAAGGCGGTTGGATTGGTGTCCATGATGTATTTCTTCAGGCCCGTGACGATTCCCTCGCACAGGCGCTCCTGGTATTTCGGGTCCAGCAGGCGTTTGCACTCGCGCGGGTTGCTGATAAAAGAGGTTTCGACCAGGATCGAGGGCATCTGGGCCCCCAGCAGCACGTAGAACGGTGCCTGTTTGACGCCCTTGTTTTTTATCTGAGAGTATCCCGTGCGGTCGAGGTGCGCGGTCAGGGTGTCCTGGACCGTGACGGCCAGCCGGCTCGATTCGTTGATCTTGGAGTAGTGCATCAGCGAGAAGAGGATCTTTTCCAGATCGCTGATGTTGTTGGTCGAGGTGGCGTTTTCCATGGCGGCCACGCGCTTAGCCTCGTCGTCGTCGGCCAGGTTGAGAAAATAGGTCGAGATGCCGTAGGCCCGGTTGTTGCGGCTGGCATTGGTGTGAATCGAGATGAACAGGTCCGCGCTCTTGGTGTTGGCAAAGGCGGTGCGTTCCTCCAGGGTCAGATAGTGGTCGGTGCTGCGGGTCAGAAGCACTTCGCAGTGCAGGTCTTTTTTTATCTTCTCGGCCAGCCGCTTGGCAATCTGCAGGACGATGTGCTTTTCATGCACGCCCTTGAGATAGCCCGGTGCGCCGTAATCCTTGCCGCCGTGCCCGGGGTCGATCACGATCCGGCGCACCCTGAGCGACAGCTGCCGGGCTATGTCGCCCGTGGAATCTTTGGGGTCTATTTTCGCAATCGCGCGATTGACCGGCAGCGGCGCCGGTGAAACCGGCTCGTCCCCGCCGCCCTTGAGGTCCATGACGATCCGGAAGGGTTCTTTTAAAGAGAACACCTCGAAGCTTTCGAGCGACTTGATGTCGACCACCACCCGCACGGCATCGGGTGAGTACTGTCCCGCGCGCGCCAGTTTGAGAAGATCGTCGTTGATGCTGATGGTCTTTTCGAGGTCCCGGTCCAGGCGGCAGTTTTGCAGGTCCACGTAAAGCCGCTGCGGCTTGTGATTGGAGGGGTCTTTTTTCAGCAGGTTGTAGTCAAAGGCCGTCTCGCGATCGGTGTCGATGACCAGGCGGGTGTAGTTGGGGTTGGACCAGAAGCGCAGCCCGGTGACACGCGCCGGGCCGGCGGCGGCCGGCGGCGCCCCGTTTTCCGGCCGGTTGCGGTCGTTCTTGGGTTCGGCGCCGCCATTCTCGGCAGGGCTGCTGATTTCCCGCAGGGCTGCCTGCGCCTTGGCGCTGACCGCGCTCTGTGGATAGTGGGTCACCACTTTCTGGAGCCGATCGAGCGCCTGGCGGCGGTCTTCGCCGTTCAGCGACCACTGGTAGAGTTCGCCATAGAGGATGCCGGTCATGTAAAGCCCATCGGCCGCCTTCGGCCCGGCCGGCGATTGCCGGTAAGCGGCCGCGTACTTGTCGATGCAACCGGTCCAGTTGCTTCTAAGCTTCTGTTTTGGCGGTGAATTACGCAGGCTGGCGTAACACGACTCGGCCGCTCGATACAGCCGGTCGGCTTCAGCGGACGCCGCCGACGGCGGTGCATCGGCGGCGATGCGGCCGGCGGCGGCGGCGATCGCCTTTTTGGCCCGTCCGGCATACCGGCTTTGGGGGAAGCGGTCCTGAATCTTTTCGAAATGATCGATGGCTTGCCTGAGATCGGCGGTGCGACCGGAATGCCGGTAGAGTTCGGAATACAGCGTGCCGGACATGTACAGCCCGGCGGCGGCCCAGGGTCCGTCCGGCGCTTCGGCGGAAACGGCCTCGAACTGGTCGATGCACGTCGTCCAGGATTCGCGGTATTTTTGAGCCGCGGGTGAAGAGCGCAGCTTCTTATAACAGGCTTCGGCCTGGACATAGGCATCCCGGGCGGTGTCGGCCGCTGCCGCGGTCGCAACCCAGCCGAGCAACAGGATTGCCATGAGCACCAGCGACATGTCAGGAGTTCTTTTAGTCATCCGCTATCTTGCCCTGCCCTTCGCGAGTTCGCAGAGCCGGTCCAAATGGTTCAGGGCTTCCAAGGGTGTCAGCCGCGTGATGTCGATGCGGTTCAGCATGGACAGCACGGCGTTTTGCGGAGTGTCGAACAGGCTCAGTTGCTGCGGCCCCCGGCCGGGTCCGGCGGCATCGGCATCGAGGCCGGCTTCCGGTAGAGGGCCCAGCGGACGGCTGCCGCTTTCGATGCCGGCCAGAATTACCTTGGCCCGTTTGACGACCGTGCGCGGAATGCCGGCCAACCGGGCGACCTGGATTCCATAGCTGCGGTTGGTTCCGCCTTCAACCAGCTTGCGCAGAAAGATGATGTCGTCGTTCCATTCCTTGACGGCGATGTTGAAATTCTTGACCCGGCGATGGGTGCGGGCCAGGTCGGTCAACTCGTGATAATGGGTGGCGAAAAGGGTCTTGACGCCCGTGCCGGATAGATCGTGCAGGTACTCGGCCACCGCCCAGGCGATGCTCAGGCCGTCGAAGGTGCTGGTGCCGCGCCCGATTTCATCTAAGATCACCAGGCTGCGGCCGCTGGCGCTGTTCAGGATGTTGGCCGTTTCCTGCATCTCCACCAGAAAGGTGCTCTGGCCCTGCGACAGGTTGTCCAGGGCGCC
>JBAPWQ010000308.1:0-18811 GCA_049283795.1 Desulfobacterales bacterium | reverse complement strand
CCCATCCGAACATCGTCGTGAAAACGGGGCTGACGTAGCGGGTCATCCCCTGCAGATCGTAAATGACGATCGCATCGGCCGAGGAATGCAGCAGCGAGCGATACAACTCCTCCGCCCGTTTGGCTTCGTCGTACAGGGTCCGGTAGCGCTTTTCGCTTTCGCGCAGGGCCGCTTCGGCCTCCTTGCGCTCGGAAATGTCCTTCAGGCTCCCCTCGTAATGGCGGATCAGCCCGTCGTCGTCCCGGACCGCAACCGATTGATTCTCGACCCACATGGCGCTGCCGTCATAGCGGCGCATTTGAAACTCGTAGGGCTTGCCGGACTCCTGGCTCTCGATTATTTGCTTCCACTTCACGCGCTCTTCCGAATTCAGGTACATGGCCTCCGCCCGCTGGGCGAGAAAGCTTTCGCGGTCGGGATAGCCGAGCATCCCCACCAGCATCGGATTGGCGTCCAGCACACGGCCGTCCGGCGTCGTGCGGTAAAGGCCGACGGGCAGTCCGTCGAAGAGGCTGCGGTAGTGGAATTCGCTCTTGCGCAGGGCCTCCTGGGTCGATTCGAGTTCGGTCAGATTACCGATGAGTTCCTGAAAGATTTGTTTGAGCTGCAGGCGCGTCTGATCGAAAGCCCGGGCCAGCTCGCCGATTTCGTCGTCACGTTCCAGCAGCGCGGCGTCGCCGCCGACCTCCCAGTTGCCTTCGCCGAACACCCGGGCGGTGCCGGCCAGACTCACGATCGGAACGATAAACCGCCGGGCCGAGCGCCGGCCCAGAAAATACACCACGATGGCGGTCAGACCCAGGATCGCCGCCATGACGCCGCCGATAATCAGGTTCTGCCGGGTGACGAAACTCTGGTAGCGCGAACTTATCTCCCCCGATGTCGCCGACATCGCCTGCATTTTTGCCGAAAACTCGTCGATGTAAGCAGTGGCCGCTATCATCAGGGTGTGCCCGCCGAGTTTCGTGGCGACCGGTGTCGCGGTCATGTATTTCTGGCGGATCAGGCCGTCGGGCTCGATCCAGTCGTAATAGCCCGAGGCCTCCGCTCCGGTACGGGTGGTTTCGAAAATCGACCACCAGGCCGGCAGCTTCTCCGCCAGAAACCGCATCTCCCGGTCGATCAGTTCCGCGTTGGGATGAATCCGCATGGTGCCGCTGCCGGCTTCATACAGGCAGGTGTAGCCGGTCTGCCCGACTTTCTGCAGGGCCAGTTTTTTGAATTCATCGCGGTGCTGCAGACTCGTCATGTCGATGCCGGGGTTGAGCCCGAGATATATGTCGACCTGCTTGGCAACCTCCCGCGCCTTGTCGCGGATTATCGTCTGGCCGATGTCTTCGAAATGCTTGCGGGTGACGTCACTGAGTTCGCGGGTGGCTTGATGGATGAGGTCGGCAACGTACCGCTGGGCAAAAAAAACGCCCGCCAGCACGCACATGAAAAAGATACCGACCGGTATGAGAGAAAAAAAAAGATATTCTGCGGTAAATTTTTTGACCAGGGACCGGGAGTGCTTTTCAGTTCGATTCATGCAACAGGCCGATAGAGAGTGACACTCGGGTTGCGCCGTGTCCTCTTGCTGCAACACGCCGCAGGGGCCCCGGCGGTATCGCAAAAGGCAGGGCAGATGAATATAATCATAAAAATTTGATAATATTAGATATATTATCAGAGTGCGAAGATAACGTCAACGATGCTGGTGTTATAAATGCGGCGGGAGTTCCGGCGTGGCAGGCAAAGCGGATCGGCCGCGGCGGCCGCCGGATGTCAAGGGCCTGCTATGCGCGCGGCTTGCGGCCGATGTGAACGACCGCAATCCCGTTGGTCAGGGTCCGCCAGCAGACCTGCACGTAGCCGATGCGCTCCAGGATGGCTTGCAACTCCCCGGGCAGGGGAAACAGGCGGATGGATTCAGGCAGGTGGGTATAGGCCTGGCGGCTGCCGGCCAGCAGTTGGCCCGCCAGCGGCATGATGTAAAAAGAATAAAAATCGTAGAGCCGGCGGAAAAGCGGGTGAGACGGCTTGGAAAATTCCAGGCACATCATCCGGCCGCCCGGCCGCAACACCCGCAGCATTTCCCTGAAGCCCTGCTCCATGTGGGTGACGTTGCGGATGCCGAAGCCGACCGTTACGGCATCGAAGTGCCCATCGGGAAAGGCCAGGTGTTCGGCATTGCCCTGGACGTAGCAAATCCGTCCTCTGACGGCGGCGCTGGTCTTTTTGGAGCGCCCGGCCTCGATCATGGCGCGGTTGATGTCGTAAACCGCCACCGTTCCGCGCTCGCCCACGGCGCGCTGGGCCAGGATGGCCAAATCGCCGGTTCCACCGCAGACATCGAGCACCCGATCGCCGGCTCTGAGCCCGAGCATGGCGACGGCCGTGCGCTTCCAGAGATAATGGATGCCGAAACTCAGTAGGGTGTTCATGAAATCGTACTGGCGGGCGACCGAATTGAAATGGCGCAGCACCCACTGGGTTTTTTCATCCTCGGGCACCTTGCGATACCCGTAATTGGCCACTTTGTCGCGACGGATCCTCTCGTCGAGATGGTATTGGCGGTCCTGTTCGCTCCCCCAGAAATTTTTGCCGGTCACCATAATGCGACACCCCTTCGGCCGTCAGTCGGTTGCAACGCTGCGGACCCGGCAGACA
The DNA here is from genome assembly GCA_049283795.1 of Desulfobacterales bacterium. Taxonomy (GTDB): domain Bacteria; phylum Desulfobacterota; class Desulfobacteria; order Desulfobacterales; family SG8-13; genus JARFQH01. The sequence continues at coordinate 16,159 of JBAPWQ010000308.1, read as the reverse complement.
TATCAAAACCGGCCGCGGAGATCCAGGTTTTTTCAGCGGCAGCCGGCAGTTATCCGGCCGCCAGCGCCTTGAGCCCCAGAGACAGCCCCATGGCGATCATCAGCAGTCCGGCGATGATATCGGAGTACGGCCGGTACCGGCGGGCCAGGGTGGTCGCTCCGGTTCCGATCAGAAGCAGCCCCGGCAGCGTGCCGATGCCAAAGGCCGCCAGCATCAGCAACCCCCGCATACCCCCGCCGGCCGCCAGCGCCCGGGAAAAAGCCGCGAAAGAAAGGCCGCACGGTAAAAATCCCATCAAAAGGCCGGTAAACATCATTTCGGCCGCCCCTTGATTCACGAAGGCCAGGCGGATGATGCGCCGGTAGCCCGGGATCTTTTCCGGCGCTGCGATCTGCATCCAGCGGGGTTGCCTGAAAAAACCGAGCTGGCAGAGACCGAAGTACAGCAGAAATCCGGCCGACAGGACCGACAAACCGACCTGCAGGCGCGCGACCAGCCGCAGGTGATCGGATCCCGTGACGGCGGACACCAGCGCCAGGCCCCTGCCGACGCCGCCCATCACCGCTCCGATCGCGCCATAGGTGACGAGCCGTCCGAGGTGGTAGAAGATATGCGGTGTAAACCGGCCGGTGCGCCCCGGAAAAGCCACCACCAGCGGCCCGCACATCCCGATACAGTGCCCGGTTCCCAGCAAGCCCAACAGAAAAAGCGATATCAGATCGAGATCACCCATGGCTGAGGCCGGTATAAAACAATTGCAATTGACAGTCCATGTGATTTTACTTAGGTGTTTGTTTTCACCCGTCCCTGTTTGGTCGAAAGGAGAATACCCATGTCCATCCGCCTGGTATCCCGCCCCCTGGTTCGCAGCGCCTTTTGCCTGGCCGCAATTCTGACGGCGATCGTCTGGAGTGCCGCCGCCGCGCGGGCGGCCGGCCCGACACCCGGCCGCCACCCGTTGGACGAAAACCGGCGCATGCAGGTGAGCGCCGAGGACCGCTGTCCGGTGTGCGGCATGAAAGTGGCCGAGCACGCCCCGTTTTCCAGTGCGATCCAGTTGACGGACGGCACCACCTATTACTTCTGCGGCACGGGCTGCATGCTGCGCTCGTGGCTGCATCCGGAGATCTTTCTGGCCGCCGACCAGAGCCGGCTGCAAACACCGCTGGTCAAGGAGTATTTCACCGGGGATCAGGTGGACGGCCGGGAGGTCTACTGGGTCGCCGGCTCGGATGTCGTCGGGCCGATGGGCCCGGCGCTGGTCCCGGTCATGGACGAAAAAGCGTTGGAGGCCTTTAAACGGCGCCACGGCGGCAAGGCGGTCTTTCGCATGCAGGAGCTGACCGATGAAAAATGGTTCGCCATCACCGGTCGCAAAGCCGCCCGATGATGCCACCGGTTCTGGGGCCGTTTCCGGCGGCGGCGTTTCGTGAATTGAAGCGCCGGCCGCTGGAGAGCGTCCTGCTGATCGCCGCCCTGCTGCTGACCATCGCCGCCGCCGCCTTCCCGCTAGTGTTGTCCCAGGCCACGACGACCGCCACCGGCCGCATGCTGAAAGACGCCCCTTCCCTGGTCGTCCGCCGATACGATGCAGTCGGCTGGACCCCCCTGCCTGGGGACAGTTCAGCCGCTCTGGCCGAAAGTGTCGCCGGCGTCGTCTCCGCCCGCCCGCGGATCTGGGGGCGGGTCGCCGGTCCCGCCGGGCCCCTGACGGTCGTCGGTATCGATCCCACCCTGCCGGACGGGCTGCCATCGTCGCCCATTTTGCGCCGGGGAGAAGCCATGGCCGGCGCCGATGTCGCCTGGGATCGCGCGCAGCCCTTCCTACCCCTCGCCGGCCGCAAGGCGGTCACCTTCAAGGTGGTCGGCCGCCTCGAGACCCAGGCGGATATCGCCGGGCCGATGGTCGTGGGGCTTCACATCGACGATGCGCGCGAACTCCTGGCTATCCCGCCCGGATACGCCAGCGATCTGGCGGTCGAGGTTTTCAACCCGGCCGAGGAAACGGCAATCCTGCCCGACCTGTCCGGCGCTTTTCCATGGGCGGTGCGGATCACGACCCGCACGCAGACCGCCGGCATCCATGCCGCGGCGCTGGCCCGGATGAGTGCGATGGCGGTCGCATTTCTCGTCCCGGCCCTGCTGGCCACAAGCCTGCTGGTGATCGTAACGGTCAGGGAGCGTTTCGGCCGGCGCTTTGAAATCGGCCTGCTCAAGGCGCTGGGCTGGACCACCGGCGACATCGTCCGTCTTCAGCTCGTGCGTGTCCTTATGATCGTTGTTCCGGCCGCGGCCGGCGGCATACTGCTGGCCTTCGGGTTGGTGTTCTGGCCGCGGGCGAACTGGTTCGGTTGGCTGTGCCCGGAATGGCAGGGCCTGGCCTCCCGGCCCTTTTTGACTGCCGGCGATGCCGGCTTGATTATTCTGGAGGTGACGGGCATAGTCGTGCTGCCGTTTCTGGCCGCCGCCCTTGGCACGGTGCTACGCTGTGCGATTGCCGACCCACAGGAACTGCTCGAAAGGACGAGTTACTGATGGCAGCGGTCATCGAATGCCGGCGGTTGACGGTTGCCCGCCGCGCGGCGGACGGCCGGGAAAAGTTGGTGATCCACGATGTGTCGGCCCGCTTCGCAGCCGGGCGCATGGCCTTGATATCGGGCGCGACCGGGGCCGGTAAAAGCACCCTGCTGCACGTTCTGGCCGCCATCCTGCGGCCGAGCCAGGGTGAGGTCGTGGTCGACGGCGCGGCCGTTTCGCGCTGGGTGAGTTCCTTCAGGGATCGCTGGCGGCGAAAGGTCGGGATCGTTTTCCAGCACGACCGGTTGCTGGGAGACCTGAGTGCGGTCGAAAACGTTTTGCTGCCACTGATACCAAGGGTCGGCGGCTTGATGGATTGCCGCCGGCTGGCCCTGGCGGCCCTCGAGCGGCTGAAGGTCGGCCCGCTGGCCGAAGAGGCCGTACGCAATCTTTCCGGCGGTGAGCGCCAGCGGGTGGCGATCGCCCGCGCCCTGGTTTCCCGGCCGTCATATGTCTTCGCCGACGAGCCGACCGCCCACCAGGATCTCCCCGGCGCCGGCGAGATCCTGGAAACGCTGGCGGCGGCCGCGGCGGCGGGCGCGGTGGTGGTGGTCACGGCGCACGATCCGCGCCTCTTGGAAACGACGACGCCCGCCGCCCGCTATCATCTCGCTTGCGGCCGGCTGAAGGCCCGGTCATGATCTGGCACCCGCTGCTGCTGACCACCCTGACGGCTCAGGCCATCGGCCTGCTGCTGCTGACGGCGGCCGCCGTAAAATCTTTTCGCATTCTCATCGGTTGGGACCCGGCCGCGGCCGACCGGTCACAGCTGTCCCTCGAAATCGAGGCCGAAACCGCGGTTATCCTGGCCCGTTGGGCCCTGGGGACCTTTCTCTTCTCCAGCGCGCTGATGCTTCTCGGAATCACCAATGTCTTTCACGCCCTGATACCCGGGGCCATGTGCGGAACCGGCGTCCTGCAGGCCATGGGTCGTGCCGGTACCGATTTTCTCGTTCTGGATGCCACACTTCTGGGGGTTCTGCTGTTCTGGAACGCGGCGCGGGCCCTCGGCCGCCGGCGGCCGGACTATCCGCTGGCCCGGCTTGGGGCGCGCCTGCTGCTGCTGGCGCTGCCGGTGGCCGTTTTGGCCTGCGCCCGGAGCGTGAGCGCGGCGCTGGGGGTGGATACGCACCGGCCCGTGGACTGCTGTGCAGTGGTGTATGACCAGTACCGCTCGCTGAGCGAAGCGCAGAGCGTTTCCGGACTTTCGGATGGTTTCTGGTTGACGGCCTGGTCGGCGCTGAGCCTGTTGCTCGTCGGCCTGGCGGCAGGGGTCCGCCGAGCGGCAGCCAGCGCCGCCCCGAAGCTGGCCGCCATGCTGGCCGCCACCGCCATTGTCTGGGTCCCGGTGGCCGCCGTCACCCTGACGGACATTCTCGCCGCCTACCATTACGGGGTCCTGCAGCACCGCTGCCCCTGGTGTCTCTTCCTGCTTCAACACCGCCTGGCCGGCCTGCCCCTGTTCGGCGCTCTGGCGGTCGTCGCCTTCGAGGGCCTGACGGGCTATTTACTGCCGCTGGCGGTGAAAAACGATCCGGGGATGCAGCCGGCGGCGCTTGACCGCAGCCGCCGCGCCGCCGGCCGCATCCTGTGGGCGCTGCTCGCCTTTCTCCTTCTCACGGTACTGCCGCCGCTGCTCTGGCACCTGCGCTTCAGCGTGTGGATCGTCGGATAGCCGTTTTCCCGCCGCGGCTGTCACCTTCTTGACGCCCCGCGGCCTGCCGCCGGCAAGCAACCGGCTTCTTTTCTTTTCCGGCGCAGCCGCAAAAGACGCTGCCCTCGGCGAAAAAGGTCCCGGAAGCCTGGCCTGGCATGTTTCCTGCTTCAACCAAGGTGCCCGCCGCGGGCCGGCCGGGCGCCAGCGAGGCTTATCGAAAACCGGCGCAGATGCCGCTCAAGCGGGCCGACCGGATGATCCGGCTAAAGTATTGCCGCCAGAAAGGCAATAACAGTATAGAGGGGCACGGCGATGGGCATGCTGAATAATGCGGTTACGCTGCTGCGACATGAAGGGGAATAAACCGTGGAAGAACAACACCTGAGCTACTGCCGCCAGAAAATGATGTCCGTGTGTGCAGCCGGCAACGGCCACCAGCAGAAGAATTGCCACTTCTACGAGAAATCAAACGGGTCCGAGCGCTGCATGTACTATGTCTTCGATGAATACTGCGATTGCCTGCCGGCGCAGAAGACGGCCCGGATGCAGCAGCGGTAAATCGACCGCGGCGGCTCCCGGCGCGGCCGGAAGACCGAAACGCACCGTGCGGCGGTTTATGATTTTGTGAACTTGCGCGCCAGGTCATTATCGATGACGTAGATGCAGACCTCCCGCGCGCCCTGCTCGGCATATTTAAAATTCTTGCACAGGTTTTTGATCAGATACCTGACGTCATCGCGAATTTTCCTGTCGTAGGTCTTGAAATCTTCCTGGTCATAATCCTTGATCGCCCGGCGGAAATTTTCATTTTCCAGAAACGGATCCAGGACTTTTTCTTTCAGATTGAAGACGTAGCGCTCGTGCAGCGACGCGTAGATCCGCGTGGCCGTCAGCGTCTTGCCTTCCACCATCATCTCCTGGGTCAGCGTTTTCGAGGTGTACTCGCGCTGGGTGTCGGCCCGAAAACGCTTGCGCTCGGCCGTGTCGGCCTTGGACCCGATAAACCGCCGCTCGAGGTTCTCGAAAAACTCCTCCGAAACTTCCAGCCGCTCGCCGGTGTAAGTGCAGGTTTCTACCGCACCGGGCTCGAAATTCACCGCAAATAGGTAGTTCTGGATGTCGCGCGAAATCTGCTCTTCGTTGTAGTAGTAAATCGATTCCTTGACTTCCTGAAGAATGGTGTAATCGTACATCCGCAGCAGCGAATCCAAAAACCCCCCGGGAATCATCTCGCTGAGCTCCTTGCGGCTCTTGGTAAAATAATTGCACAGCTGCGACATGTTGATCAGCTTGTTGCCCTTGGAATAGGAAGAATAGAAGTCGTTGAAAATCTTGATCGAATCCCGGCCGGATATGCCATGCTCGCCTTCGGTCTCCGACTCGGCGATGATTTTACGCCGCCGTTTGGCCGTCAGGCGCTTGCGGTCCTCCTCGCTGAGCCAATTGGGGATGAAGCCGGTGTAGATTTCCATTTTGAGCAGCTGCAGGTTTTCGTCACAGTAAAGCCGGTATTTTTCGGGATCTCCGATCCATTCCAGCATCGCATCGGAACGTTTGTTCAAGCGGGTGGAGATGATCACCCGCGCAAAATTGTGCAGCACCCGCGGCAGAAAATTGTCGTCGATGTGCTTGCCGAAGATGTTGCGGTAAATTTCGACCTCGGTGTTCAGGTCCATCACGTAAGGAATGTTGATGTACTCGATCCGGTCGGAGAAAGACTGAAAATCGGCGATGTTTTTCTGGTCTTCCGGGTTCATCACCGCGATCAGCAGCGAGTTGACGCTTTCTTCGATGTCCTCGACCTTGTGAATGCCCTCGCTGACGATGTTGTGCAGTTCGATCATGCGCTCGGTGTTGTGAGACTTCACGTCCATGAGCGCGTAGATGCCGTTGTTGGTTTTGGCATACTGTGAAAATATGTACCGGACCAGATTGCTGTCTCTGAGCAGGGTATTGATCCGGCCCTGGATAAAGGGGTTGCCGAGCGTGATTTGGCGCAGCGGGTGGTCTCCGGGATTGTAAACGCTGATGCCTTCGCCCTGGCGCCGGTCGAACCGGTAGGGCCGGGCGTAGATCATCTCAAAGACCTGGCGCGGGCTGTCGAGCCGGTCGAGCAGGGCCTGGAAAAGTGAATTGCAGATCGTGCAGGCTTTATCCCGGAACACCCACTCATACTCTTTTTCGGTGAAGAGTTTCCACTTGAATTCGTCATTTTCGAAGAGTTCGTCGAAAAACGTGCGCCGGTAGGATTTGGGAATCATCAGCAACGGATTGTCGTGACTCGGGCAGGCGACTTCGACGAACTCGTCGTTCAAATTCAGCAGGCTCTGCATCCGCAGCAGGTCGTATTGCTCCCGGCCGAGTCGTTCCTGGAGCGGTGACAGCGAATCGAGCACCGCAACGGCCGGGTTCTCCGGAAAATCACCAAGCATCTTGGTGTTCAACCGCCAGAGCGTTTCATAGCGCAGGCCCTCGTCGGTGTTGTTGTACTCTTCGAACTTCATCAACAGGTTGTTGAGAAAAGTGCTTTTCCCGCAACCGTGGGGACCGCGGAATATGTAAATCTTGTTCTGCTGCGCCCCGCTCCGCATGGCCTCCACGAGGCTTATCAATCGGTTCGCGAACAAGCGGTCAGCAAAAAAGGGATGGTCGACCCCGATGACGAAAAGCTTGCCGCAGTCATAGCAGATGTAGCTGATCGATTCCGGATCGTTGGGGTACTCGTCGTGGCCTCTGCCCACGTAAGTCTTCACCATATCGTGAAACACCTGGAAAATATTGCGGATCACCACGGCCGGCATTTCGGTGAGTTTCTTCAGGTAGGCGTCAAAAGTAATGGGCGCCCGCTGGTCGCGGCAGCTCAGGCTGCGGTCGAGGTTGGCCACGGCCGATTGCAGGCGATCGGCGTCGTCCTCGCCATCGGTCGCCGGGACCGGGGGGTGTTCTGGCACGGTTTTGATCGATTTTATGCCCTCGGACATGGATTTTCTCCCCGGCTTGAAGCGCACTCTCCGAAAATTCTAAATATTAGACGTGGCGATCATGTTATGGCGTCGGTCCTAATCCTTTATCACTTCCCGGGCGAGTTTACGGTCTTTCATCGTGTACAACGCCCGTTCCCAACGGATTTCGGCCGGCCGCGCCTCTTCTTGCTGCCCGGCGGCATCCCGCGTCGCGATGACCTCACTCGTTTCCAGCTTCACGGTCCCGCCCCAGAGGTATTCGAGGCCGAGCATCGTGTTGGCGATAAAGTCCCGGACCAGGGGCTTGCCCTCGAAGTGGTGCACGAGGTAAAGGACGTTTCCGTCCCGTTTCTTGTGGTCGATGGTGATGTAGGGCGGGTGGTACAGACCGTCCAGGAGCATCTGGCGGTAATCCTCGGCCCGGCGGCTCTTGACATAGTATTCCCAGACCATCCGCTCCTGGTTCAGGCGCTTGCCGGCCACGAAGAGCCGGTTGCGGCTGACAAAATCCTGGTCGACGAAGGTGTTGATGAAGGTGAAGTCACAGAAATTCGCCCTGACGCTGAAAATAAGCTCCTGACCTTTGGCGGCATGGGCGTCGAACCGCTCGCGCTGGTCGGCATCGAGAAGCCGCCGGTAGCGGGTGGTGTATTTGCCTTTGTCTCCCAGGTCCTCGATGTAGTAAAAAAGCCGCATGCCCAGGGCGTAAGGATTCAGGCCGACCCGCGGCAGCGATGTCACCCCGGCGTGGGTGCGGGCGAAATCGACCTCGTGCCCCCGGATCCGGTCGTCCTGCAAAAAAAGCTTTTCATGCCAGTAGCTGGCCCAGCCTTCATTCATGATTTTGGTCCGGATCTGCGGCTGAAAAAACACGGAGGTGTTGCGCACGACCTCCATGACCGACTTCATCCAGCTGTTTTTTTCCTTGTTCAAAAAATCGGAGTTTTCCGCCAGATATTGAAGCAGGTCCGGTTTGCTGCTGTTTTTCTCCTGCAGGCTTTTTTTAAACAGCGAATCGAATTCGGGGTGGGTCCGGGCGACTTCGACAAAAAATGTTTTTATTCCCCGCCGGCCCTCTTCCCGGATACAGCTGTTGTAGCGTTCGATTTCCTTGATGTACTCGCCGACCTTGACGTTACGCACATCCTGCAAGAAGACGTCGAAATAGTAGTTCAACTTCTTCGAGCCGTCGATGATGGGCGGGCGGTCCAGTTGCGAGAGTTCGTGGTGGTAGCCCACAAGGTTGTCGATGCCGCGGGTGAACTCGATGATGTAATCCACCCACCGCCCCTTCTCGGACCTCAGAGCGGCGATCAGTCGTTTGTCGGAAAGCGCCCGACCGGTAAAATCGTAATCCCAGGTGTGGCGGAAGTAAAGATTGTTCTGGAAGAAGTCGATGTGTCCCAGCACATGGTAGAAAATCATGACATTCATCCAGTCCGGATTGTTGTCATTGTAATACGAGATGGCCGGGCGGGTATTGATCACGGTTTCATAGGGATTGCTGGGATAAAGTTCGTAGCGGCCCTTTTCTTTCAGCACCTCCACATCGTGGACCCAGTAGTCGTAAAGGGTCGGGATCATCACCTTGGGCGTGAGTTCCAGCAGGTCGCGGTTGGTCACGATGTACTCGAGGCTCTCCTTCTCAAATCGCAGCCCCGCCGCCAGGGCCCGCTCCTTGCAGCCCTCCATTATCTTCTTGGTGTGCTGGTCGACTATTTCCATGGGTCAGGTTGCCCGTTTAGTCCGTTTTGCCGGTTTGCCCGTTGAGCCGGTTTGCCCGTTGAGCCGGTTTGCCCGTTGAGCCCGTTTGCCCGTTTAGTCAATCCTGGATTTTTTTTCCCATAATCATCGACCACTGTATTTATAAACACCCCGAACGGCCGCCCCGCGGAAACCTCATCAAAAAGGAATCAAGGCCGCCGATGATTATTCGGTCTGCCTGTTTAGCCCGTTTTGCCCGTTGAGCCCGTTGCCCGTTCAGTCGATCCGGGATCCCTTTTTACCATAATCATCGACCACTGAATTTATAAACGCCCCGAACGGCCGCCCGGCGGAAACCTTATCGGAAGGGATCAAGGCCGCCGATGATTATTCGGATATCAGTTTTTTTATGCCCTCGATCAACCGGTTCTCATCGACATCCTGCTTCAGGACATCCATGCGCAGCAGGGCCGGTTTTTTTTCGAGCAGCCCCGATTTTTTGATGTAGCGCTCGACTTCGCTGCTCTTGACAAAACGGGTGCCCTGTTCGGCAATGGTGATTCCCACCCGGCTGGCGTAGACGAGCATTTTTTTCAGCTCCGGCAGCGACTCCTTGCCGTCGGTGTCCCAGTCGTCGCCGTCGGTGCCGTGAAAAACATAGATGTTGTAATCTCTTTCGAGGTTTTCTTTGTCGACGATGGCATTCACCAGGCGGTAGGCCGAAGCGACCTGGGTGCCGCCGGCCACCGTGGAATTGTAATAGGTGTAGAAATCGGGAACTTCCTTGGCTTCGGTGTCGTGCAGGATGAAACGGGTTTCGACCTGCATGGCGTACTGGTAGAGCAGCCAGCTGTAAATCAGCACATGCTGGGCCACCACCAGTTCGGTGGCCTTGCCCGACATCGAGCCGGAGTAATCCCGCACGAAAAATACCACGGCCTGGGATTCGTAATCCTTTTCGCGCGACAGAATCCGAAATATCCGGTCGGCGGGCGACACCAGGAAACCGGTCGGGTCGATGTCATCCAGGTCCGGGATGTTGCCGAGGTGGATGTTGGTTTCGACGATTTTACGCAGGGTGGCCTTCTTGTCGAGAAACTGGCCGAAGCCGCGGTGCTTGTCGGTGAGATCATACGTGTAGCGGGTGAGTGAGCGCTTCTTGCCCTTTTCCTTGAGGTTGGGCAGGGCGAATTTCTCGGTCAGGATTTTCCCCAGATCGTAGGCGTCGGATTCCAGCTCGTGACCGCCGCCCTCTCCCTGACCGGGCCCGGAACCCTGGCCCTCGGGCGAGCGCACCGGCTGCTCGCCGATGACCTCGCCTTCTTCGCCTTCGCCGACGCCGCCGGAAGCATCGCCCTCGCCTTTTTCGGTGTCCTTGAAGGAAGGATCGTGGATGAATTTTTCCTCGACCGTCGTGGGCACGATGACCACCTTGGCCTTGCCGCCCTTGCCCGGCTTGATGAGCCGGCCGACGTTGATCTTGCGCGGAAAGCCGTCTTTTTCCCGCAGGCGGTCGCGTTCCAGCAGTTCGTCGATGGAGCGCACCACCGCGCTGTAGGTACCGCGCATGGCCGCCATGGCCTGCAGGTGGATCAGGTCGTAGAACTGGTAGACGGTCGCCGGCCCCGTGCCCATGGCCTCTCCCGCGGCCGGTGCCGCCGATTCACCAGCCACCTCATGCCGCCGGGTATCGTTCATTTCCTCGGCAATGATTTTCTCTTGTTTGGTCGCCACGCCAGTTGCCTTGTGTTTAGTGTGTTGTGTTGCGCGTTACGGGTTGCGGGTTGCCATTTTCAAGTTTCCAGTTTCGAAACTTCGCAGGCTTAATCCCGCGGAGAACGCCGCTTGCCGGAAAAATGGTGCGTCCCTGCACGTCAATTCTCGTCCTCCTGGGTGCAGAAGTACTCGATCGTCTTCTGCGCGCACGTCTTGCAATAGCCCAGCTTGTTGAGCATGGTGTCGACCATGCGGTCGTAGAGTTTCTGGTTTTCTTCGTTGGTGCGGTTGGCCAGCGCGCCGATCAGGCTGCCGGCGCCGGCGATATCCGACTTCAGCCGCACGTCGGTGACGGCCTTGACCAGTTCCAGGTTGTCCATGAAGTCGTAATCGGGGTCGACCGAAATCTTCTGCCCGTAGATCTTGCGGATCGAGGTCCGGAAGGTTTCCCGCTGCTCTTCGGTCTTCAGGCCCAGGCGGTCCTCGACGCTGTTGATGAAGCGCTCGTCGATCTTGAGCGCCTTCAGCTCGCCGCTCTGCGGGTCCTTGTACTTCCACATCTTGTCCGCGCCCAGGTTCTCGGCATCGATGCCAATGATCATGTTGACATAGTTCATCACGTCCTTGCGGATGGCGAGCGGTTCGTCCATGTAGGCGTTGAACATTTCGGTCATGATCCGCTCGCGGTAGAGCCCCTTGGCAATCTTGAGGTCCTCGATGTACTTGGCCCGGTCGCTGGCATCGGTGACGTAATCCAGGATCACGCGCTCTAAGGCCTTGAAGATGTCGTAGGCAAACATGCACTGGCCCTCGTTGGTCTCCGAGCTTTCCATCAGAAGCTGGATGGCGCGGCCCAGGTTCCGCTGCCCGAGGCCCTTCTGCCCGAAGCGGTTGATGATCTCGGGGTCCTGGTTGAGGGTGTCGATGACCTCCGCCAGGGTTTTGATGCTCTTTTCGCCGGCCACCTCGCCGGCGGCCAGCTTCATGGTCTCCACCGGCGTGAGCTTTTCGGAACGTGCCAGGCGCGTCAGCACCGCCGCCACCGAAGCGGCATAGATCAGGCTCGGGTCCTGGTGCAGGTACTCGCGGTTGATGGTAGTCCGGGTCTCGGTGCCGATGGCATACTGGGTGAGGTCCTTTTGCAGCTTGTAGTTGGTGTTGTGGGACACGTAGCAGATCCGGCAGCGGTCGACGATCGGCGCCTCCTCTTTTTCGGCCAGAAACCGGTGAAACTCCGAGTTGTTGCTGGTGGCGACGATCAGGGTGTCGATCGGCCATTTGTAACCGTCGATCTCGATGTTGCGGTTTTGGATCACGCCCAGGTAAACCTGGACCAGGTCTTTCTTGTTCTTGTAGATCTCGTCGCTGAAGTGGATGCCGCCGCCGGCGACCCGCGCCAGGGCCCCACGCCGCAGGTCGAAACGGTAGGGGTTGTTGGTGTCGGTGATGTGCAGCAGGCGCTGGATCGATTCCTCTCCCAGCAGATCGACCGCCGAGGAGGTGATCTTGTCCTTGGCCGGGTACTTGCCCGTGACGGTGCCCAGGCTTTCGGTCAGCGGCACCGGCACGATGTCGACGAACTCCAGCATCCGGTCGATGTCGCCATCGGTCGCGGTCCTGATGTCGTTCAATATGTAGCCGCTGCAGGCGCCCAGGGGCCGGTAGTTTTCGTAGAGCGTCTCGATTTCGTTGTCCGAGAAGCCGATCGACTTGGCCAGGTAGTCCTTGCTGGCCGCCGGTTCATCGAAGAGGTTCATGGCCAGTATTATTGGGTCTTCGTATGTCTGCGATTCGATGGTCGTGATGCGGCCGTAGTTCTGCAGCGTGTCGATCTTGCGGAACCTGAAGGTGTATTTGCGGTTCTTGTCGTCGGACAAGAATTCACGGTATTTCGCGCACAGGAAATCCACGAGATAAGTTTTGCCGTTACCCGGCTCGCCGACCAGAATGAAGGCCATCTCCTTGGACGAACCGCCTTCGGAAGCATCCTTGACGTAGGAGACGAAGCTGTTGATCTCATCGTACATCCCGATGACATGCTTTTTCCCGGTGCGAAAAATGCTGAAGTCATAGGTCGTTTTGCCGTTGACAACCACCTTGTTGATCTCGCTTTCCAGGATCATGCGCGCCACGCCCTGGAAGGCATTTTCAAAGCTGCGACGCCCTTCTTTGACGGCGCCGAGATGATGATGAAGTGAGCGTTCCGTGGTATTTGACATGCTGCCTCCCCGCTTTGAGTCGTTGATGTCGCTGGCCGCCGGTTCGTGCAAGTGCGTGTGGTCGCGTCGTGATAAAAAAGATGAAGGTCGACACTCGGGTTCCTGTCCGATCGGCATCTCGGGCAGGCTGTCGCGCGGGCATCTGCAGGCAGAGAAAAGGAGAAGAAGTTCAGAAATGGCTGTAAAAACCGGCGGGTCAACCGCCTCAGGGTCGGATCAGGAGCCCCCCATGCGCGAGATGCCGATAAATACGCATAATTATCTGTCATTATACGCCTTGGCCGATTGATGATCAAGTGAATACCTGTTTTTTGATTTGACCAGCAGCAGGGTGTTGCCGATCACCGTCAGGCTGCTCAGCAGCATGGCGCTCACGGCCACCAGCGGGGTCAGCAAGCCGCTCATCGCCACCGGAATGCTCACCAGGTTATAGGCGAGGGAAAACCAGAGGTTCTGCAGGATCTTACGGTTGGTCCGTTGGGCCAGGCGCAGGAACGCCAGCACCTGCTCGGGCTCGGCCCGCATGAGCGTGATGTCGGCGACTTCTTTGCCGAGAGGGCTGCCGGAATGGATCGCAATGGCCAGGTCCGCCGCCGCCATCGCTTCGGCATCGTTAATCCCGTCCCCGACCATCGCCGATCTTTTCCCACTCTGGCGCCGGTGCTCCAGAAAGGCGGCCTTGCCGGACGGCAGCAGGGCCCCCTGCGCATCCTGGATGCCGAGCGAGCCTGCTATCCTTTGCGTGGCGGCCGCATCGTCGCCCGACACCATCGCCACGGCATAGCCGAGCGCCTTTAACTCCGCCACGGTCCTGCGGGCCCCGCTTTTGACGGCGTCACCGAAAACGAAAACGGCGCACAGCCGACCGCCGCAGCCCATGTAAACCAAAGTGGGTTCGGCATCGAACTCAAGCGGCCCGATGGCCGGCGGCGGCACACCGGCCGCAAATTCGGCGGACAGAAAATCTGCGGAGCCGATCTTGAGCGCCAGATTGCCGACTCGGCCGGAGATACCGTTGGAAACGGTGCGCACGGCGGTGGCGGTCGCCGGCAAAATACCGTGTTCCCCCGCCCAGCGCTTGAGCGCCAGCGCGACATGGTGATCCGACTCCTGTTCGAGGGCCAGCGCCAGCGCCACGAGGCGATCGGCCGTCATCCCGGCCAGGGGGTGGATGGCCAGCAGGCGCCAATTGCCTTCGGTCAGGGTGCCGGTTTTGTCGAACACGAAGGTGTCGATGCGCTGGGCCTGTTCGAAAGCCGCAAAATCCCGCACCAGAATGCCGTTGCGGCCGGCGACCGTAATGCCGGCCACGCGCGCCAGCGGGATAGCCACGCCGAGCGCACAGGGGCAGGATATCACCAGCACCGTGATCGCCCGGATCAGGGCCTCGGCCGGCCCCAGTCCGCGGACATATCCACCGACGGCCGTGCCGGCCGCCAGCAGAATGATCAGCGGCACGAATATTTTAAGGAGCCGGTCCGTTTTGCCCTCGAAGTCGGTTTTCCGGGCGAGGGTCTGCTCGATGATGCGCATCATCTGGCCCAGAATCGACTCGTCGCCAACGGCCAGGGCCCGCACCGTGATGTCGCCGCGGCTGATGCGGGTGCCGCTGCGAATCCGGTCGCCGGCGGCCTTGCCGACCGGCCGGGCCTCTCCGGTCAGAGAGGACTCGTCCACCAGGCCGACCCCCTCCATGATGACGCCGTCGGCCGGCGAGATCTCGCCTTGCGCCAGGCGGAAAAGGTCGCCGGCGCGCAGAAAATCCGCCGCCACGTAACGCCCGGCCGGCTGGTCGGCCGTGCAGATTTTCACCTTGGTGGGAACCAACGCGAAAAAAGCCTCCAGGTCTTCCAGCACCTTGGCCTTGGCGCCGCGTTCCAGCAGCTTGCCCAGCAGCACGAGGGTGATCAGCATCGCAGCGGTGTCGAAATACAGGTGAATGCTACCGCGCAGCAGGTTGTAAACGCTGAACAGATACGCACCGGCGGCGCCGAGCGCGACCAGGGCCTCCATGCTGAAGGCGGCCGAAACGAAGCCGTAAAAGGCTTTCCGAAAAATATCCCGGCCGCCGTAAAGTAAAACGGCCGTGGCCATCACGGCCACCGGCCACGAAAGACTGGCGATCGCCTCAGGTGAAAGCTCGCTGAAAAATCCGGTGTACAGCGCCAACGAGATCATCATCACGTTCATGGTCAGAAAGGCCGAGATGCCGAAACGCTGGGTTTCCCGGCGCTGCTCCCGGTCGCGGTCCTCCTGCCCCGGCAAGGAAGCCTTGTAGCCGAAGTGATTGATGAACTCTATAATCCGGTCCGGGGAAGTTTGAACCGGGTCGTAGTCACAGCGCAGGCGGTCGGTCGAAAAACTGCACTCGGAGCGCAGGACGCCCGGCAGTTTGGCCAGGGACGCATCGATCACCCAGGCACAGGCCGGACACCACATGGCGCCGATTTTCAGCTGAAGAGACAGCGACTCGCCGGCAGCCTGGGCGAGGGGCGTTGGAGAGAATTCCCCGGACGACAGGCCGACGCCGGCGGACGGCGGAGCCACCCGGTCGAGATCGTCCGCGGATGACGGGATGACGCCCAGCTCGCGGCAGCGCCGGAAAAGCTCGGTCGCGCGGAAAGCGGCCGGGTCCGCCGTGCCCGATGCATCGCAGAGCATGCTAAAGACCTGTTTGCATCCCAGGCAGCAAAACCGGAAGCGGCCGCCGGCCTTTTCCAGGGTGCAGCACCCGTTGCGCAGGCTCAAACCGCACAAATCGCACGCGTCGGTCATAGACGTCATGGGTACATCCGTCGCAGAAAAAAAAGTCCCGCCGCAGCGGAACTTTTTTACTCCATGATTTTTCTCGCCTCAAAGAAAAATGGCAGTTTACTGACGGCCGAGCGACTTCACGAAAGCCACGATTCTCCAGCGGTCGGCTGCGGCAATCGTGGTGGCCAGCGGTGGCTGCCGTCCTCCCGGAATCCCGTAACTAATCTCTTTGAAAATGTCCCCTTCGGTCCTGGCTTGCACCGCGGCGCTTCTCAGGTCTCTGGGCAGCGGGGCAAAACTCTGTCCGACGGTCCCCTTGCCGTCGTGGTTGATCCCGTGACACTGCTGGCAGTACGTAAAATAAAGGGTGGCACCTTCCAGGATCACCCCGCTATCGGCCGGCGAAAATGGCGAGGTCAGGGTTTCCGGCGCGGCCGCGCGGTAAAGCGCTTCGCCGCCTGCGACCGGGACCAGACCGGCCGGCATGATCGGCTGCGGCTGCTCGTAGGGTTTAACGGCCGGGGTTTCGCGCATGCGCCCGAACGGAGAGTAGTTGTCGTAAAACATCA
>JBAPWQ010000307.1:0-12900 GCA_049283795.1 Desulfobacterales bacterium | reverse complement strand
TACGACCGAAGAAATAGGCGTCGCGGTGCACCGGGTCCTCAATGACGCAACCGGGCCGGTTCCCAAAACTTTTCCTTTGGCGGGTTGAAGTACCCGTGGCGCAATGCGGGAAATCGGTTGCGTATCGTTTCGAAAACGGCTGTCATCCCCAGCGGGTTTCCGGGACGACGAATCGCGGCCATCATCTCCCAGTACCGCAGGGGATCGTAGTTCAGGTTGCGCCACTGGATCATCTGGATCGGATGACGGTCCAGAAAATCGGTCAGGGCGTCGACTTCTTCGGGCGTATCCGTAAAACCGGGCAGGTTCAAATAGTTGAGCGCCACATGCCGGCCGCGCTGCAGCGCCAGATCGATCCCCGCGACGACATCGGCAAAGCGGTAGCCGACGGGCCGAAAATAGGCGGTGTAGCACGCGTCCCTGGCGCTGTTCAGACTGATGCGCAGGCTGTCAAGGCCGGCATCCATCAAGGCTCCCAGCGCGGCCGGGCGACTGCCATTGGTGTTCATGTTGATCGTTCCGCGGTCGGTTGCGGCACGGATCGAGCGAATGGCCGGTTCGATGACGTCGGCCGCCAGAAGGGGGTCCCCCTCGCACCCCTGGCCGAAGCTGACCACCCCGCGCGGCACGCGCTGAAGGTGCGACAGCGCCACCGCCGCAATTTCAGGCGGACTCGGCGTAAAGCGGATTCGGTTCTGGCTGGGGGGAATGCCGCTGCCCTCCTGATGCGAAAGACAGCCGCAGCAGCGGGCATTGCAGCGTTGAGCGGTGGGCAGCGGTGCTTCGCAGCGCCCGAGAAAAAAGTTCTTGGCGGCCGGGCAGCCGTAAACGAGCGCGCAGGTTTCCAGGTGCTCCCGCAGGCGGTTGGCGGGCATTTGACGACGTTTGGTGCGGATGCCGGCCGCGACGGCCTCCGGCGGCATGAGCCGCAGGTCCTGGCGCCTTTCGCGATCCACCCGAAACACCGCCGATCGGTATCCGCCGCGGTGCCATCCAACGGCGCCGTATGAAAAAAGCGGTAGGGGCGCTGCACCGTCTCTTGCGGCAAAGGCACTGATCCAGCGCACGACATATCCCGGCGAATTGAACGCCGCCACCGGAAAAACGGGTGTTTTGCGGCGGCCGGGGTGCTGCGCCACCGGTTCGCAGCGCTCGCTGCGGAGATTGAAGAGGATCGGAACGCGCCCGGGTAAAAACATCAGCTCGCCCCCGAAGGGCAGCTCGACGGTGTGTCCGCGTTCGAGCGGCACCAGTTGACCGGCCGCCATGCCGACGGCGGCATAACCTTCCAGTTCAGAAATATCACCCTGGTGATTGGCCACGAGAGCCGTCAGGTACCGCTTCTGGTGTCTCACTCATCACCCCCGTACCGGTGTCGGCCCGGCCGGCGCCATTCAAGGCGGGCCAATCGCACAGCTGCGGCGTTAATCGCCCTATTTCTTCGAGACGTGGTGCGCAAGATGCCCCAGTTCAGGAAAAATGAGGGCATTGCAGGCGAGGCGGCAGGCATTCAGGCTGCCCGGCAGACAAAAAACCGCCGTGCCGGCGATGATACCCGCTGCTGCCCGCGAGAGCATCGCGGCCGATCCGATTTCGGTGTAGCTGAGGTGGGCAAAAAGCGATGCGAAAGCCGTCAATTCCTTATCCATCATCGGACGCACGGCTTCGATGGTCACGTCTTCAGGCGTGACGCCCGTGCCACCGGTCAACACCAGCACCTGCGGGTGATGGTCCCGTATGACGGCCGACAGCGCCGCGGCAATGCGGGCCGCATCATCGGGCACGATGTGACGGCAGGTCACGACGTGTCCTGACTCGACGGCCTGATTTTCGATCCATCGGCCGCTCTCATCGGTTTCGAGGCTGCGGGTCGTTGAAATCGTCAGGATGGCGATGGCGACCGAACGGGGCGCATTTTTTTTGTGTGCATGGGTGCCCATACTCTTTTTCCTTATACGAAACTCGTCGTCGATTTCAAGCGCTCGCTGATGCGCCGATTCAGGCCGCACAGGCCGGCCAGGCGTTTAGATGACCGAATTGGCTTGATTTTACAAGCCAATTTTATTAAATTGGCCGGTGAAATGATTACGTCATGCAGCGGCATCATCCTGGCGGGAGGGCTCAACACCCGTTTTTCGGGCCAGGAAAAAGCGTTTATAACCGTCGGCGGCGATAGAATCATCGATCGAATTTACCGGATTTTTCGGGACACGTTCGAAGACGTTTTCGTCGTCACCAACGATCCGCTGAAATACCTGGGCTGGGACGCCCACATCGTCACGGATCTCTTTGCAGTGCGCAGTTCGTTGACCGGCATCCATGCCGGCCTTTTTCACAGCCGGACGCCGCATGCGTTTTTTGCCGCCTGCGACATCCCTTATTTGAAAAAAGAAGTGGTGCAGGCCATCGTCGGTGCCATCACGCCCGACATCGATGCCGTCATCCCGAAAACCGCGGCCGGACTCGAGCCCCTGTGCGCCGCCTACTCGGCCCGCTGCCTGGAAACGATCTGGCAGCACCTGACCAAAGACCGGCTCAAAATCCAGCACATTTTAAAAAAGATGAGGGTCAGGACCATCCCGGAAGAACGCCTGCGCAGGCTCGACCCTGAGCTGACGTCGTTTTTCAACATCAACTCGCCGGCCGACCTGATCCGGGCCGAAGCCCTGCAGGGAGAAATATCGGCATTGGAGGGGTGAATAAAAATAAAAGGACCACCATGACCCTTGACCAGCTCATTGAAACCGTTAAAAAACATCCCGAATTCGAGCGGGTCGGCATGCTGTTGTGCCACATCGGGATCGTGCGCGCCACGTCGCGGGACGGCCGGCCAGTCAAGGGCCTGGAGGTCGGCGTCGATCACGATGTGCTGAAGGGCATTCTCGCCGAGGGACGCCTCAAACCCGGCATCGTGGCCATTGAGGTTCATATTGCCGAAAACCGCTACCTGGCCGTGGGGGAAGAGGTCATGCTGCTGGTGGTCGCCGGCGATGTACGGGAAAACGTGCTGGCCGCGCTGCACGCCACGCTCGAGGCCATCAAAAAAACCGCCACCCGCAAGACGGAATATTTCAGGTAGAGGAGGCTCGGCTATGACCGAATTCACCCATCTGGATGCCGAGGGCCGGGTCCGCATGGTCGATGTGACCGCCAAGGAGGCGACCCAGCGGACCGCCGTCGCCCGCGGGGCCGTCATCATGCAGCCCGTCACTCTTGAAAAAATTCTGACGGGCACGGTCACAAAGGGCAACGTGCTCGAAACGGCGCGCATCGCCGGGGTGATGGCCGCCAAAAAAACCGCCGACCTCATCCCGATGTGCCATCCGCTGCCCGTCACGCACGTGCGGCTCGATTTTCTGCCGGACCGGGAGGCCCATTCGATCGGGATCGAAGCGGGCGTGCGTCTGGTCGGCCGCACCGGGGTCGAAATGGAGGCGCTGACCGCGGTCAGCGTGGCGGCCCTGACGATTTACGACATGTGTAAATCCCATGATCGCGACATGGTGATCACCGATGTGCGTCTCATTGAAAAATCCGGTGGAAAAAGCGGCCATTACCTGCGCCGGGAGTAATTTCGCATGAAAACGGTCAACCTGTTCGGCGGCTCGATGAGGCCCTTTCTCGGCGGTTTCCGCGCGGCCGGTAAACCGGCCTGGCGGCTGGCGCGGCGGGGAGTCCGGTTGCGGGTGCTGCTCGTGGGACTGCTGCTTGTGGCCGGCTGGATCGCCGGTTGCGCGGCTCCCAAGGAGCAGATAGTCCAGGAACTGACTCCCGCCCGGTACCCCGATTTTACGGACGACATGCGTTTCGACGGGCTGGAGCAGAGCATCCTCGCCAGCCTGTCTTATTTGCAGCGCGTGCCGCCGGACAAGGAATTTGGCTTCGGTGAGGACCGCTATTCAGCCGCGCACATGGTGCGGTCGATGGATGTGTTTCTGGCCTTTGTCCACTCCCGTCCGTCCGATGAAGAACTGAGCCGTTTCATTCGCGACAACTATCGCGTGTACCGGTCCGCCGGCGGTGGACCCGCAAAGGACGTGCTGTTTACCGGCTACTACGAGCCCCTGTTGAATGGCCGGCGACAAACCGATCCGGCGCATCGGGTGCCGATCCTGGGGCGACCGGACGACATGCTGACCATCGACCTGGCCGCTTTTTCGGAAAAATATTCGGGGGTTAAGCTCACCGGGCGCCTCGCGGGCCAGACCGTCATTCCCTACTATGAGCGCAAAGACATCGAGGAAGCGGGTGTTTTGAACGGCAAGGCGCCCGTTCTGGCCTGGCTCGCCGATCCGGTGGATTTGTTCTTTTTACAGATTCAGGGTTCCGGTCGGGTCCTGCTCGACGGCGGCGAGCCGCTCTTCGTTCACTATGACTCGACCAACGGCCGCCCCTATCGCAGTGTCGGCCGGCTCCTGGCCGATGAAGGCAAAATTCCGCTCCCGGAAATGTCGATGCAGCGCATCCGTTCCTATCTGGCGGATCACCCGCAAGAAACCCGCGACATCCTCAATTACAATCCCAGCTATGTGTTTTTTCGGGTAGAACCAGATGGGCCGTTGGGATTCCTGGAGGTCAAGCTGACACCCGGCCGCTCGATCGCCCTCGATTACCGGCTTTTTCCGCTGCCCGCCCTGGCCTACATCGAAACCGAAAAACCGGTTCTCGACGGCAGTGGGAAAATTGTCGGCTGGCAACCCCTCGGCCGGTTCGTCCTCAGCCAGGACACCGGGGGCGCCATTCGCGGTCCCGCCCGCGCCGACCTGTTCTGGGGCGCCGGACCGTATGCCGAGACGGCCGCCGGCCACATGCGGCAGCGCGGAAATTTATTCCTGATGGTCTTGAAGCCGGAAGAGGCGAAATGAAGTCGGAAAGCTCTGTCGCGTAAACCGGGCAGGGGATCGGCAGGATACCAACATCACCACAGCAGACGGATTTTCTCGATCGCTTCCGCTATTTTCAATCTCAGAAATCCCAGGGAGACGCCGTTGCCGAAAATGGCTATCAACAGCAACTCGTCGTTGACCTTGCTGAAATGCAGATTCTCGTCCTGGCCTTTATGAAATAAAAGCGAAAATTCGTCTTCCCCGACAATTTTGGCCATGGCGTTGACCGCTCCGAAATTCCCGGCCGCCAGCGCCGCTAAAGAGTAGACGCCGTTCTGCCGCTCTTTGTCGCAGCTCTTGGCGATAATATGGCCGGCCATGTCGACCAGCAGGGCGACAGTCACGCCGCTCGCCGCCAGGTCCGTTTCCAGAATGGATTCGGTCTTCTCGAGTTGGTCCTGATCGAATGTCTGAATCATAACCCCCTAAATATATCAAAAATATTGCCTGTCATCAAGTGGATTCACAGCCACACATTTCTGCCGGTGTTGACAGGTAATCCGAAACCAAGTAAAAACTAGCCCTTTTCAGAACCTTCTTTTCATCAAAAACCATCCTGTTTTCCTGCCGGAATCGGTTTGCCTTCGCCTACCGGCGGGGACTCTGCAAGGAGACGGCTCATGTTTGGCATCGGCATGCCGGAAATGTTGTTGATTCTGGCCATTGCGCTCATCGTCATCGGACCCAAGAAACTTCCGGACCTCGCAAAATCCATGGGACGGGCCCTGCGGGAATTCAAAAAAGCGACCAGCGAGTTGAAGGAATCCATCGAGCTGGACAGCGAACTCAAAGAGGTCAAGAAAAGTTTCAAAGACAGCCTGACGGACGGCCCGGTCTCCGTGAAGGACCAAAGCCAGGGTAGCGGCCCGGCCAAAGCCGGGGAGCAGAAAGTCACCGAGTTGAAGAAGGCGTACGACCAGTGGCAGCAGGCGGGTGTCGCCGGCGAAGCGGAAAAGGACGGAGCGGGTTTTTCCGACCAGGCGCCGCGTGATCCGGCCACACCCGCGCGGGAAACCGGCGATGACCGGTCGGGAAAAACAGGGCAGGAAGGGCCGGCCCAAAATGGATGAGGAAGCGAAACTGCCGTTTACCGTCCATCTGGAAGAGCTGCGCAAGCGCCTGATTGTTTGTTTCGTCGCCGTCGGCATCGGCTTTGCCGTCTGCTACGGGTTCAAGGAATTCCTCTTTCAAATCCTGGTCAATCCCCTGGTAAAGATCATGCGGCCCGGCGATTCGCTGATTTTCACAGGACTGCCGGAAGCCTTCTTCACCTATTTGAAAGTGGCTTTCCTGGCCGGACTGATGCTGGCCGCTCCGGTCATCATCTATCAATTCTGGGCCTTCGTGGCGCCGGGCCTCTATGACAAGGAAAAGAAGCTGATGCTGCCGATCGTCCTGCTGTCCACTTTCTTTTTCGTCGGCGGCGCCCTGTTCGGCTATTTTCTCGTTTTTCCCTGGGGTTTTCAGTTCTTCCTCGGATTCGCTTCGGATACGATCCGCCCCATGCCCTCGATGAAAGAATACCTCGGCTTCTCCGCCAAGCTGCTGCTGGCATTCGGGCTGGTCTTCGAACTGCCCCTGGTGATCACCTTTCTGGCCCGTCTCGGCATCGTCTCGGTCAACTTTCTAAAAAAGAACCGCAAGTATGCCGTTCTGATCTTTTTTGTCGGGGCGGCCATTTTGACGCCCCCGGATGTCGTCACCCAGATCATGATGGCGGTGCCGTTGATGGGACTCTACGAAATCAGCATTATCGGCGCCCGCGTCTTCGGGCAAAAGAAACCGGGTGAGACCGGGCAGGAAGAGGAAGAATCGGCCCCGGCCGGCGGCGGTAATTGAACCAATGGCGGCGCGGAGACGGCCGATTTATAGCCATTGACAAGTGCCCGTCGGCTTGGTAACAAACGCAACGGGGGAGTTTTCCGTTCGTTCACTCAAGGGGTCACGAAGAAATTTTTCGGCAATACGGGGATGAATTTCCACCGGTCCCTTCAGCGCTTACGGCGGAATGCGATAATGTCGGCTCGGGCCGGTTTTTTGAACAGGGAAACCGACCGGGCGGTAATTTGCTGGAAATGCTTATTCGAGGAAAGGAGGTTGAAAATCAATTTATGAAAACGCGTTCGGTGTTGATTGCAATGGTCATCGGAGTTGCCCTCGTGTTTTTCGCGGCCGGCATCTATGCCGCCACCAAGGTGGAGGATGTCATCAAAATTCAGGATAAAAAGTGCGAGTACACTAAAGGCATCGTCGAGTTCACCCACAAGAAACATGCTGAGGAATATGCCAAAAAGTCGCCGGATCTGTTCAAGGACAACTGCGGCACCTGCCACCACGATGACAAGGGCAAACCGCTGGCCAACATCGCCGCCGGCCAGGAAGTAAAACGCTGCATCGAGTGTCACGACAAGTGCGGGGAGGCGCCCAAGGGCAAGGATGCCCCCAAGCTCACGGACAAGGAAAAACTGGCGTTTGTCGCCGAGGCTTTCCACGCGAACTGCCGCGATTGTCACAAGGATTTCAACAAGGCCAACAATACCAAGGATGCACCGACCACCTGCACCAAGTGTCATCCCAAGTCCGAGTAGTCAGACAGGCCGTCATCTCCGATAAATTCAAGGCGGGCAGCAGCCCGCCTTTTTTTATTGCAGCGGCGGGTGCCATGCTACGCTTCAACGCATCGGCCCGCTCAACCACAATCATGCCGCAGAGCAAGGCCGACCCAGCCTTTTTCAGCCGCCCGCCAGTGGCAGGAAAATCCCTCGCGGCCATAAACCGCCAGCAGGTCGGCCTGCTCATCGCACTTTATGCCGGCAAGCACCAGTGAACCGCCCGGGGCCAGATGCGCTCCAATCCACTCTCCCAGCTGCCTCAACGTCGGATACCGCAAGTTCGCGGTAACGATCGTGAACCGGTCGCTGTCCGGCACCTGCGACAGGGTCTGGTCCGTGACCAAAAAGCGGGCCGCCAGTCCGTTCACGGCCGCGTTCTCCCGGGCCTCCGCGCGCGCGCACGGATCCGGATCGATCCCCACGGCGCGTTCGATTCCCAGGTGCAGGGCCGCGATGGCCAGAATCCCGGAACCGGTGCCGATGTCAAAAAGAATCGATTCTTTGCCCGAGAGGCGGCCGCCGGCACCGGCTATGACCGCATCGACCGCGCGCAAAGCCAGGCGGGTCGACGGGTGGCGGCCCGAGCCGAAGGCCGCTCCGGGGGCTATCCGCACAACCGCGTCGGCGGGAGATGTCGCGAGATGGTTATCGATGCCGGGCGGCAGGACGACGATGTGGTCGCCGACCCGCAGCGGCCGCCGCGGGGATATGTCGAGGTAGCTGGTGCCGTATTCATAGCTGTAGGCCAGCTCGCCGGCAGCCAGCAGGTGCCTGATCCTCTCGCGGGCGCGGCGGGTGTCGATCGGAAAGCGTTGTGACAGGACTTTTTGAAGGTGGGAAGGACTGACTTTGTGCAGCGCGGCGCTAATATATTCGACGGCAAAATCACGTATTTCCTGATCTGACACTTGACTGGCTCTCCTCACGGGCCGCGGTCCCCTGGTGGAAAGTACGGGCCATATGGACCACCGCTGCGGCCCAGGACGGAGCGCCGAGAGCATGCAGATGGGTGTAGGTGGCCAACACATTTTTACGGCAGGCCCCGTCCCGACCTTCCCAAATGCCGGTGCCGCGGCGCATGCGAAAAACCAGATCCGCATCCTGTCCCCCCCATTCCAGCACCCGTGAATAATGAAATTCATGTCCGCGGTATTCACTGCCCACTGAAAAATAAGGGTTGGGGCGATCGACGGCGATAACCGTGTAGCCGTGTCCCTGGGGGCGTTTGGAAAAACCGTACGAAATCGGCAGCACCCCGGCCATGGGATAGGTCCGGTCAGCCAGAACCAGCTCTTTGCCCAGGTACATCAGCCCACCGCATTCGGCGTAGATCGGCAGGCCGCTCTCGGCCAGACGCTTCAGTTTCTCCCTGAAGCGCACGTTTTGCGCCAGGGCCTCGGCGTGGGTCTCCGGAAAACCGCCGCCGATATACAGTCCATCGATATGCGGAATGGTGTCGGTGGCCAGCGGGCTGAAATAGACGATATCGGCTCCGGCGGATGAGAGCGCCGCGATGTTTTCGGGATAATAAAACTGAAAGGCCGAATCCCGGATGATGCCGATGCGCGGCGCCGTCGCATCGGCGGCGGGCGACGGGCGACAGCCGCCGGTGTCGCAGGCCTCCGGTACCGCTTGCGGAGATCCAAGGACCGGGGCGCGGTCGGCGATATCGATCAGGGCCGCCATGTCGATGTGTTTTTCCGCAATCGCGGCCGTGGCATCGATCGAGTCGCGCGCCCAGCCATGTTCCGGCGTCGGCACCAGGCCCATGTGCCGTTCGGGAAAATGCTGGCGGCTCAGCTTGGGAACCGCACCGATCACCGGCACCCCGCAATGGCTCTCGATGCTTTGGCGCAGGATGCTTTCGTGGCGGTTGCCGGCCACCCGGTTCAAGATGACCCCCTTCAGGGGCACATCGCGGTCGAACTGTTCGCAACCGGCGACGACGGCCGCCGCGGTGCGGGTGGTCTTGGTGGCATCGATGCACAGGAGAACCGGCGTCTGAAGCAATTTGGCCAGCTCGGCGCTGCTGGTGGTCCCGTCGATATCGATGCCGTCGAAGAGGCCGCGGTTGCCTTCGATGACGGCGATGGACTCGGGAAAGGCGTGGGCGAGGAAGGAGGACAGCACGCGGGCCGCAGGGACCATGAAGGTGTCCAGATTGTAGCAGGGCCGGCCTGCCGCCAGGGCAAGCCAGCCCGCATCGATGTAATCCGGACCTTTTTTAAACGGCAAAACGGCGTGACCGCGGCGGCACAGGGCCGCGATAACGCCGATGGAAAGGATGGTCTTTCCCGAACCGCCCCGCAAAGCCGATATCATTATTCTGGGAAGTACCACACCATCCTGCCTGCAACATCAGCAACTGTCAAACAGCGGAAATGCGGTGAACAGACACTGCAAAAAACCGGTCGGGGGTCTACCCTTCTTTTTCTTCGTGCTCGGCCGCGGCCTGTTTGCCGGTTCCGGGCATGCCATACATGGACGTGCTGCCACTGGACCAGTATTCCAGGACGCCTTCCACGACCAACTTGTTGACGATCTTCTTAGCATCCCGGGGTTTGGATTCGAGAATTTTGGCCAAGTCGTTGAAATAGAACTTCGACTTGGTCTTGAGTTTTTTGGTTAACTCGGTGACAATTTTTTCTTTTGCCTCTTCGTATTCCATAGTGAGCCCCTTTTCGGAGAATGCGGGGGGCCCCGCAAAAACGCGCTGCCCCCCGCCTCGGTTCGAGCAGTCGGTTTAGAACTTGAACTGGCTGGTTTGACGCCAGGTGTAGTACGCCGGATCGCGGAAATCGTCGATCAGGTGGTGCGTGAAGTCGAGTTCGCATTTCTCGAAAAACCGCTCCCAGCCGATCCGTTCGGCCCACTCGCCCAGGCGTTCGTACTTCCGGGCATCGGCGCTGTAGGTCTCGACCATCTTTTTGATCACGTCCGTGGTCTCGGGCCAGCGCGGCGCATTGTTGGGCAAAAAGGCCACGACGACCTTGGAGAACTTCGGCGCGCTGATGCGGTTGGACACCTTGCCGCCCGCCATGATGACGATGCCGTCGCCTTCCTTGTCGGCCAGCGGCAAGGCCGGGCACATGGTGTAGCAGTTGCCGCAGAACATGCAGCGCTCGTTGTTGACGGCGACGCTGTTGACCTTAACGCCGCCCACTTCCACCTTCGAGGGCTTGATGGCCGCGGTGGGGCAGGCCGCGATGGCCAACGGGATTTCGCACATCTTGTCGAGATACTCGTGATCGAGCATCGGCGGCTTGCGATGGTAGCCCAGAATGGCGATGTCCGAGCAGTGCACCGCGCCGCACATGTTCAGGCAGCAGGCCAGGGAAATGCGCAGCTTGGCCGGCAGCTTGTGGCTCTTGAAGTAATCGAACATTTCGTCCATCACGGCCTTGACCGGTCCGGAGGCGTCGGTGGCCGGCGTGTGGCAGTGGACCCAGCCCTGGGTGTGGACGATATTGGTAATCGAGGTGCCGGTGCCGCCCACCGGAAACTTGAAGCTGCCGCCGTTGAACTTGCGGCTTTCCAGGTCCTTGACGAGCGCGTCGACCTTGGACTGGTCGTCCACCATGAATTCGATGTTGTTGCGGGTGGTCCAGCGGACATAGCCGCCGCAGTGCTTCTCGGCGATATCGCAGATTTCGCGGATGTGGGCGGTGGTCATCAGCCGCGCCCCGCCGCAGCGGACGGTGAAGACCTTGTCGCCGGACTTGGCCACGTGCACCAGGACCCCGGGTTTGAGGACTTCGTGATACTGCCACTGGCCCTTGTTCTTGGCGATGACCGGAGGGTAAAACTCATCGTATTTTCGCGGACCGATGTCGGTGATCCGGTCTTTCATCGGTTCTTTAGGATTGTATCCGGAAGAAATAAATGCCATGGTGATTCCCCTCCCTATCTCTTGTGGTGTTTTCTGAATTCGTTGATGTCGCGTTCCCAGCCGCCCTCCACTTCATCTTCCTTCCAGAAGATGTAGGGGTTGGAGCGCGGTTCGATGACGTGGCGCGCATCCGGCTGAATCCCGGTCGCCTCGAGCAGCTTCTGGAAGCCTTGGCGCTTCATGAGTTCGCCCAAGCGCTCGCGGTTCTTGCCTTCCTCCATCCACCAGTCCCAGATGCCCTCGATGACTTCCTTGATTTCGTCGTAGGGCTCTTCGGCCTTGACGAAGGGGACGAGCAGGGAGCCCATCTGGGCACCGTCGAGGATGGGGGCCTTGGCCCCGACCAGCATCGACAGACCTCTGTCGTCGCCGATGTGAAGCGCTTTGGGCATGACGTTGATGCAATGCATGCAGCGGTTGCACTCCTTGGTGTCGATCTTCAGTTTTTTGTCTTCCATCCACATGCACTCGGTCGGGCACAGCCGGATGACTTCTTTCTGGATGTTGAAGGCACCCCAGTCGCGGCCGTCGTGATCGCCGGCGTTGGGGGGGAGTTCGCCGCCGATGTAAGCCTGAACGGCTTCCTGGTCTATTTTAATATCGTCCTTCCAGGTGCCGATAAAAGAGATGTCGGACCGGGCGATGGAGGCCACGCAGCAATTGGGGCAGCCGTCGAACTTGAATTTGAACTTGTAGGGAAAGGCCGGGCGGTGAAGCTCGTCCTGATATTCGTTGGTCAGGGTGTAGCACAGCGCCTGGGTGTCGTAGCAGGCGTATTCGCAGCGGGCCTGGCCGATGCAGTCCGAAGGGGTCCGCAGGTTGGATCCGGAACCGCCCAGGTCCTGGTTGTAGGTGTGGGTCAATTCATAAAAGACTTCTTCCAGCTGCGGGGTGGTGGTCCCCAGGAAGATGATGTCCCCGGTCGAGCCGTGCATGTTGGTGATGCCGCTGCCGCGGAGATCCCACAGATCGCACAGCTGCTTCAGATATTCGGTCGTGTAGAACTTGCCGCCCGGCTGGTTGACGCGCATGGTGTGGAAATGGGCGACCCCGGGAAACATTTCCGGTTGATCGCAGTAGCGCCCGATGACACCGCCGCCGTAGCCGAAAACGCCGACGATCCCGCCGTGTTTCCAGTGGGTGGCGCCATCTTTGAAGGAGAGTTCAAGAATGCCCAAAAGGTCCTCGACGACATCGACGGGAATCTGGAATTCGACGCCTTCCGCGTTCTTGGACCGCTTTTCGGCCTGCTGCTTCAGGTCCGAAACGAAGCTCGGCCATGGCCCAGACTCAAGCTGGTCCAACATAGGGGTTGCGTGTTTCGCCATCTTTTTACCTCCATTGTTTTTTTTAAAAATTGACTTGAATGCCTCTATCGCTACGCTGTCGTGCCCGGAGGGCGCCTCATTTCACCTCCTCTCACCATTTTTATCTGCGCGGGTTCATTACCATGATTAGCAAGGGGCAGCTATAAAATGAATGCCTGTCCTTGTCAATAAAAAAGCTCCGGATG
>JBAPWQ010000306.1:0-2124 GCA_049283795.1 Desulfobacterales bacterium | reverse complement strand
GGTCAAGCCGGCAGGGATTCAACAGGAAAAACGACGTGAAAATCGAAGATGTGATGGAAATAATGGAGGCCAATCTCCGCCAGGCCGATGAGGCTCTGAAAGATTCGGGCCTGTCGCAGGCGGCCCGCAACGAGGCGTTAGGAGCCAAAAAGGCATATGCCCATTGCCTGGGGCTTCTCAATGCAGCCCTTCAGAAAAAAGGCTGGAAATGATCTTCACAGGGCCAAGGCGGCAAATGAGGCGGCAAATTTTTTTATTGCTCTCCATTGTCCTCGGGTTGTATCGTTAGCTCAATGGCCCAGTCGACCGCCTGTTGAAATAACCCCCTGACGACGTCCTCGTTAAGATTGAGCTGCTGAATCATCCGGATGGCCTCCGGCCAGCGCGCTTCCTCGCACATCCGGGCCAGCTGGAGCAGGGGGGCATACTCGCTGTTGGGGTCACCGCAAAGGGACGATTGAAGTTTGGGGTCTAGTGGGAGATGGGTGACGATATCCGCCATGGGGACGCCGAGCATGACATCCAGCAGAGAAAAAATTCCGAGCAGGTTGAGGCTGTCCGGATCGAACCCCCAGAAGTCGTGACTGGCGGCGATCCGTTCGAGAAACTTGCCGCGTTGAACCGCCAGCAGCATCAGATCCAGGGCGTCTTTGTTGCGGCTCACCTCCATGAGCAACGACACGCGCAACCAGTTTTTCATTTTGTTCCATCCCAGCAGCGCGGCGGCCTGACGGATGGATTTTATTTTTTGGGGGAACCCGAAAGCCGCTGAATTCAGATAGGCCAACAGGCGGAAACTGACGGTCACATCGGTTTGAATTGTTTCAGCCAGCACGTCGAGATCGGGTTCATGGATTTCCAGCAACCGCAATAATTTGAAGCGCGAGACCTCATTGGACGACAGCTTGCGCATCTTGATGACATCCGGTGTCTTGAAAAAAGACCCTGAAAACAGGGAAAATCCCAACTGCCGGCAGGTTTCGAACCGGTCCGGATCCGCCACGCCGGTGGCCATTGTCAGCGCCTGTAAGGCGCGGGTGCTTTCCAGAATCCCGACCAGCTCGTCCTTGCGCTTGCCTGTGACAGCCACGGCGATAATATCCGCCAATTTGTGGAGCGGTTCGTTGGCAGGGACTGCAGAAAATTGATCGATGGCGATCAGGAAACCGTCGGTTTTCATCCGTTTCAGCGATAAGACAACCTCCGGGTTCGACCCCACGGCCGCATCGACCTTGACCACGGCCGAAGCCGGCGGCAGGACGTAGGGCAAATCGTCGAGCAGGCCCTTGGCGTTGAAGTCCAGGATGATCTTCTTGCCGCGGTCCAGCATGTTCTGCACCCCCATGTAGGCGCTCTGGGCCAGGCTGCTCGCGGCACTTTCCCTGCCGGCCGGATCACCGGCGGCGCCAACACCGCCCACGCAAAACAACTCATAACCCCACAGCCGTCGGTTGTCGTCGAACACCGGCAGGCGCGCCAGGGAGATGGTCGCGGCGGCGGGCGCCGATGATCGGCCATCGGTTGTCATCGTCTCACCTCCTTTGGTTGCCGCATCCTTTTTGGGGGAATCCATGATGGCCTGTGCCTCATAAAACCGGTTGGACTTTCCAGATGTCGGCGGCGTATTCGAGTACGGACCGGTCGCTTGAGAATTTTCCCATCCGGGCGGTGTTCAGGATCGAGCGTTTTGTCCATTCCTCCGGATCGAGGTAGAGACGATTGACCGCTTCCTGGGCCTCGATATAGGGTCGGTAATCCGCCAGGACCAGGTAGTGGTCCGAATAGGCGCCCTGGTGGAGCAAGCTGTTAAAAACCGGTAAAAACAGTCCCGGTTCATTCGGACAAAACCGGTCCGAGGCGAGCAGGTCGAGAGTATGCTTCAGCTCCGGATCGCTTTGGTAGAAGTGAGCCGGATCGTATCCCGCCGCTTTGGCGGCGTTGACCTGCTCGGCCGTCAGGCCGAAAATGAACATATTTTCGGCGCCGACTTCTTCCATTATTTCTATGGTGGCGCCATCCAGTGTGCCGATGGTCAAGGCGCCGTTGAGGGCCATCTTCATGTTGCCGGTGCCGGAGGCCTCCATGCCCGCGGTCGATATCTGTTCGGAGAGGTCGGCGGCCGGA
>JBAPWQ010000305.1:0-6894 GCA_049283795.1 Desulfobacterales bacterium | reverse complement strand
CCGCTGCCACTCGGTCCGTCAATCAGCAGCAGCGGGGCCTTGGGCACCAAGGGATCGGAAATATACTCCTTGCGGATGTGGGCGCGGTAGATCTTTTCGAACAGCGTGCGCAATTCTTCCGGAACGTGCACGTCGGTGAGTTCGCGATCCAGCAGGGATAGCAGGTAGATGTAATCCTTGAAGGATATTTCTTTTTCCAGGATTTTGTTCCAGGCCTCCTGCGGATTGGTCTGGCCGGATATTTCGAAACGCTTCTGCCAGTCGGTGAGAATGTCCGGGTCCTTGAGGACGGTCAGTTTTTTCTTGGGGATGGCCTTGAACAAGGCCAGAAGCAGACCCAGCGCCCGGTTGAAAATGTCCGACGGCGGCCGGTACTGGTTCAGACGGGCCCGCATGAACACCATGATTTCATAGGGCCATGACGCCACCAGCTCTTCGATCTCCCGGATTCTCTCGGCCGGGAGCCGGATGTACCTGATTTCCTTGGTCAACCTGCGGGGCATGTTACGGCTCCTGCCGCTGAGTGGATTTCGGCGCCGGCGCAGCGGGCGGAATGGTCAGCGCCGGCGAGCCCTGGGTATTTTGAATGACGATGGTCTGCTGGTCGCCCTGGTTCTTTTCGTAGGCCGTGGCCCATTTTTGCTGGGTCAGAAACTCAAACAGGGCCACGTCGGTGGAGCCGTCGGTTTTTCCGAGGGCACTCTGCAGCGACTGGATGCTTTCCAGATAGGCGGCGTAGAGTTTGCGGATGCGGCTGGCTTCCTGGTCGGCGGCGTAGTTTTCGGCCTCGGCGATCAGCTCGCGCCGTTTCTTCTCTTCGGTGGCTTCCACCAATTTGTCCCCGAAGCGGGTATCCTTGAGGACGAAACTGACCACCTCGATGCCGTATTTTTCTTCCAGCGTCCGTCCGCCCTCATTGATCGGGCGCTCCTTCAAGGCGCTGAAGATCGTTTCCTTGATGCTTTCCCGATCGCTGATCAGCTCGTTGACCCGCTGGGCTTGCAGGTTGTCTTTGACGATGCCGTCGTAGTCAGCCTGCAGCAGGCTGAGCGGGTCCAGGTTTTCGATGGCCCAGGTGCGCAGGTCGCGGATGCGGTAGGTCAGCATGGCCGAAGTCCACAGGGCGACGTTTTCCTTTGAAATGATGCGCATCGGCTCGGTCGTCCCGCCCAGGAACAGCCGCTGGTTCATCAGCGGGACCTCCTGTTCGATGCGGGTGAAATAGGGCAGCCGCACGTGCCACCCGACGTCGGTGACCGCCTCGCGCTTGCCCCCGAACCGCTCCAGCACGACGGCATAGTTCATCTTGACCTTGAAGATGGTGCGGGTGGCATAGATCATCGCCACCAGGCCGTAAACAATGCCGGCCACCGTGAGCACCGCGAAAACCCGGCGCAGCATCATTTTGACAAACGCGCGCCGAAAAAATTTTCTCGAAGGCTCGTCCGCCATCACAGCTCCTATATGTGAAATGGTATCAGGTAGTGCCCATCCACGGGATCATAAAGGGCACGATAAGTTTCCGATCCAAAAATTTTTCGTCACGTCAAACCGTCCGCAAACCATTTGACGGTTTCGCGCAAAAAGGTCTCGCGATGCGCGGCGTCGGTCATCACATGATCGCCGTTTTCCAGGCGCACCAGCCGCTTGGGCGCGGACAACCTGTCGATGATGTCGACCGCGTGGGCATACGGCACCACGGTGTCGGCGTCTCCGTGGAAAACAAGGACGTGCCGCAGGCCGGCGACAGTTTCGGAAAGATCGAAGTGAAGTTGTCCCGGCTGCCGGCCCTCGATTCCTTTCGTCTCCTGGCCCTCGAAGGGCTTCAGGGCGCGGCTTCTGATCGGCGCGGCCGCGGTCACGAGCGCATCGGCGCCGACAGCCCTTGCCGCCGCCAGGCAAACGGCCCCGCCCATGCTGCTGCCGAACAGGCCGCAGCCGCCGCCCGTGTCCGCGCGCGCGGCGATGGTCCTGACGGCCGCCAATAGGTCCCGCACGCGGCCCTCGAGGCTGGTGACTTCCGGAAAGTACCCCTGGCTGCGGCCGCAACCGCGGTGATCGAAGCGAAAATAGCCCATTCCGGCGGCCGTGCACCGGTCGGCCAATTCGCGCTGTTTGGCCGATTCGCCGCTGCTTAAAAGCCCGTGCGATCCGAAAATGACCGGCGGGCGCGCGGCGCGCGGTAAGTGCAGCGTGCCGCTCAGCCGGTAGCCTTCGGAGTAAAAGCTGATCGGCCGGCAGCGCACCCTTGAGTCGAGCATAGTCATGTCATTATTTTATCTGCAATGCGGTGCTGATTACAATAACCATGTTTAAATTGTTGTCTATTCCCATTTCGAACGTCCTGGAGTATACAACACGTCTTATGAGTCTTCAAAGAGGGCAAATTCTGGATGTGGACGTCGCCGATGTGGTCTTCGGCGGCCGGGGGTTGGCACGGGTGGATGGCCTGGCGGTTTTTGTCGATCAGGTGGCGCCCCAGGACCGGGTTCGCATCCGGATCACCCGCAAACGGAAAAACTATGCCGAGGCGCTGCCGGTCGAGCTGTTGAATCCGTCGCCCTGGCGGGTCGAGCCCCCCTGTCCGTACAGCGGGACCTGCGGCGGCTGCAAGTGGCAGTTTCTGGCCTATGAAAAGCAGCTCGAACACAAACGGCGTCACGTGTCCGAGGCCCTGGAGCACATCGGCCGGCTGCGGGACGTCCCGGTGCATGACACCATCGCCTCGCCGAACATTTTCCACTATCGCAACAAGATGGAATTCACGTTTGCGGAAAAGCGCTGGCTGATGCCCGCCGAACTGGGAGTGCCGGGCATCGATGGCGACTTCGCCCTGGGCCTGCACGTGCCGGGGACCTTTTACAAGGTCCTCGATACCCGGGCCTGTCTGCTGCAGCCCGATCTGGGAAACACGCTCCTGGCGCGGGTAAGGGAATTCGCCCGGTCTTCGTCCGAACCGGTGTATGGGCTCAAGAGCCACGCCGGGTACTGGCGGTTTCTGATGCTGCGCCACGCCGTGGCCACCGGACGCTGGATGGTGAACATCGTGACTGCCTCCGGTAAGCGACACCGCCTGCAGCCCCTGGTGGACGCCCTGACGGCGGATCATCCTGAAATCGCCGCCGTGGTCAACAACGTCACCGCTCGCCCAGCCGGCATCGCCCAGGGCGAATCCGAGATCCAACTGGCCGGTGATCCCTTCATCGTGGATCGGATCGGAAATTTCGACTTCGAGATATCGGCCAACAGTTTTTTTCAGACCAACACCGCGGCCGCCGGGCGGTTGTACGAAACCGTTGCGGCCTATGCCGGGTTGACGGGCGGCGAACATGTTCTCGACCTGTACAGCGGCACCGGTGCGATCGCCATCAGCCTGTCGCCGGCGGCGGCCGAAGTGACCGGTATCGAAATCGTCGAAAGTGCCGTGGCGGACGCCGTCAAAAACTGCCACCGCAACCGCATCGATAACTGCCGCTTTCTGCTCGGTGACATCCTGGACGTCCTTCCGGGGATCACCCGGGTGCCGGACGTGCTGATCATCGACCCGCCGCGGGTGGGCCTGCACAAAAAGGTGGTGCAGCAGGTGCTCGACATGGGTGCGCCGCGCATCGTCTACGTGTCCTGCAACCCGGCCACCCTGGCCCGCGACCTGGGCCTCATGCAGGAGCATTACCGTGTCCTGGAGGTCCAGCCAGTCGATATGTTTCCCCACACCCACCACATCGAGGCGGTGGCCCGCTTGGAAAAAACGGTCCGCGCTTCCTGAAAACCGGGGGTTTACGCCCGGCCAATCCGGTTGACAGCAGGAGGCACGGGATAGTGGCCAAATGCTGGAAATTCCGGCTCTTCAGGAATGGCATAAGTCTGGACAGCGCAGTGTAACGAATCGTTGACAAGGGCTCTTGGTGTCATTAAAATTATCAGTTTACCTAAACATATAGGCGAAAGGCAAAAGGCTCAAGGTAAAAGGCGGAAGGTGGAAGACAGATGGCAGATGGCGGAGGACGGACGACAGACGACAAAGGACGGGTGAGGGGCAACGGATGACGGAAGGTGAAGGGCGCAAGGCGGGCGGCAGAAGGCGAAAGGCAAAATACAGAGGACGGAGGACAGACGACAGGAGAAGGGTGACGGGCGACGGCGAAAGGCTGAAGAAAAAAGGACAGGAATAAAGTAAAAGATATTGGGTTCTGGGCTCCATCGTAATCTCTGATTGATATTTAATTCCTATTTGCCAGTTTCAAGTATCAAGTTTCAAGTGTCCAATTACAAGTATCAAGTTTCAATTTTCCAGTTTCAAGGACATTATGCTGCTGAGTGATGTCAGGGAAGGGCAATCCGTTGTTATCGACCGCATCGGCGGGCAGGGGGCGCTGCGCCGGCGGCTTCATGAAATGGGGATTATCAAGGGGACCGTAGTGACCGTCGAAAAATATGCGCCTCTGAAAGATCCGCTGGAACTCGTCGTCAAGGGCTATCACGTGTCCATGCGGGTCGAGGAAGCCGCTCATATCAGCGTCATCGCTCCAAACGAGACAGGATCGTCGTCATGGCCCTCAAAAGGCTGACGATCGCGCTGTCCGGAAACCCGAATTCCGGCAAGACCACCATTTTCAACCAGATCACCGGCACCCGGCAGAAAGTCGGCAACTGGCCCGGCGTGACCGTGGAAAAAAAAGAGGGGCTGATTTTCAGGCACGGCTATGAACTGAAGATCATCGACCTGCCCGGCACCTACAGCCTGACGCCGTATTCCATCGAAGAAATCGTCGCCCGCAACTACATCCTCGACGAGACCCCGGATGTCGTCATCGTCATCATCGATGCCTCCAACCTCGAGCGCAGTCTTTACCTGGCAACCCAGATCAGAGAACTCGACTGCAAGGTCATCTTCGCCCTCAATATGGCCGACCTGGCCCGCACACGCGGCAACAAGATCGACGAGAAGAAGCTGTCGGAACTGCTGGACGTGCCGGTGGCCTTTACGGTCGGCAATAAAAACGAGGGAATCGACACCCTGCTCACGCTGGCGATCGGGTTGGCGGAGTCGGATGCCTCCGTTCATCCCGTGCGGCGGGTTCAATACAGCAAGGATATCGAGGAGGCGGTCGAAAAGCTCCGGCAATCGATCGAAGCGAACACCACCGGACGGCTTCCCTACGACACCCGTTGGACCGCCATCAAGCTGCTCGAAGAGGACAAAATCGTCCGCCAGCGGCTGATCGAAAAAGCGGGGGACTCGGCCGCAAGCCTGCTGGAGTTGTCCGCGGCCCTGCGCGATCACCTGCGCAGGCGTTTCGACGACGAGCCCGAGATCATTATGACCGATGAGCGCTATGGCTTCATCGCCGGTATCGTCAAGGAAGTGCTCGTCAACACGAACCGCCGGCGAATCGACACCTCGCGCAATATCGACCTCGTGCTGACAAACCGGTTTCTCGGTTTCCCGATTTTCATTTTCTTTATCTGGGCCATGTTCCAGCTGACCTTTACGGTCGGGGAATACCCGATGGCGGTGATATCGGCCGCCGTCGACGGTATGTCCACATTTCTGGCGCGGGTCCTGCCCGAAAGCCTGGTCAAGGATCTGCTGCTCAACGGCATCGTGGCCGGCATCGGCAGCGTGATCGTTTTTTTGCCCAACATCCTGATCCTCTTTTTTTGCATCGCTCTTTTCGAAGACACCGGTTACATGGCCCGTTCGGCATTTCTGATGGACAAGATCATGCACCTGATCGGCCTGCACGGCAAGTCCTTCATTCCCATGCTGATGGGCTTCGGCTGCAACGTGCCGGCCGTCATGGCGACCCGCACGCTTGAAAGCGAAAAGGACCGGATCCTCACGATTTTGATCACGCCTTTCATGTCGTGTTCGGCCAAGCTGCCGGTTTACATCGCCCTGGCCGGAACATTTTTCGGGGCGCGGGCCGGCAGCGTCATCTTCGGAATCTACCTGTTCGGAATTGTGCTGTCGATGGTCACCGGCCGCCTGTTCCGATCGACCCTGCTAAAGGGTGCCGATGCACCGTTTGTCATGGAATTGCCGCCCTACCGGGCCCCGACGCTGACGAGCCTGCTGATTCACATGTGGGACCGCAGCAAGATTTTCCTGAAAAAAATGGGCGGCGTGATCCTGGTCGGCTCGGTCGTGATCTGGTTTTTGACGGCTTTTCCGCGAACCGGCGGAGATACGAAGGACTTCGCGGCCGACGCCGCCCACATTGCCGCGACCTATATTGAGATGATCCGGACGGCGCCCGAGGACGACAAGCCGCGTCTGGAGGCCCGCAAAAACGAAGCCCTTGACGCCCTGGCACGCGAGCGGCGCTCGCAGAGGGTGGAATCCTCGCTGATGGGCCGCATCGGCAAGGCGATGGCACCGGCATTCGCGCCGCTCGGGATCGACTGGCGCGGCGGGGTGGCACTCGTGTCCGGGTTTGTGGCCAAGGAAATCGTGGTGAGCACCCTGGGGGTTCTTTACGCCGCCGACGAAAGCAAAAATCTCACGGCCCTTCAAAGCGCTCTGAAAAGCTCGGGAATGACGGCGCTTTCGGCGCTGTCGATGATGATCTTCGTGCTGCTCTACCTGCCGTGCCTGGCCACGGTGATCGCCATCCGCCGCGAAACCGGCTCATTGGAATGGATGTTTTTCAGCATTTTCTACAGCACATCGATAGCGTGGCTGGCGGCTTTCTGTGTCTATCAGGGGGGTCGTCTGCTGGGGTTCAGCTAGTGGCCCATCCTAAAAAAGATCTTTTTAATGAATAATACCGCAAGCCATAAATCAACGCGTTAATTTTTACCGGATTGACGATTTAAACGGGTTGTCTTATAAAATACCGACTTCCATTCGAGGTCAAATCCGGGGCTGCCGGAAGCATGAAATCCCTTCAT
>JBAPWQ010000304.1:0-10357 GCA_049283795.1 Desulfobacterales bacterium | reverse complement strand
CAATGATAGAGACGGCTTCACCGAGAATCAGGGTGACTGTGACGACACGAAATCGAGTATCCATCCGGGTGCCACGGAGATCTGCGGTGACGGTATCGATCAGGATTGCAGTGGTGTAGATTTAACCTGCCCGGAAAATATCGACAATGATAGAGACGGCTACACCGAGAATCAGGGTGACTGTAACGACACGAAATCGAATATCCATCCGGGTGCCACGGAAATCTGCGGCGACGGAATCGACCAGGACTGCAGTGGTGCTGATTTAGTCTGCCATGAAGATATCGATGAAGATGGTGACGGCTATACCACGGCCCAGGGCGACTGCAACGACAGCAGTGCGACCGTGTATCCGGGTGCCACGGAGATCTGCGGTGATGGCATCGATCAGGATTGCAGTGGTGCAGATTTAACCTGCTCTGAAGATGAAGGATTGGTTAAGGAAGCCGAAGATGGAAACCTTGTCGGGGCCTTTGAGATCGGCAGCGACCCGGCGGCCGGCGGCGGGCAGTATGTTTATGTAGCCAACGGCGCAGGCACGCGTTTTGATGGACCGGACGAGACCCAAAAAGTCTCCTTTACGTTCAATCTTCTCGAAGCCGGAACTTATAGAATCAAGGGTGCGGTCTATGCCGCCAACGGCGGCGATGATTCTTTCTGGGTAAAAGTAAACGGCAGCCCGACCGGTGGATATTTGTGGGATGTCTTTCAGAACACCGGTTATCAGCAAGATTACATGAACGACCGCAACGGGGCGGATCCGGTTGAAGTGTCCCTGCCGGCCGGTGTGAACACGGTGGCGGTGTACCTGCGCGAGGATGGGACCCGCCTGGACACAATTGAACTGGAACCTGTCGCCGCCCCGGTTCAGGTGAGTGACAAGGACGGTGACGGTTATACCGAAGCCCAGGGCGACTGCAACGACAACAGTCCGGATGTGCATCCGGGAGCCGCCGAGGTTTGCGGTGACGGCATCGATCAGGATTGCAGTGGAGCCGATTTGATTTGTCCGGAAAATATCGACAATGATTACGACGGCTATACCGAAAACCAGGGTGACTGTAACGATACCAATGCTGCAATTCACCCGGGTGCTTTGGAGGTTTGCGGTGATGGTATCGACCAGGATTGCAGCGGCAGCGACATGACTTGTGTCGATGTTACCAGCGACTCCGACCACGACGGTCTTACGGATTTCGAGGAAGTGAACCAGTACGGTACCGACCCCAACAATGCCGACACGGACGGGGATGGGGTTTCAGACGGTGAAGAGATC
Organism: Desulfobacterales bacterium; assembly: GCA_049283795.1. Lineage (GTDB taxonomy): Bacteria > Desulfobacterota > Desulfobacteria > Desulfobacterales > SG8-13 > JARFQH01. The sequence continues at coordinate 9,081 of JBAPWQ010000304.1, read as the reverse complement.
GCGGGCGGTTTCGATCCCACCGATTCGGCTTCGAAACCCGAGCCCGGGACTGCCGAACTGGCCCTTGAGGTTGGAGAAATAGAGGTCGATCACCAGTGGCAGGCGGTAAGCTTAAACCGGTCCTTTAAAGAGCCGGTAGTGATCGTCGGCGCCATAAGCGGCACCGATACGGACCCGGCCGCGGCGCGAATCAGAAATGTCACCGGCAGCGGCTTCGAGGTGCGGGTTCAGGAATGGGATTATCTGGACGGTCGGCATTCACCCGAGCGCGTCGACTATATTGTGATTGAAGCCGGTTCATATGAGTTGCCGGGCGGCACGCGGGTCGAGGCCGGCCGGTTCAATGCCGATGCGGTGGGCGGTTTTGCTTCGATAAATTTCGGCCGCAAGTTCAATGCCGTGCCGGTCGTTCTGACCGCGATCGGCAGTGCCAACGAAGGCGATGCCGTCACGCTGAGGTTGAAAGACATCACGATCGCTGGTTTCGACTACCGAATCCAGGAACAGGAATCGAATGACCGGCACCATGCGGCGGAAGAAGCCGGCTACATTGCCTGGGAGCCGAGCGCGGGCACCATGGACGGGTTTGCATTCGAAATCGGCCGGACCTCGAATGCGGTCACGCATGCATATCAGGTCGTGCCGTTCTACGAACCGTTTTCGAGCCCGCCCGTGGTCGTGGCGGCCATGCAGACCACCGATGGCGGCGACACGGCCGCCGGGCGGTGGCAGAACAAACAGGCGGCCGCTTTCCAGGTCAAAGTGGAAGAGGAGCAGTCCCGGGATGCGGAAACAAATCACACGACCGAGGTGATCGGGTTCATGGCCTTTGAAACTCAGGGCCCGACCGGAAACGATGTTCCTGTGGATTCCGGGTTGTTCCAGGAGGCTGAAAGCGGGATTTTGTCCGGCGCATTCGAAATCGGCAGCGACCCGGCGGCCGGCGGACAGGCCTATGTCCACGTTCCCGATGGAAAAGGAACATGGACGAGCATGTACTGGCCGGATGAGAAGCACAAAATTGTCTTCACTTTCGATATTTCCAAGGCCGGAGCTTTCCGAATCAAAGCGGCGGCCCATGCCGCCGACGGCGGAAATGATTCTTTCTGGGTTAAAGTCAACGGCAGCCCGGCCGGCGGCTATTTGTGGGATGTGTTCCAGAATACCAGCTACCGGCAAGGATATGTGAACGACCGCAACGGAGCGGACCCCGTCGAGGTGTGGCTGCCGGCCGGCGAGAATACGGTGGGGATTTATTTAAGAGAAGACGGGACCCGGTTGGACAGTATCGAACTGGAGCCGATCCCTTAAGCGCCGATCGGCGCCACAGGCGCACCGGGGGCGGTCATGCGGCCACGCACTGTCACTTGCCGATGATCGCCCCGGGCGAAAATGGGCTGCGCCTCGATTTTCAGCGAACCCTTACCAGCCCTTGACACCCATGATCTTCTTCATTTTTTCTTCGATTTGCTTCTCGACGACGATCATCTTGCGTGCATGGGCCTTCTTGATCTTCTCCGTCAGCTCGGACATATCGGCCGGCTTTTCCAGAAAATCGACCGCGCCGAGCTTCATCGCTTCGATGCCTTTCTCCAGGCTGGCATGACCGGTCAGCAGAATGACCTGCGTTTCCGGTTTTTCCTTTTTGAGGAGTTTGAGGGCTTCCAGCCCGTCCATCTCGGGCATCATCAAATCCACGATGATGGCATCGTAGGAATGTTTTTCAGCCAGCCGGATCGCTTCGGCAGCCGATGACGCGGTCGAGACTTCCATCCCCCGGGCGCTCATGCGCTCGGCCATCACTTCCAGAAAATCTTTTTCGTCATCGACGAGCAGTACTTTTTCAGCCATCTTCGGCCTCCTTTCCTGTTATGTGGTTATATAGGCTTCAAAATAAAGATTTTGGCTGCTGGTGTCGGTCGGCGGCGCATGAAGCCTGAAGTATCCGGAGTGCGGTCTTTGCGCTTGCAAAGCGGGCCTCATCTATCGGCAAACATCAACGTGAGCATCTTGGCTGCGGTGTTTTTGATCAAGCGGGCCCCGATGGCGTCTGCCAGGCCGGGCTCCGGGTCCGAAATGGCGTCGGCCGGCAGCGGGCCGAAGTGAACACAGGTGCCCGCAGCGGTCTTTTCGGGCCGCAGCTCGATCGAACTGCCGCGGCCGGCGGCGGTCATCGCGACTTCGAGGCACGCAAAAAGCGCGTTCAGCAAAGCAAACGGCGAGGTTTCGACTTCCACCGGGGTTGCGGACGGCTGCACCATCAGCGTGGCCCCACTCATCGCGGCCTGCCGGACGGACAGGTCGGCCAGCAGCCGCAGGGTCTCGTTCAAATCCACTTTCCTGACGGCGTCATCGACGCTGTGCGCAAACTGGTTCATGCTTTTCAGCAAACCGTCGGCCCGCTTGACCTGGTCCATGATTCTCAGCGCCAGGGCGTTGACCCGTTCCGGGTCCAGCGGCTTGCCGCGGGCCGCCATGGCGGCCAGGTCCGTCAGTAATCCGGCATTTTCGTTTATCGTGGCCAGTGAGTTTTTGATGTCGTGGGTGACCGCGGCGGTGACTTTCCCGAAAAAGCGGAGTCCCGGATCGTCATGTTTTCCCGGTGTCGTGTTCACGCTTCACCTCCCGAGGTATCGAGCAGGGCCTGCATCTTGTCAAGCAAAAGGTCGATGTCGACTGGTTTCACCAGGTAGACCGCTTTGCTGCCGGTAGCCGTGGCCGATGTGAAATCTTTTTCCGAGCCGTAGCCGGTCAAAAAGATAAATTTCATGTCGGGGCATTTCGCCTGCAGCTTGCCTCGCAATTCCAGCCCGCCGAGTTTCGGCATTTTCATGTCCAGTATGGCCAGATCGAAGCACCCCGTCTCGACCCGCTGCAACGCGGCGCTGCCGGTCGTGAACCATTCGGCATCGATGTCGCGCAACACCAGCCGTTCGCCGAGCGCCGATACCAATTCTTCCTCATCGTCTACGAGTAACACGCGCATGCGTCTGCCCCTTCCTTGGTTTGCGGCGGTTTCACCGGCAAGGTGACGGTAAAACACGTCCCCTGGCCCATTTCGCTGTCGACGTTGATGTGGCCGCCGATTTCACGGGCCAGGTTGTAGGTGATGGAAAGGCCCAGTCCGGTGCCCCCCTGACCGGTTTTGGTCGAGAAAAAAGGCTCGAATATCCGCTGCAGGTCTTCGCGGGGGATGCCGCAGCCGTCGTCGCGGAACTTGATTTCGACCGCCTCCGGGCCCGCGCGGTTGACTGCGATCGACAAATGGCCGCCCTCGCACATTGCCGCAAAGGCATTGTTGATAATGTTCAGGAAAATCTGTTCGAGTTTGCCGCGATCGGATTCGACGATCGGAATATCGGGCGGCACCTCCACCCGGATCTCGAGGCTGCGGTATTCGGCCTCCTTGCTCAAGAAGCTCAATACTTCATCGATGGTTTCCCCCAGGTTGACCGGTTCTATGGTGGCCTCCAGGTTGCGGGCAAACGTCAACAGGCGCTTGGTGATCTTGCCGGCCCGTTTAACCGAATTGAGGGTCGAGTCGACCAGGCCGCGCAGTTTGGGATCGTCGGCGTATTGCTTCTTGATGGTAAAAAGGTCCTTGATCAGGCCCGCCTTTTCGTTGATGATGGCCAGAGGGTTGTTGATCTCGTGGGCGACGCTGGCGGCCATGCGGCCGATGGAGGCCATCTTGTTCGAATATTCCATCTGGTGCAGGGCCATCAATCGTCTTTCGTCGGCGATATACACCTTGTTCACCATGAAGGTGACGGTGCCGATGATGACCGCCAGGATGAACGACACGCTGACCAGCAGGAAGATGATAAGCTCCAAACGCGTTTTGTGCCACTGCTTCATGAGCTCGTTTTTCTTCTTGACGATCATTAGGATAAACGGCGTGTCTTCGATGAACCGGTAGCCGATAAACACGGCCTCGCCGGCCGGGTTCTTGCCTTCGAACACCTCGGTTGTCGCCGAGAATTCGGGAACCGGCAGGGGAATTTTTTCGAGCACCTGCCCGTGGTAGTGGGAGTTGGTCTGCAGGATCCCCTGGTGGTTTATGATGAAGGCGTCTCCGAGACCGCCCAGCTCGAGATTCGACAGCAGGTCCTCGAACGGCTCGATGGCGATCGAGGAGCGCAGGACATCGAAAGAGCCGTCCGGCAGGCTTTGCTTGACGGAGATGACCAGGTGCGGGACATTGCGGTAGCCCAAAAAGACATCACTGGTGTAGACCCCCCGGTCGATGACCTGTTCGAACCAGGGTTGACCGCTGTAATCCTTGTCCTTGAGGCCGTAGGGTCCGACGTAGGCCCGCTGCTGGCCGGTGGCGTCGATCAATCCCAGATCCACGAAGCCGCCCCCGAAGCTGCGCTTCAGGTTCTCCAGGATAGCCGCCAGCCGCGCCGGACGGCTGAGGACTTCCGCGCCGTTGTCGTGGACGATGAAATCGAGTGCCGAGCGGCGTTCGGTGAGAAAGAAAGAGATCGCCCGGCGGGTGTTGGAGACCGTGCGCGAGGTCCTTAGCAGCCATTCGGAGACCATGGCGTGCTCGGTGAAGTTGTAGTCGACCAGCGTGATGAAAATAAGCGGCACCAGGGCCACCACACCGGTCAGCAAGATCGAGAGCCGCCAGATGCGCCGGTAGTTGAAAAGGTACTCGGACGCTCCGGGGGCGGCTATGCGCCGGTGTTTGTCCCAGAAAGAGGGCTTCAGGTTTACAAGTCCGAACATGGGGACCCCTGTCTTTCATACCGCGCCGTTGGGCGGGTCGTCAACTGCCCGCCGGGGCCGGTTTCATCTCTTCGCGCAAGCGGCGGATTTTTTCATGGGCGGCCTTGATGGTCGCGCTCAGCTCCTCGATGTCGACCGGCTTCTGCAGGTAGGCGAACGCTCCCAGGTCCATGCACACGTTGCGGTCGGTTTCCGACCCGTGGCCGGTCAGTATGATGACCTCGATCGCCGGCTGGGTTTTTTTCACGCGGCGCAGGACCTCGATGCCGTCGATGCCGGGCATTTTGAGATCCAGGATCATGACATCGGGCTCCTCCTCGCGCGCCACCTCCCGGGCCGACTCACCGTCCTAGGCCACCGCCGACCCCAGATCGCGCATCATTAGGCGCTCGGAGAGTGTCTGGACGAATTCCCGCTCGTCGTCCACCAGCAGGATCTTGGAAGGAATTTCGAAATCCTGGCGGCGGTAGATGTCGGCCTGATAGTACCCCGGCCCGACTTTGGCCTCCACCGCCGTGACCCCCGCCACGCGGCCGGCGATCGCCTTGAGGTCTTCTTCGAGCCGGTTGAGCATCAAAACGTGTTTGTTGATGGTCAGGGTGACGGCGCTGGCGCGGGCCTTGACCCCGACGGTGTGCCCTTCCTTGATCAGGGCGGTTTCAACCCGGGCGGCGAGGGTGAAATCGTCGACGGCGCTCCGGGACCGGCCGGTGGGCTTCACGACGGGCTTGGCCAGGTTTTCCGCGATCGTTTCGGCAATTTTGGCCGGCGGCATCTTGTCGGTCGGCACGACGATATCGTAGAGCGACGCCGCCCACGGATCCTTGGCGTCGAAAAGCAGCTGGGTCCATGCCGCCCGGTCCTCGTCTTCGCGGCGGATGATTTTCAGTGCTTCCAGTTCGGACATCTTGTGCTCGCTGACGGCCGCGGCCACCCGCGCCTTCATGTCGGCGATCAGGCACACCCGCAGCACGTGACTGATCTCGCGCGGGATCAGCTGCCCCGCAAAGCCGGTGATAACCAGATCGTCCGCCGCCAGGCGCTCGGCCAGGGCCACTCTGAGGTGGGCCAGCGACCGCTCGCGTTCATGAGTGAATTTGTTGAAGACCGAGGTCTTGGCCGAAAACGCCCGTTCGATCCTGTTGGCCGGCATGTGGGCCATACGCACGGCGTCGGCAACGATGTTCTTGTCGGAGATCTGGGCATAGCCGGTGCGGGAGAGGACTTCCCGGACCACCTGGCTTTCATTGCAAAAGCTGCCGCTGAAGATTGTGATGGATGGCATGTTAAACCCCTCCTTTTTTACGCTTCGGCCAGCCGGCAAACGGTCAGCAGAGGGCAGGCCTCCTCCCGGCCGTGCAGGTGAGCGGATTCATGGACGGTGGTGATGGCCTTTTCCATTGTCGGAAACAGATGATCCTCTCCGAGTTTAGCCGGAAAGTGAGTACGGCTGAACACTTTCATCACCGCCTCGTTGACGCCGCTCAACGAGATGTCGACCCCGGCGCTTCTGACCCGATCCACCAGCAGCGACAGGGTTTCTTCTCCGGAGGCGTCGATGTCGTTGATCCCGTTGGCGACGATGATGATGTGGTTCAGGTTTTTCTTGAGGCGCATGATCTCGGTGATCTTGTCTTCCAGGTAGCTGGCGTTGGCGAAAAAGAGGGGCCCGTCGAAGCGCACCAGCGCCACGTACTCGCATTCCTGCAGGCCGTGGGTCGTCACGCAGCGCAAGGCCTCGTCCTCGGACCGGGCCAGCGAGACCACGCCCGGGCGCATGCTCTTGTACAAAAAAACCATCAGTGACAGCGCCACCCCGATCATGATGCCCTTGTCCAGGTGGGGAGCGAAGGCCAGGGTGCTGACGAAGGAAATAATTGAAATGGCGCCGTCGTACCATTTGGCTTCCCAGGCGTGGATGAAACCCGACACGTTGACAAGGCCGATGACGGCCATCATGATGACCGCCGCCAGCACCGCCTGCGGCAGATGATAGAGCAGCGGCGTGAAAAATAACAGCACGATCACGACCGCCAGGCTGGTGAAGACGCTTGACAGGCCGGTGACGGCCCCGGCCTGCAGGTTGACCGCCGAGCGCGAGAAGGACCCGGAGGTCGGATAGCTCTTGCCGATCGAGCCGCAGATATTGGCCAGGCCCTGGCCGATGAGTTCCTGGTTTGGATCCAGACGCTGCCCGGTCTTGCCGGCCATGGCCTTGGCGATGGAGATCGCTTCCATGAACCCCAGCAGCGAGATGATGGCCGCAAAGGGCAACAGGTGCAGCATGATCCCCAGGTTGATGGGCGGCATGCTCAAGGCCGGCAGGCCGCGCGGGATTCTACCGACCACCGCGCCCCCGCCCGCCAACGTGAGATGCTGCGGGTCGAGGGGTTCGTTGCCGACCTTGATGCGCCAGGTGCGCCCGTCGGTTTCCATGCCGGCCGGGACCTCGCCCTTCGGGTAGAATTTCAACGACCCGTCGGCCTGAGGGACGCCGGTGAAAAGAATATACCTGATCTGCTGCCGGTTGAGGTGGGCCTCTTCCTTAACGTGCGCGATGTTGAAGTTCACGACGTTGACATCGTGTTCGGCATCCAGAACGCCGAGCTGGTTGTGGTTTTGCTGGGCCATGGTGAGCGCCTCGCCCAGGTGGGTGCGCTCCTCGGAGAGCGACGGCAGCGAGGCGGCCGCCGCGTTGAAATTGTCGATCAGGCTGCGGGCCGCGGGCGATTCGATGGTCTCGACGGGCACGGTCCGGTCGTGTTGAAACCCGGTGGCCCAGGAGATGAGCGTGGTGATGACGACGGCCACCAGCACGTTGGGAATGCGCGGAGAGAGCCACTTCAGGCCGTACATGACCGCGAAGGCGAAGACCCCCATCAGCAGGCTCGGCCAGTGGGTGTAGTGGATCGCCGCCCGGATGACCTGCACGATGGTCTCGTAGTGGTGCGGAGCCGTATCGACGTAAACGCCGAACATTTTGGACAGCTGGGAAGAGGCGATGATCAGGGCCGCCGCATTCGTGAACCCATTGACGACCGGGTGGGACAGAAAATTGACGACCAGGCCCAGCCGGAGCACGCCCAGGGACAGCTGGAAAATGCCGACCATCAGGGCCAGCAGGATGGCATAGGCAATGTAGCCCGGGCTGCCGGCGGTGGCCAGGGGGGCGAGGGAAGCGGCCGTCATCAAAGAGACCACCGCCACCGGCCCGGTGGCCAGTTGACGGCTCGAGCCGAAAAGGGCCGCCACCATCGGCGGCAGGAAAGAGGCATACAGGCCGTAGTAGGCCGGCAGTCCCGCCAGCTGGGCGTAGGCCATCGATTGCGGGATCAGCACCAGGGCCACGGTCAGGCCCGAGAGCGCGTCAAACCGCAGGGACTTTGCATCATAGCTTCTGAACCAGTGTAAGAAAGGAAATACCTTTGCCAGCATCGCCGCTCCTCCGCTGAAGGTTGATACAAGGCTTCAAGAAAAAGATTTTGGCTGTGTCATCGGGTGTCGGCGTGTACCGAATATCGCCGCCTCCCTCTGGCCTCGCCAAAATATTTTTCTTGAAGCCTTGTGATGGTAGGGATCTTCTTTCGATTTTAAGCTTTCAGGCTGCGCTTTTGGCTGTGTCATCGGTCGTCGGCGTATTCCTCCATTACAGCCTCCTTCCTCCGACCTTGCCGTAATCATTGTCTTAATGCCCATCGTTCATGAGAATTCGATCGATCGATGTGATGAGATCATCATACAGGGCCCCGGCATCGTAGAGGTTGTAGGTGTTGAACCGCACCAGGCCGTCGACCATCGTAAAGATGATCAGGGCGGTTCTGCGGGCCGGCAGCGTCGCGATCGAGCCATCTTTTTGTCCGGTCAGGATGGCTTTTTCGAATATGTCGACGAAACAGTTGTAGATCGATTCCAGATAGTCTCGTCCGACCGGATTGACCCGGGCCAGTTCGTAGGCGTCGTGGCGATGAAGGAGCAGAAACCGGTCCTCCATTTTTCCGGACAGGTAGAGATAGAAGCCGACCACCTCCTTCATCATTTCAAGGCCGGAATTGAAGTGTCTCTGGGCCAGGTACCCCTCGAATTCGTTTAAGATGTCGCTTTTGAACTCCTCCAGAATGGCAAGAAAAAGGGCCTCCTTGGTATCGTAATGGTAAAAGATGGTGCCCTGGGCCACACCGGTTATTCTGGCCAGCTCGGCCATGGAGGTTTCCTTGTAGCCCTTCAGGGCCAGCAGTTTGGTCGCCACCTGCAGGATTTGTTTTTTCTTGGTCATGCCTGGCCGGTTCCAGTTAAATTAACTGACTGATCAGTCAGTTTAGAATAGAAATATCTTCCTCCTGCAGATCT
>JBAPWQ010000303.1:0-2097 GCA_049283795.1 Desulfobacterales bacterium | reverse complement strand
GCGCCGAGGTCTGGGGACACGAGTACCTGGACCGCAACCGTAGCGTCTCGACCGGCATCAGTGTCCTGAGCGGCGCCTACCAGGCACGAGCGGCCGCCCAGTTCGGCGTGTTCCATCCCCAAAGCGGTCCCGATGCCTTTCCGAACAAGCTCGGCTTCACGCCCGAGAAACTGCTGGCCGGGTCCAGCTACCAGCCGCCAACACGGCTCTTCGAGAACGGCCGCGTTGTCGACGTGGTCGTGGCCGGCGAGCCGGTGCAGGTCGCTCCCCTCCGGACGGACACGGGCGACAGCGTCGGCTTCTATTTCCCGCGCAAGCGCATGCTCGTGACCAACTGCATGCCGTATGGCGCCATCTTCAACATCGTTTCGCTGCGCGGCGGTTCGTATCGCAATCCGGCGGTCATGATCCAGGACGCGCGCTGGGTCGAGTCGAAGAACGCGGAAATCCTGCTCGACATCCACGGCCCCACCCTCAAGGGCGAAGACGCGGTGCGCGAGGCGGTCCAGCGCGCCGTCGACCAGGTGCAGCTGATCCACGACCAGACGCTGCGCCTGATCGCGCACGGTCTGGACGGACGACAGGCAGCTGAACAGGTGTACATGCCGAGCCATCAGCGCGGGGACTGGGAGAACTACGGACAAGTCGAGAGCCACGTGCAGCAGGTCTTCAACGGCACGATGGGCTGGTTCGGCGGCGACGTGTACGACATCAACCCCCTGTCCGGGAACGAGGAAGCGGCGCGTACCGTGCAACTGATGGGCGGCGCCGCCGCGGTGCGAAAGGCCGCCGCCGGCGCCAACGCCGAGGGCGGGCTCGCCAACTGGCGGTGGACGCTCAGGCTGACGTCCCTGCTGCTGGAACTCGACGCGAATGACGCCGAGGCGCGCAAGGTCCGGGCCGCGGCGGCGCGCCAGCTCGGTCAGCGCACCTCGGCGGCCAATGTGCGCGGCTGGTACCTGACGGAGGCACTGCAGATCGAAGGCGGGATGCAGTTCAAGGGCCAGCCGCTGACGGTCGACGCGATCCGTCGCTTCCTCGGCACGCCGACCGCGCAGGCGCTCGTCGCGGCATCCGTGGACGAGAACCTGCAGTTCGTGCGCTACCTCGTCGATCCGCGCAAGGCCGAGGGGCTGCGCCAGACGTTCACGCTCGCCGTCGAAGGCGACTCGCGCATCCGGCGGCTCGAGTTGCGCAACAGCGTGCTCGTGATCACCGATGCGGACGCCGCAGCACCGATGCATCTCTCACTCACCCGAGAGGAACTCGCCGCGTTCGTGCTCGGCACGCGCCCGGCGTCGGACGCGGACCCGCTGAGCCAGCTCGACCCTGTGCTGGATCGCAGCCACCTGATGCCCCCCGGCGCCGTGGAGTCCGTGCTGCAGGGAATGAACGACGTCAACTTGCCTTGAAGCCCCCGGACTTTGAACCGGTGAAGTGAACAAACCAACAAGTAACTCAACGGAGAGTATATGAAAACGACCACCAAGATGACCGCCGGTCAGCCGCTCCCCGGCACCAGGCAATCCGTTCCTGATCTCGAAGAACAGGTGGCTTACCAGCGCGCGTTCGAGGCCGTGGTGTGGGCGATACCCGCGTTGGCCATCCACCGCTTTCGCGAAGGGCTTTATGAAGTGCCCGGCGTTGAGGACAACGTCGTTCTCGCCTTTTCAGGGACGTTGAAAGCGCGGCATGAAGTCATCACCGCCAACACGGCGGTCCCGTACATCTCGGCGTTCACCGACCTGCGAAAAGGTCCGATGGTCGTCGAAGTGCCCGCGGCCACTGACAAGGCGAGCCTGTACGGGCAGGTGGTCGATGCCTGGCAGGTCACCATCGCCGCCGTCGGCCCCTCGGGACCGGACAAGGGGGCCGGCGGCAAGTACCTGTTCATCCCACCCGGTTACCAGGACGCGATTCCGGAAGGTTACTTCCCGATCCGTTCCACCAGTTACCGGCTCGCATTGGCGTTCCGTTCCGTCCCGGGCAAGGGCGCCAGCCAAGCCGACGCCTACGCCTACACGAAGACGCTGAAGGTCTATCCTCTTTCAGAAGCCGACAACCCGAAGCCCACACGATTTGTGGACGGCTTCCCCC
>JBAPWQ010000302.1:0-7925 GCA_049283795.1 Desulfobacterales bacterium | reverse complement strand
GCGATGAAAGTCAAAGCCCTGGGCGGCAAATACGAGCACATCATCAGCATCGTTCAGGAAAACAGCGTGCACTGGAAGGACGAGTACCTCGAATGGGTGGCCATGGACGAGCTTTTTGGGCTGTCGGCTGAAAAGGTCGGGGAGTCTATCGTGGCGCAGGCAACCGCCGGCGCGGCGGCGGGGGCCTGAAGGAGCGAGTAGCCATCATGATCCGGCCCTAAACGCTCATGGCCCTTCGGTCCGCCACGATGCCTGAAAACGATGCGCCGAAGCCCGTTTGGCCGGTTGAGCCTGTTAGTCCGGCCGGGCGGCGGGATTTAATCCGTAGGGGCACAGCACGCCGTGCCCGCGCGGCGGCAAGTTTCAGCCGCCGTTTGCAACCGTTCATCCGGGTGGAGGTGTCTGCCTCGATGTCGCACGTGATTCTATTTTCGAACTTCAGACTTTCGCCGTTCCGCAGGCGGCCTTCCGTTATTTTCCTTTTTTCTTCTTGCCCTCCAGGGCGGCGCGGATGAAGGCCTTGAAAAGCGGGTGGGGCTTCATGGGCCTCGATTTGAACTCGGGGTGGAACTGGCATCCGAGAAACCAGGGATGGTCTTTGAGTTCGATGATCTCCACCAGGTCTTTCGAGGGTGACATGCCGCTGAAAATCATCCCGTTTTCCATCAGTTTTTCTTTATAGCCGTTGTTGAACTCGTAGCGGTGCCGGTGCCTTTCGGAGATGTTTTCGCCCCGGTAGGCCTTGTGCGCCAGGGTGTCCGGCTCCAGGCGACACGGGTAGGCCCCCAGGCGCATGGTCGCGCCCTTGGCCGAGTTCACGTCGCGCTTCTGAAGGGTGCCGGTTTTCTCGTCGAGCCATTCGGTCATCAGGTAAATCACCGGGTGCGGGGTGTCTTCATCGAACTCCGCACTGTTGGCCCCGGCCAGCCCGGCCGCATTGCGGGCGAATTCGATGACCGCGATCTGCATGCCGAGGCAGATGCCGAAATAGGGAATGCCGTTGACCCGCGCGTAGTTGGCCGCGCAGATCTTGCCTTCGATGCCGCGCGTGCCGAAGCCGCCCGGCACCAGGATGCCCTCGGCGCGCGTCAGGTGCTGGCCGCACGAGCCGTCGTCCACCTGTTCGGAGTCGACGAAGATGAGATTGACGCGGCAGTCGTTGGCGATCCCGCCGTGGTAAAGGGCTTCGTTCAAGCTCTTGTAGGATTCCGTCAGATCGACGTACTTGCCGACGATCGCGATCGAGACCTCGTTTCGCGGCGACGAATATCTCTTGACGAAATCTTCCCAGGCCTCCAGCCGCGGCTCGCGGGTCCAGATGTTGAGCAGTTCCACGATTTTGGCATCGAGCCCCTCATGGTGAAATACCAGCGGGACCTCGTAGATGCAGTCCACGTCCTTGGCGGTGATGACCGCATCCTTGCTCACGTTGCAGAACAAGGCGATCTTGCGCTTGATGTCCTCCGACAGGTACCTGTCCGTGCGGCACAGCAGAATGTCGGGCTGAATGCCGATGCCCCTTAATTCCTTGACGCTGTGCTGGGTCGGCTTGGTCTTGAGTTCGCCGGCGGTGCCGATGTAGGGCACCAGCGTCAGATGAATGTAGAGCACGTTCTCCTTGCCGACGTCGGTCCGGAACTGGCGGATGGCCTCCAGGAACGGCAGGCTCTCGATGTCGCCGATGGTCCCGCCGATCTCCACGATGACCACATCCACGCCGTCGGCCACCAGCTTGATGCAGTTCTTGATTTCATCGGTGATGTGGGGAATGACCTGGACCGTGCCGCCCAGGTACTCGCCCTGGCGCTCCTTGGTAATGACCGAGTGGTAGATTTTGCCGGTCGTGAAATTGTTGTCTTTGCCGATGACGGCATTGGTGAAGCGCTCGTAGTGCCCGAGGTCCAGGTCCGATTCCGCCCCATCGTCGGTGACAAAGACCTCGCCGTGCTGGAAGGGATTCATGGTCCCCGGGTCGACGTTGATGTACGGGTCCAGTTTCTGGATCGTCACGCTCAGCCCGCGGCTTTCGAGCAGGGCCCCGATCGCGGCCGAGGCCAAGCCCTTGCCGAGCGAGGATAAAACGCCGCCGGTCACGAAAATAAATTTGGTCGCCTTTGCCATGTCAGTTTCCTCTGCAACTATTATTCGAATAACCTGCGAAAGCGTTCGATCGTACGCTGGATGTCATTTTTATCGCCGGCCTCGCCCTGATCCGCAGGCACGGCGGCGGCCTGGGGAAAAATCGACGTGAGGTAGGCCACATCGAAGAGCCGGTCGGCGAGTTCCGGATTGACCAGCGTCCGCTGCACCTGCATCCGGCGCAGGAGCCGATCGCCCTGGAAAAACTCGATTCGTTCGGGATACCAGATCGAGGCCGTCTTGCGCCAGTCCTCGTAGCGAACCTCCAGCGCTTGACCCGGGTTTGTCGCCGCCGCCGGCCTCAGCAGCCAGCGCATCGGCCGGAAGGTCTCCTTGTCCAACCACAGCTGCGGCACCGTTTCATCCGGATACTGCGCCCCCAGCACGTAACCGATCCGCCCCTGGAACCTTCCGATGCTGGAAACCTCCGCTGCCACTCCCAGGTCCGCCAACCGCTTTTTCAGCAAATCGCGCGTATTAAAAAGGAAGATGTCCTTGAAGCGGTCCAGTTCGCCCTCGGTGTCGGAAACGATGCGGCGGTCGACCACCGTCACGCTGCGCCCGCTGGAGAAGACCCGGATATGTTCGCCGTCGGAGGTGGTGAATTCAGAGCGAAACGCGGTCGGAAAGCGGTAGCTGAGCGTTTCCTGCACCGTCAGCACGTCGTCCGGAGAAAGACTGCCCTGCTGAATGCTCAGGTTTTGAACGACCTGCAGACTGCGGGCGCTGCCCATTTCGCGCCGCATCAAATCCAGCAGGTGATAGCCGTGCAGGACGTAAGCGTGCGCAGCAGGGGCCGTCATGAACTGGCCGATGGCCGCAAGGATGAGCGGAATTGAAAAAAGGAGTCTGGCAAAGCGGCGCATCGTGAAGCCCCCTGCAAACAGTTAACGGCGGCTAAAAGATTTCATCCGCGAATTTGGCGCCGGCTCCCAGTTCCTGCTCGATCCGGATCAACTGGTTGTATTTCGCGATCCGGTCGCTGCGCGACAGCGAGCCCGTCTTGATCTGGCCGGCATTGACGCCCACCACCAGGTCGGCGATGAAGGAATCCTCGGTTTCGCCCGAGCGATGGGAAATAACGGTGGTGTAGCCCGCATTTTCGGCCATCGCGATCGCCTCGAGGGTCTCGGACAGCGTGCCGATCTGGTTCAGCTTGATCAGGACCGAGTTGGCGATATTTTCCTTGATCCCCTTGCTCAGGATCGCCGGGTTGGTCACGAAGATGTCGTCCCCCACGATCTGGATGGCCCCTTCCAGCCGATCGGTCATCAGCCGCCAGCCCTTCCAGTCCTGCTCGGCCAGACCGTCTTCGATCGAAAGGATCGGGTAGCGGTTGATCAGGTCTTCGTAATAATCGATCATTTCGGCGGCCGACAAACTCTTCTTCTCGGACGCCAGAACATATTTGCCGCCTTTGTAGAATTCGCTCGCCGCCGCATCCAGGGCGATGCCGATGTCTTTGCCGGGGGTGTAACCGGCGGCCTCGATGGCCTTTATGATCAGCTTGATCGCTTCTTCGTTGGCGCTCAGGTCCGGTGCAAAGCCGCCCTCGTCGCCGACGGCCGTGTTGAGACCCGCCTTCTTCAATAGTCCCTTGAGCGCGTGAAACGTTTCGGCGCCCATCTGCAGCGCCTCGGAGAAACTCTTGGCGCCGCTCGGCAGGACCATGAATTCCTGCAGGTCGAGGGTGTTGGCGGCATGGGCGCCGCCGTTGATGATGTTCATCATGGGAACCGGCAGGCAGCAGGCGTTTATGCCACCGATGTAGCGGTAGAGCGGCAGGCCGTAGGCATTTGCCGCCGCGCGGGCGGCGGCCAGCGATACCCCGAGAATGGCGTTGGCGCCGAGTTTGGACTTGTTGGCGGTGCCATCGAGTTCGATCATGTGGGCATCGAGCGCCATCTGGTTGGCCGCATCCATGCCCAGGATGGCGGGCGCAATTTCGTTGAGGACGTTTTCGACGGCTTTTTTTACGCCCTTGCCGCCATAGCGTTTGGCACGCTTGTCCCGCAGTTCCAGGGCTTCGCGCTTACCGGTCGAGGCCCCGGACGGCACCGCGGCGCGCCCCATCGAACCACCGGCCAGAAAAATATCGACTTCAACCGTGGGGTTGCCCCTCGAATCCAGGATCTCTCTTGCGTTTACATCGATAATCTCAGTCATGCGCCCTCCCTTCGGGTTCTAACAAAAATATACGCTGATAGGTAAACCATTGTTGTGACGACCGGCCGGACGACGCGCCAGATCGCCTGAACATCCGGATCGGCCCGACGGTATCACCGGCGTGGGCGGCATCACGGTTTAAAAAGGCCGGCTGATTTTTGAGTGAGCCCTTGATTTATGCCCGGTAAAGTTGAGTGCCCGCGGTGGTCTTCTGGCGACCGACGGCCGATCGCAAGGCCATGGCGTGCTTCGGGCTCGACCGATCGGTCAAATTCCAGCTTGACAAATAAATTGGGGATGTTACTCTCGCCGCGTTGCAATGTCAAGCTTTTGACCGTACATGGGTAAATTTGCCATGGAACTGGCCGACCTTTACAGCAGCGCCCATCTTTTCGTCGCCGCCATGCGGCTGTGCGAGCACCGTCAGGCCGGTCGGGCCACCGTGGAGGACGTCTGCCGCCTCACGGGGCTTTCGCTCGAGCAGGGGAATTTTCTTTGCAAGAAACTGCTTGAAGACGGCATCATCGAGCGGGTGGAAGGGGCGTTTGGCACCCAGCTATTCATCAAAGACCACCTGAAGCTCGAAGACATCCCCTGCAAGGAAAAAGGCAGCAGTCTGGAAGAAGAAATCAGAAAATTCCAGGACAGTAAAAAGGGCCTTGACCAGAAGATCGAGTCGATCAAAGCGGCGCAGGCCGAGAAAAAAAAGAGCCTTTTCGCCGACGTGGAAAAAAAATTAAAAGAACACCTCGAAAAAAAGTAGTCCCCCAATTCAGGTTTTCACCTCTTCCCTTCAGTGCTCAACCCTGCCCCGGAAAAAGAATTCAGATCGATACAGCGGTGTCTTTGCGGGTTAGATCATAAGATTTTGGGAGGTCATTCAAATTATCCCTCAAGTCTTCACCGCGCCGACCCGATATAGTTACTGAGACACTACCCCCTTTGCTTCGGCGCGGAAGCAAGCCGACGAAATTTTCTTTACGGGCCGGTCGCGATCAGGCCGAAAGGGTGCATCCGATGGGCATGTCCACACAGGAACAACTCAACAGTCGCTATCGCAAGGTTACCCGCCTGGACGGCAAGGAAGTCAGCCTGGATGCCGACATGCTCCGGCTGCTCTTTGCGATCGACGAGTCCAAAGAGGTGGGCCAGATCGGACGCGAACTGGGCATGGCGTCCGATATGATTTCGGCCACCCTGGCCAAGCTCGCGGCGGTCAAGCTCATCGAACCGATTCGAAAAGTTGTCCCCTGCCTCGCCAATGGATTCCTGGAAGCCTTGAAACTCAATCTATCGCGCACCGTCGGCCCCATGGCCCAAATACTGCTGGAGGATGTCCTGCTCGATATGAAACTGTCGCCCGAAGCCATCCCCAAAAACCAGGCGGCGGAACTGATCGGGGCCCTGGCGATGGAAATCCCGGATGAAGACGGCCGCATGCAGTTTAAAAAAGCAATGGTGGTTTTTATGAAAAAACCACCCGGCTGAGTGGTCGAAAGGGATAGGCGTGAAAAAGAACAGGGGTGATTTGACGGCTTTTTCACCGCAGGGCCGCAAAGCCCGCAGAGGGCAAGTATTGGATGGTTGCCTTCGATACGACGGCAACCATATAAGGCCATCGGCTTTAAAAAAAGCGCTAACGTTTGTTGCAGCAAGGAGTCATTGGATATGATGCAGATCACCTGTGATGAATGCGAAAAAATTTACCGGATCGATGAAAGTCGCATGCGCAGCGACCGCGCCCGCTTGAAATGCCGGGCATGCGACAACATCATTGTCGTCACGCGACCAGTGCAGGAACAGGAAACCCAGCCGTCGAACGACGCCGCGCTGCAGTCGCCGCCCGCTTCGGAATCTCTGCCGCAACCGGCCGTGATTCCCGGGCCGGCCCCGGGCAACGGTAACGGAAACGGAAACCGAGTCGCGGCCGCGCCGTCGACGGCCGCCGAACAACCGCCGGCCGCCGAAGCGGACGATGCGGACCTTGCCCCGGGCTTGGCCAGGCAAAAGATCCGTTTCGGCCTGTTTCCCAAAATCGTCGCCGTCATGCTGATCATCAGCCTGCTGCCGTTTATCATTTTCTGGACCATCACCTACAAAGAGGCCATCGACCGCACCCGCGCCGAGACCGAGCAGTTTTTCACCTTGACGGCCAACGCCCTGGGGACCCAGGTCGACAGCTGGATCGACAACAATGCGCTGGTTCTCAAGTCCGCGGTCGACCTGCCGGCCATCAAGTCCATGGACCGCCAAAGCCAGGAGCAGGTCCTGCGTGAAATTCAGAAGAATTATCCCTACATGTACCTGGTGTTCACGGTGGGACTCGACGGCCGTAATGTGGCCCGCAGCGATGACGTTCCGCTGAAAGACTATTCCGATCGGCAGTACTATAAGGATATCATCCAGGGCCAGCAATTGAGCTGGCAGACCCTGATCGGGAAAACATCGAAAAAACCGGCCCTGATTCTCGCCGTTCCCATCAAGTCCGATGACCAGCTGGTGGGCGTGCTGGCCGCGGCCATGACGGTCGACGACCTGTCGCAGTACATTGCGAACTGGAAAAGGGGCGACACCGGTTTTGCCTTCCTGGTCGACGAAAAGGGCAAGGTTGTCGCCCATCAGGTTCAGGCCTACGTGGAAGAACAAAAGAGCCTCAACGACCACCCGTTGATCGCGGCCTTCCGCAATAACAAGTGGACGTCGCTGTCGGCCCGTTTCACTAACGAAGCCGGAGTCCCCAGCTACGGTCACGTCAAGGAGATCGCGCGGGGATGGGCCATCGCCCTGCAGCAGGAAAATGCCGAGGTGTTCGATTCCCTCAAACGCGTCCAGCGCCTGGCCATTATTCTGCTCGCGGTCACAATCGTGCTCGTGGCCTTTATCGCCTGGATCTCGGCCCGGGCGATCGTGACCCCCATCATGAAACTCACCGAGGTCGCCGAACGGATGAGCCTCGGCGACCTGAACATGCAGATCAACATCCCGTCAAAGGACGAAATCGGCCTTCTGGCCCAGGCCATCAAGCGGATGCAGACCAGCTTGCGCCTGGCCATGGAACGCCTGCGGCGCAAGCGCTGACCGGCCACATATCCAAAAAAAAGCCCGACCGCACGGTCGGGCTTTTTTAGGTTGAAAACCGGGCAACGGCGTTCCGGCGCTTGCCAATTTAGCGGATTACCGCCACCCCTTGAGGGCCTTGACCCTTAAACCTTGTACCCTGAACCTCGAACCTTTTCTCTTACTTCAGACCGATATCCCAGTTCCAGAGCCCGGGCCTTTGCTTCAGCCGTATTTCAGGCGGCAGCGGTTCGATGAGGTGCGCGATCATCCGGTAGCCGGCCTTTTTCAACTCGGCGGTCTTGGCCCGCAAATCCAGTTGCCAGTTGGGGTACATCCAGTAATCCGATCCATGGCGATGGACCCAGGACTGCTCACCGCGCGGGCTCGTAAACGGCGCATCCTCCTTGACGCCGGCAGCGATGGTGCGGGAAATGCAAAGGGGCCAGCTGCCGGAGACGACAATTCCCAGCGGCAGGGGGCTCGCTGCGGGCAACGCCAGGTAGTCGTCACGCCCCAGCTCAGGGCTGACAAAGGCGCCGGCAAATCCCATGTCCGCAACC
>JBAPWQ010000301.1:0-2078 GCA_049283795.1 Desulfobacterales bacterium | reverse complement strand
GAGGGGCAAGTACGCGCCGCCCGACGTCCGGTACCCCATCGAGACCGTCAATCCGCTCATCGTGCGTGATTTCTCGCGCTGCATCCTCTGCGGCCGCTGCATTCAGGCCTGCAACGAGGTCCAGGTCAACCGCGCCATCAGTTTCGGCTACCGGGGGGCGGTCGCCAAGGTGGTGGCCGGCACCGATGTGCCGCTGAAAGATTCCAATTGTGTCTTCTGCGGCGAGTGTATCCAGGCCTGCCCGACCGGCGCCCTGGTGGAAAAGAAGGCCCGCTTCACCTGGCGGCCCTGGAAGAACCGCAAAATCCGCACGACCTGCCCGTACTGCGGTGTCGGGTGCCAGTTGTGGTTGCATGTCCAGGACGAGCGCATCGTCAAGGTGACCGGGGTCGAGGAGGGGGCACCCAACAAAGGGCGGCTGTGCGTCAAGGGCCGCTTCGGCTACGATTTCATCTATTCCGACGAGCGTTTGAAGACGCCGCTGATCAAGCAGGGCGACGGCTTCCGTGAAGCCTCATGTGTCGAGGCCCTCGATCTTGTGGCCGACACGTTCTAGCGAATCATCGCCGAGAGCGGGCCGGATGCCCTGGCCGGCGTCAGCTGCGCCCGCAGCATCAACGAGGATTCCTACCAGATGCAGAAACTCTTCAGGGGGGTTTTCAAGACCAACAACATCGATCACTGCGCCCGCACCTGACATGCGCCGACGGTCGCCGGGCTGGCGGCCACATTCGGCTCAGGAGCCATGACCAACTCGTTTTCGGAATTCTCGCGCGCCAAGATGTTTCTGGTGATCGGGAGCAACATGACCGAGGCCCACCCGGTGGCGGCCACCTTCGTCAAAAACGCCGTGCTGGCCGGGGCCAAGCTCATCGTGGCCGACCCGCGGCGGCACCGTCTGGTCGATTTCGCCGACCTGCACCTGCAGCTCAAGGTGGGCAGCGACATCGCCCTCCTGAATGCCATCATGCACGTGCTGATCCAGGAAGATCTTTACGACAAGGCCTTCGTGGCCGAGTGCACCACTGGATTCGATCAGCTCAGGGAAAAGGTGCTGGCGTACCCGCCGGAAAAGGCGTCACCCATCTGCGGTATCGACGCGGCCGCCATCCGGGAGGTGGCCCGCCTGCTGGCCTCGGTGAAGCCGGCGATGGTCTGCTACACCCTCGGGATCACCGAGCACACCTGCGGCAAGAACAACGTCATGTCCATCGCCAACCTGCAGATGCTGCTGGGCAACATGGGGGTCGAGATGGGGGGCGTCAATCCCCTGCGCGGTCAGAACAACGTTCAGGGGGCCTGCGACATGGGGGCCCTGCCGAATGTCTATCCGGGGTATCAGGCCGTGACCGATCCCAAGGCCTGCGAAAAATTCGAGGCAGCCTGGAACACCACCGGCATGTCGCTCAAGCCGGGGCTGATGATTCCCCAGATGATGGACAAACTGGTCGATGGCGCGGTGCGCGGCTTTTACATCTTCGGCGAAAACCTGGCCAATACCGAACCGGATATCCACAAAGTCGAACACGAACTGGCGTCGGCCGAATTCCTGGTGGTCCAGGACATCTTCCTCAACGAAACCACGCGCTTTGCCCACGTGGTGCTGCCCGCGGCCGCCTGGAGCGAAAACGACGGCACCTTCACGAACAGCGAGCGCCGGGTCAGCCGGGTGAGAACGGCCAGCCCGGCACCGGGCGCGGCCCGGCCCAACTGGTGGATCTTCCGCGAAATCGCCCGGCGCTTCGGCCACACGTGGGCCTCGGACAGCGGCCAAGAGATCTGGGACAATGAAATATCGGCCCTGGCCCCCAGCCTGGGCGGCATCAAATACCACCGCATCGAGGGCGACGGGCTCCAGTGGCCCTGCCCGACCATAGAGCATCCCGGCACCACGTTCCTGCACCGCTACGGCAAGTTCACCTGCGGACTGGGCCGCTTCAGCCCGGCCGACTGGACGCCGCCGGCGGAAGTGCCCGACAACGACTATCCCCTGGTGCTGAGCACCGGGCGCCGGCTCTACCATTACCACACCCGCACCCAGACCGGCCGCTGCGACGGGCTCAACGATCTGTTGGGCG
>JBAPWQ010000300.1:0-4050 GCA_049283795.1 Desulfobacterales bacterium | reverse complement strand
CTTCAGGAGGAAAACGGCCATGAAAGAACTCAGTCAGCTCAACCTGCCCGAAACCGTCCGCTACGCGGAAGACCACGAATGGGCGCGCCGCGAGGACGGCGCCATCCGGGTGGGAATCGATGACTACGCCCAGGACCAGCTCGGCGATGTGGTGTTCGTCGAATTGCCGCAGGTGGGCGACAAATTCGCCAAGGGCGAGGCCTTCGGCAGCGTAGAATCGGTCAAGGCGGTGTCGGAGCTGTTCATGCCGATAGGCGGCGAAATCACCGCGATCAATAAAAATCTCGAAGAATCGCCGGAGCTTGTCAACACCAGCCCTTACGAGGAGGGCTGGATGATCGCGGTCGATCCCGCGGACCCGGGCGAGCTTGAGGCCCTGATGGAAAAGGGCGCCTACCTGGAGCTATTGAAAGGACTCTGACGATGCGCTACCTGCCCCACACGCCGGAAGACGTCGCCGCCATGCTGGCCCGGATCGGCGTCGAGAGCCTGGATGCGCTCTTCACCACCATTCCCCCCGACTGCTGCTGCCGCCCCGGCCTGAACCTGCCGCCGGCGCTGACCGAGTGGGAACTGAACGACCACATGGACGCCCTGGCGGCCCGCATGGCCGTTGCGCCGGCGTACAAGGTGTTCATGGGGGCCGGCAGCTACGATCACTTCGTCCCAGCCGCCGCCCGGCACGTTCTGACCCGCGGCGAATTCGTGACCTCCTACACGCCTTACCAGCCCGAAATCAGCCAGGGCACGCTCCAGGCGATCTACGAGTACCAGACCCTGGCCGGCCGCCTGATGGGAACCGAGGTCGCGACCGCCTCGCACTACGACGGCTCCACGGCCCTGGCCGAAGCCCTGCTGATGGCGATTCGCATCACCCGCAAAAAACGCGTGGCCGTCTCGGCCGCCGTCCACCCCCATCACCGCCGGGTGGCCCGGACCTATTTCGAGCCGACCGGCTATGAAATTCTCGAGCTGCCCTTTCTGGCGGACGGCCGCACCGACCTGAGCGCGATCGAGGGCCTCGACGACCTGGCGGCCGTGGCCGTCCAGTCCCCGAATTTTTTCGGCTGCATCGAAGACCTCGAGGCCGCCGCCGACAGCGCCCACACCAGAGAGGCGCTGTTCATCGCCTCCTTCACCGAACCCCTGGCCTTCGGGCTGCTGAAGAGCCCCGGCAGTCTCGGCGCCGACATCGTCTGCGGCGAGGGGCAGAGCCTGGGGCTGCCCCGGTCTTTCGGCGGGCCGGGCCTGGGCATGCTCGGCAGCCGCATGACCTTCGTGCGCAGCCTGCCGGGCCGCCTGGTGGGCCGCACGCGAGACGTGCAGGGCCGGCAAGGTTTCGTTTTGACCCTGGCCACCCGCGAACAGCACATCCGCCGCGAAAAAGCGACCTCGAACATCTGCACCAACAACAGCCTGTGTGCGCTGACCGCGGCCGTCTACATGGCTTCCCTGGGCTCCGGCGGCTTCCGGGCGCTGGCGCGGCTCAACCGCGACAAGGCCGAATACCTCAAGAGCGGCCTGGCGCAGGCCGGCTTCGACACGCCCTTCGGCAGCCCGACCTTCAACGAGTTCGTCGTCCGTTTCCCGGCCGGTTTCGATGCGCTCTACCGCCGCCTGCTCGGCAAGAAGATCGTCGCCGGGCTGCCGCTGGCGCCTTACTACCCGAAGCTTTCCGACTGCACCCTGCTGTGCGCGACCGAAACCGCCTCCAGGCAGGACCTGGACGAGCTGATCAAGGAGGTGCGCTCATGACCGGCCCCCTCGGAACTACCGGCCTGATCCTCAACGAACCGCTGCTGTGGGAAAAAGGACGCCCGGGCCGCAGCGGCTTTTCGCTGCCGCGCCGCGACGTGCCTGCCAGCGCCATCGATTCCGATCTGACCGGTCCCGGCCCGGATTTTCCCGACCTGAGCGAAGTGGACCTCGTGCGCCATTACACGCGGCTCTCGACCTGGAACTTCGGGGTCGACACCGGCACCTATCCGCTGGGCTCGTGCACCATGAAATACAATCCCAAGACCAACGAGCGACAGGCGGGCCTGCCGGGTTTCGCCGCCGCCCATCCCCTGCTGCCGCCGGAACTCGCCCAGGGGGCCCTGGCGCTGATGCATGACCTGCAGCGCTTCCTGGCGGAAATAACGGGCCTGGACGCGGTATCGCTGCAGCCGGCCGCCGGCGCCCACGGGGAACTGGCCGGCATGCTGCTGATCCATGCCTATCACCGCCGCCAGGGCGCCCAGCGCTCCAAGATCATCATCCCCGACACGGCCCACGGGACCAACCCGGCCAGCGCGGCCCTGTGCGGCTATCGCCCGGTGCCGATCACTACCGGCGCCCGGGGCGTTTTGACCGCCGAAGCCGTGGCGGCCGTCATGGACGAGCAAACCGCCGGGATCATGGTGACCAACCCCAACACGCTGGGCCTGTTCGAGGAGAACATCCGCGCCATCACCGCCGCCGTCCATGCCAAGGGCGGGCTGGTCTACTGCGACGGCGCCAATCTGAACGCCGTGATGGGCATCGTCGACATGAAGGCCATCGGCGTCGACGTCCTGCACCTGAACCTGCACAAAACCTTCTCCACGCCCCACGGCGGCGGCGGCCCCGGTTCCGGGCCGGTCTGCGTCCACGCCAAACTCGCACCCTTTCTGCCGGTCCCGCGCATCGTCAAGAAAGAAGAGGCCTACACGCTCAGTGAGGACTATCCGGACGCGATCGGCCGGCTCGACACCTTCCACGGGCATTTCGGCATCATGGTGCGCGCTTACAGCTACATTTTGAGCCTGGGAGCCGACGGCCTGAAAAAGGTCAGCCAGCTGGCGGTCCTGAACGCCAACTACATCAAGGAAAAGCTCAAGCAGACCTTTTACCTTCCGCACGACCGGCCCTGCATGCACGAGTGCGTGTTCAGCGACAAAAACCAGTCCTCCTGCGGCGTCACGACCCTCGATGTGGCCAAGCGCCTGATGGACTATGGGTTCCACCCGCCCACGATTTATTTTCCGCTGGTCGTTCCCGGCGCCATCATGATCGAGCCCACCGAAACCGAATGCAAAGAAGACCTCGACCGGTTCATCGATGCCATGCGGCGGATTGCCCGGGAAGCCGCTGAAAACCCGCAGCTCCTGCACGAGGCCCCGCACCACAGCAAGGTTGGCCGTCTGGATGAGGTGTCCGCGGCCCGCAAACCGTGCCTGGCGGGATGAGCCCATGAAAAACCGGGGGGGCAAGGGTAGAAGACCCGCAGTGTGGCGGGTCTTCGAGCCGGGCTGCATCGACTACGCCGAGGCTCTGGAGCTGCAGCACCGCCTGGTCGCGGCCAGAAAGAGTCGTGCGCTCGACACCGATCTTCTCATGGTGCTCGAACACCCGCCGGTTTTCACCCTGGGGCGCCGCGGCGGCCGCGAAAACCTGATCGTGTCATCGGATTTCCTCGCGCGCAGCGGCGTGGAGGTCATCCAGACCGAGCGCGGCGGCAACATCACCTATCACGGTCCGGGCCAGCTGGTGGCCTACCTGATCCTCGATCTGGAGGCGGCCAGACTGGGCGTCAAGGACCTCGTTTACCTGCTGGAGGAGGCCATGCTGCGCACCGCCGCCGGCTGGAGCATCGCCGCCACGCGCAGCCCGGTCAATCACGGCATCTGGGTCGGCGGCAGCAAAATGGGCAGCATCGGCATCGCCATCCGCCGCGGCATCACCTACCACGGCCTGGCCTTGAACGTCGATCCGGCGCTCGACCCCTTCGGCTGGATCAACCCGTGCGGCCTGGCCGGCATCGGGGTAACGTCGCTGAAGCGGGCATCCGGGCTGTCGCCGACCATGAAATCGGTGCGGCCGGCGTTCAAAACCCACATGCAAGCCGTTTTCGGCACCGAGCTGGTTGCGATAACACCGGCGGAAGTAAACCGGATCATAACGTCCGTCAAACAAGAGACTTGATGTGAAGATCAAATCCAAAAAACCGCCCTGGCTCACCCGGCGGCTTCCCAGCGGGCCCGAATACGAAAAAATCCGCGGGCTGATGAACCAGGGGCGGCTGCACAC
>JBAPWQ010000299.1:0-1976 GCA_049283795.1 Desulfobacterales bacterium | reverse complement strand
ATCATAACTCTAATCTTGCGAATTTCTTCAAGCCGCTCATCCTCCGTTCCTTCGACCGCGGCGGGATCTGGAAACGGCCAATGCCAGAGCTGGGTGATCCCGGGAAAAATCGGGCACCTCGCTTCGGAATCATGGCATACCGTTATGACGTGGTCATAGAGTCTCCCCTGTCTAAACAGCTCGAACACGTTTTGCGGTTTCTTTTCGGATAAATCGAAACCAACTTCACCCATGACGCGAACCACCAAGGGATTTACGGCCTCTGCCGGCTCGAGTCCGGCACTCTCTACCTCGAAGTGACCTTCATAAAATTTCTTTAGAAATGCTTCCGCAATTTGGCTGCGACCGCTGTTGTGCTGACAAATGAAAAGAACTTTTATTTTGTTTTCCACTTCATCCTCCGATTGTCATGATCAAGATGTATATTTGTGACAGCGTGGTAAAACAATTGGCTATGCGACAACAGGTTAATCACGAAGTGTTAGGATAACATTAGAAAACCCTTTAATTTTACATTGTCTGCGTGCTTGATAGGAGGAAGGCAGGCGGCAATCTGTGCTGAGCCTTTCAGCAGCTTCAAATCCACCACCAATTGCAGAATTCAAGTCTTCGCCGGCTCGTATCTTCTCGTTGAGCGGATTTCGGCTGCAGCGTCGATCCTTGCATCCACATATATCGGCGGAAGACACCGCCCTGCAAAACAGTTAACCGATTTCTCATCAAATTCTGGCGTTTCTCTAATCAAAACAGCGCAAACTACCTTTGCCCGACTGAATGGTGGCTCCGCGGGGCCGGCCGTGTCTTCCAAGCGTCGATTCAACAGAAAGGGAATGATGCGCTTATGAAAACAGCCTTTCCAGATCGAAGTGTTCCCCGTCTTTCGCTTCAGCAGTCGCCGCAGCTGATCGACCCGACAACCGGCTTAAAGTCTGAGGTAATGCGCCGCCTGGCGGCCGTGATTCAGCCGGCTGTCGAACCTTTGCTGCAGCTCGGCCGCGTCAACCGGTGCTATGACCGATATCGGGCCACACTGAAGGCTTGCAAAACTCCCGGGGAGATGTTTCGCGACGTTTTGGCCACGCTGGGAGTCGGTTATGACGTCAATCCGGATGAACGGCTCAACATCCCGACCCGCGGACCGCTGGTGGTCGTGGCCAATCACCCATTCGGCGGGATCGAAGGCGTCGTCCTCGGCGCGGTGCTCCTCGAGGTGCGGCCCGATCTCCGGATCCTGGCCAACTATCTGCTCAAACGTGTGGAGGGCATCGGAGAGACGATCATTCCGGTCGACCCGTTCAATACCGGGGGAGCGGTCAAGCAGAACCGCAAGGGATTGAAAGCCGCGGTGGCGTGGCTGAAAGCCGGCGGCGTCCTGGCGACGTTTCCCGCCGGCGAGGTCGCCCATTTCCGGTGGAATAAGGGGCGGGTGGTCGATCCGGTGTGGAGTCCGCACGTGGCGGTTATCGCCCGGCGTACCGACGCGACCGTGCTGCCGGTGTTTTTCCCCGGGCGCAACAGCCTGTTATTCCAGCTGCTGGGAACGCTGCACCCGCGGCTGCGCACGGCCCTGTTGCCGCGCGAGGTGATGAACAAGACCGGCCGGCGCATCAGGCTCTTTATCGGCAAACCCATCCCCTGGCAGGTGATGAAGAAATACGACAGCGATGCGGCCCTGACAAATTACCTGAGGTCACGGACCCTCTTTCTCAGGAATCGGAATATCGACAATCCCCGGCCGCGGCTGCGGCTCCCGATGCCCATCGCCGGAGCCAGCAGGCCGGAACCAATCGCGGCGCCGATGGCAAAGGCCGATCTGCTGGCCGACCTGGCGGGGCTGCCGCATGCGCAGTGCCTGATTTCAAGTGGGCATCTGGCGGTTTACATCGCCTGGGCGTCACAGATCCCGCACCTGTTAAACGAGATCGGCCGGCTGCGGGAAATCACCTTCCGCGATGCCTGCGAGGGCACCGGCAAGG
>JBAPWQ010000298.1:0-3830 GCA_049283795.1 Desulfobacterales bacterium | reverse complement strand
CCCACGCGTTCGACGAACATTCCCAGAAAAGAGGTCAGAAACATGGACAGCAGGATCGTCAGCACCAGTATCAGCCAGCCGGGCAGCACGAACATCCACTGGGCGGCAAGGATCGTCAAACCGGTCGCCACCCCGAAGCCGATATAGGCCCCGGTCATGAAGATGTCCCCATGCGCGAAGTTGAAGAGCATCAAGATGCTGTACACCATGGAGTACCCCAGGGCGATCAGCGCATAGAAGCTGCCCCACTGCAGGGCGTTCACGAGGTTCTGGAGAAAAAATGCCATTCAGGTGCACTTTCTGGGGGCCCGGGGGGGGTGGCCGGTTAGCCGGTTTGCCCGTTAGCCCGTTTAGCCGGTTTGTCTGCCTAAAATCTCACCGGGGGTGCCATAGTTATAGTCACATGACCTGTTTGGGTGCCTCGGCCATTACCTGAATCCCGCTGGAGCGGAACTCAACCGGCAAACGGGCCAACCGGCCTGACGAGCTAACCAACCCAACGGGCTCAACCGGCCAACCGGCCAACCGGCTAACGGGCCAACCGGCCAACGGGCAAACCGGTTTAACCGGCCCAACGGGCCAACCATAGCAGCGGCGGGCGCAGGGGTTCCCTGGCCCGCCGGTGTGCCATCGCTGTCAGACGTCTGTTATACCCGAATGATGCTCCCTCACCCAGAGCCGGCGGCGGTTTGCCGCCGGGCCGGCCCCGTGAGTCCTTGCATCCGGTCTACGGGCAAACCGATTTGTAGAATTCGAATTCACCCTTGTCGCTGATCTTGACGATGACCGCACACTTTGTGGGATCACCGCTGCCGCCGAAGGTCATCTTGCCGGTGATGCCTTCGTATTCCTTGATGTTGGCCATGGCATCGCGCACGCACTGGCGGTCTTTCTTGATGTCGCCGGTGACCTGGCCGCAATTCTCGACGGCCTTTTGAACCAGTCCGATCGCATCCCACGTCAGGGCGCCGACATCATCGGGCACGTAGCCGTATTTCTTCTGATAGCGGTCGATGAACTCCTTGGTCTTGCCGGTGGCGCCGGCCGCGGCATAGTGGGTGCTGAAGAAAAGCCCGTAGCAGTCCTGTCCGCAGAGTTGAACGGTTTCGGCGGAGCCCCAACTGTCGCTGCCCACGATCGGTTTGTTGAAGCCGAGCTGATGGGCCTGCTGCACGATCAGCGCCACCTCGTTGTAGTACTGGGGCGTGAACAGAAACTCCGCGCCGGAATTGATGATGTTGGTCAACTGGGAACTGAAATCGGCATCCTTGGTGGTGAAGCTCTCGAAGGCCACCACCGAACCGGGACCGTTGACTTTTTCCCAGGCGGTTCTGAAATCCTCGGCCAGTCCCTTGGGATAGTCGCTGGCGACGTCATAGAGAACCGCCGCCTTGGTGAATCCAAACTCTTCCTTGACGAAGTTGGCCACGACCGGCGCCTGGAAGGGGTCGAGGAAACAGGCCCGGAAGACGAACGGCCGGTCCGCCGTGGTCTTGGGGTTCGTGGACCAGGGCGAGATCATGGGCGTGCTGTAATTATTGGCGACTTCGCCCGCCGGGACGGCCTGTTTCGATGACTGCGGGCCGACGATCATCAGGACCTCGTCCTCGGTGATTAACTTGGTGTTGACCTTGACGGCCGTTTCGGCCTTGGATTCGTTGTCTTCGATCACCAGATCGACCTTGTACTTCTTTCCGCCGACCGTCAGTCCGCCGGCGGCGTTGACGTCTTCGAGCCACATCTGGGCCGCGTACTTGGTCCCTTCACCGACCTTGGGGATGTCTCCGGTAATCGGCGCATTGACGCCGATCTTGAGGGTTTTCGGCGCCTGGGGCCCGCAGGCCAGAAAGGCCACGCTCAAAATCAAGCCACAGATGATACCGACAACGATGAGTCCCTTTTTCATTACGACCTCCTTTTTTTACTGCTGTACCCGGGTTGAAAAACCTCTACGGCCTGTTACGATCAGCCCCGGACTGTTAGCATAGGGTCGGGGCTTAATCAACCATAAATTATTGACAAATTAATGAATTATTTTTATTTGTTTTCAACAGGCCCCTCTCAAACCCCACACGCGGAGCAGGACCATGCCCGATCCGGTCAAAAAAACCCGTCTGCACGACTGGCATGTCAAGCGCGGCGCCAATATGGCGATCTTCGGAAACTACGCCATGCCGCTATGGTATCCAAGCGGCGCCCGGCAGGAACACCTCGCGGTTCTGAGCCGGGCCGGACTTTTCGATACGAGCCACATGGGCGTGGTGACGGTCAAGGGCGCCGGCGCGCGGGACCTTCTGCAGGTCTGTTTTTCCAAGAACCTGGCAGCCTGTCTGGGAAAGGATCAGGCGCCGCTGACCTCCGGCAAAAGCGTTTACGGCGTCTTTTTGAACGAAGCCGGCGAGGTCATCGACGATGCGATCGTCTTTCAGATTTACGACTCGCTCTATCTGGTGGTGGTCAATGCCGGCATGGGCGGGGTCGTCGCCGCCCACCTGCGGGGCTATGCCGGCAGCCGCAAGGCGGCAATCGTCGATCTCACCGACCAGCTCGGCAAGCTCGACGTGCAGGGGCCGCAGGCCGCGCGGGTCGTCGCCCACGTCATAAAAAACCCTCAGGAAGTCTTCGCCCAGCTACCCTATTTCTCGTTCAAGGGCCATTACAACGCCGTTTTGCCCGTTTCGAACAAGGTAACCCTCACCGACGGCACGCCTATCCTTCTCTCGCGCACGGGCTACACCGGCGAGTTCGGATTCGAGCTGTTCGTGGCGCCCGAAAAATTCATCGACCTCTGGCAAAGGCTCCTCGAGGCGGGCCGGCCGTTGGGAATGCTCCCCTGCGGACTGGCGGCCAGGGACTCCCTGCGCACCGGCGCCGTGTTGCCGCTCGCTCACCAGGACATCGGCCCCTGGCCGTTTAAAAACAACCCCTGGCCCTTCGCCCTGCCCTATGATGCGAACGGCCGCGGATTCACCAAGGATTTCGTGGGTGCCGTGGCCCTGCAGCGCACCGATGACGGTCACCACACCGTTGCCTTCGCCGGCTTCGACCTGCGCAAGGTGGCGGCCGCGGAATCGGCCGTCGTCGTGGAAGACGCCGGGCGCGACATCGGCCGCATACTAACCTGCGCCACCGACATGGCCATCGGACGTCACGAGGGCCGCATCTTCAGCATCGCCAGTCCGGACAAACCCGACGCATTTGCGCCGCGCGGGCTGAGCTGCGGATTCGTGCGGGTGACCCGACCGCTGGCGCCCGGCCGGATCGTTTGGCTCAAGGACAACCGCCGGACGATCGAAGTCGAAATCGTGATGGACATCCGCCCCGACCGGACAGCCCGACTGCCGATGGAACGCTTTGTTTCATAGTGTCGGGTCATCTTTGAAGTGTCGCACACGGTGGCCTTGAGCGACGCAAATTGAACGCTCATGAGGTTCAAAGGTTCAGGGTTCACGGTCCAGGGTAACGGATGAAAGCGATGTGAGATTTCAGGTGTCAGCCCATAGTGATCAGCGGTGAAAATTGGTGTAAGGCGATAAATATTAGACATAACGACCGTCTTGAACGAACCGGCACAGCGACCGTGCCGGCCCCATCAACGCCTTCAGGAGGAAAACGGCCATGAAAGAACTCAGTCAGCTCAACCTGCCCGAAACCGTCCGCTACGCGGAAGACCACGAATGGGCGCGCCGCGAGGACGGCGCCATCCGGGTGGGAATCGATGACTATGCCCAGGACCAGCTTGGCGATGTGGTGTTCGTCGAATTGCCGCAGGTCGGCGACAAGTTCGCCAAGGGCGAGGCCTTCGGCAGCGTGGAATCGGTCAAGGCGGT
>JBAPWQ010000297.1:0-7766 GCA_049283795.1 Desulfobacterales bacterium | reverse complement strand
AAACGGCTTCTCCGACCGGTACCTGGGCAATCCGCCCGGTACGCTTGACCATGTCGCCCTCTTTGATGTGGATGTCCTCGCCCATGATCGCGACACCCACGTTGTCTTCTTCAAGGTTGAGAACCAGCCCGAGGACATTGCCGGGAAATTCCACCAGTTCCAGGGCCATCACCTTGTCGAGACCGTAAACCCGGGCAATGCCGTCACCGACCGACAGGACCACGCCGGTTTCGCTCAGTTCGACCTTTTTGTCATAATCGGTAATCTGCTCTTTGATAATCT
Source organism: Desulfobacterales bacterium (assembly GCA_049283795.1). Lineage (GTDB taxonomy): Bacteria > Desulfobacterota > Desulfobacteria > Desulfobacterales > SG8-13 > JARFQH01. The sequence goes on along the minus strand of JBAPWQ010000297.1, from coordinate 7,484 downwards.
GACTTATTTCTTCAGCTCTTAGTTCCATTAGGCACTCTCACCCCTTTTTAAAGATTCTCTCATGTTGGCCAGTTGTGACTTTATGCTTCCGTCCAGAACGAGGTCACCGATCCGGGTCACGATCCCGCCGATCAAACTCGGATCCTGTTCAACCTTCAAAACGATATCCTTACCTGTCCGCTGGGACAGGGCGTCACGAATCTTTTCAACGGTTTCGGCCGAAAGCTCGGTAGCCGAAATCAAGCTGGCCTGGGCAACGCCTTTGAGTTCATCGGCCATTTTCTCGTAAAACTGGCTGACCTGACCGATGAAACCGATCCGGCGCTTGTCGAAGAGCAGCGTCAGAAAAGAGGACATCACCCGCGAAAGACCCAATCGTTCGATCACGGTCGTCAGCACTCGCCTGCGGCCCTCGGAATCGTACAGGGGGTTTGACAGGGCCTGGTCCAGGGCCGGGTCTTCGGCGATCAGCCCCGCGACCGCCGAGAGTTCATCCCGATAACCGTCCGCCTGACCGTCTTCCTTGCCGATAAGGAGCAGAGCTTTGGCATAACGCCGTGCGATCGCCAAATTTTTCATTATGCCTCCACCTTCGATAGATAGTCATCCACCAACCGTTCCTGGTCCCCATCCGATATCCGGTCCCGGATCATCTCTTCAGCTTTTGCCAGAGCTTTGTCCAGGACGTCGGCCTGAAGATCCACCCGGGCTTTTTTGAATTCGTGCTCGATGTTGCGGTGTGCCTGTTCCTGAAGCTTGCCGGCCGCGGCTTCGGCCTCCTGGAGGATCCTGATCTTGGCTTCCTCGCCTTGCTGCACGTACTGTGCAATGAGCTTCTCGGCTTCCTGATCCAATTTCTGGAACTTCTGGTTGTATTTGGTCAGCTCTTCTTCGGCGGCCGCCTTCTTGGCCTCCAGCTCGCTGAGCTGGTCCCGGATGCCTTGGATCCGGTCACCAAGAGCCTGCTTGACCGGCTTGCGCAGTAAAAAGACCAGGGCGATGGCCAGAACGGCAAAGTTCATCACCTTGTAGGTATCGGTGGCCACCCACCCCTTGGCCGGTGCGGCGGCATGCCCGGTGCCATGCTCACCGCCGGTGGTGGATCCCAGCGCACCGCCGCCGATACACAGCAGCAGGACAACTGCCGCCAGCAGGACGGTTGCCGTTCGGCCGGCGCCGGCAAGGCCTTTGCGATCGGAAACAGGAATTTTCATCAGAGCGCCCTCCCCAATATTTTATGCCCGATGGCCTCGGCAAAAGTATCGATTTCCTGCATCAAGGAACTTCTGGCCGAATCGGCCTCCGCGACGATCTTTTCACGCACTGCGGCCAGGTCGGCCTGAGCCTTGGCATTTATTTTGGCGATAATCCGCTTTTCTTCTTCGGTCGCCTCGGTCATGAGCGCTTCCTTTTTCTTCATTCCCTTGGCGCGCGCATCCCGGATGGCCGCCATGAAAGCATCTTCCTTGTCGATCACATCTTTGCGGGCCGAGGTAATGCTCTCCTCGAGACCCGACACTTTCTGCTGCCGGCGCTGCAGGACATTGCGAATCGGCTTGTAGACAATCAGGTTCAGGATCCAGATCAGAAAAAGGAAATTGGCCATCTGCAGCAGGAAGGTCCAGTCGGGAATGACGGTGAGGCCGCCGCCGCCTTCCGCGGCAAAAACCGAGTCGATGGTCAGAAGGAGCAGCAGTGCCGCAAAGATGGGTGACAGGAAAGGCATCCTCCGGTTACAGACAGCACACTTCATGGGAAATCCTCCATCACAGGAGCGGGCTTGGGATGTAATTTAGTTTAAATATTGAAGAAAATGCGACAATCCATTTCGACTCGCGCGGTCTATACCATCCGTCACAAACGGTTGTCAAAGGTTTTTTAAAAAATTTTAATTGGCGATCGTCTTGGGGACGGAAACAGTTTTTCCCGGAAGGGGCCTGTCCTTTTGAGCTGTTTCAGGGCGCGGGGTCATCGTACAGCGGCCATTGAAAAGACCGCCCTCCTCGATGGTGATGACGGGGGCTTGAATGTCGCCGGTGATCCGGCCGGGGGGATAGATTTCGATGCGATCGCGCGCGGCGATGGTTCCGGTAAGCCGACCCATGACAATGGCGGACCCCACGGCGATTTCGGCGTCGACAACGGCTTGCTCGCCGACGATCAGCGTGCCATCGGCACTGGTGATTTTACCTTTGACGGTGCCGTCGAGCCGGATGGTGCCCTGAAAGGTCAGCACGCCTTCCAGGCCGGCATCGGGTCCCACAAACGTGGATATCGAATCCGTCTTTACTCCTTTTTTACGCATGCGTCGGTAGTCTCCCGAGAGGGTGAGTGGATGAGAAGTGCAACGCTTCCGAAGGTTTGCGGGCGGATGGGCGCGGTACCGCCGTCATTCCAGGGTGAAGCGCCGCATGCTCACGTTGATCAGCAGGCCGATGGACACCATCATCGTCGCAATCGAAGAGCCGCCGTAACTGATGAACGGCAAGGGGACCCCGACCACCGGCATCAGCCCCATGACCATGCCGATGTTCACGAAGACCTGCCAGAAGATCATGGCCGATATGCCGACCGCCAAAAGGTTGCCGAACGGGTCCCGGCAACTGTAAGCCACATTCAACCCCCAGACGATCAACAGTAGGAAAACCAGGATCAGGACCGCGCATCCCAAAAATCCCCATTCCTCGGCAAAGACCGAAAAAATGAAGTCGGTGTGCTGCTCCGGCAGAAAAGAGAGCGCGTTCTGGGTGCCTTTCAGATACCCCTTGCCGGCCAGCATCCCGGAGCCGATGGCGATCTTGGACTGGATGATGTGATATCCCGCGCCCAGGGGGTCGCGGTCCGGGTTCAGAAAGGTCAGGATGCGCTGCTTCTGATACTCCTTGAGCACGAACCAGACCATGGGCACGGCGAGCAGTCCGGCCACCAGCAGCGTCAGCAGCGAGCGTTTTTCGATCTTGGCGAACAGGGTCATGGAACCGGCGATGATCACCAGCAGCAGGGCGGTACCCAAGTCGGGCTGCCTGGCGATCAGGGCCACGGGCACCAGCACCAGCGCCGCCGGCGTGAAGAGTTCGCGCAGCGTGAACCCGCGGGTGTAAGCGTTTTTCGAATAGTAGCGCGCCAAAACGATGATAATGACGAGCTTGGCCATTTCCGAGGGCTGCACCGAGACCGGGCCCAATACCAGCCAGCGCTTGGAGCCGCCGGCGTATTTGCCGACCAGCAAAACGGCGACCAGCGTCGCCAGGCAGCCGATATAGACGACAAAGGCGTATCGATCCAACAGTTTGTAATTCAACAGACAGGTGATGGCCATCAACACCAGGCCGCCGCAGAACCAGAGCAATTGTTTGAAGTAAAGGGTTTTTTCGAGCGTCATCGCATCGGCGCTGACCACGCTGTAGAGCGTTGTCAGGCCGAGTCCGCCGAGCACGACGGCCAGGCCGAGCAGGCCCCAGTCGAAATACTGGACAAATTTGCGGTCAAACATGGAGGCCCATTTCAGTATCCGATATCACTGTTGTTGCGGCGTTGCCGCCGCCGGCGCCGGCGGTCATCTCACCCGATGGGACGCCACCGGCATCACTCCTCGTGCGCGTACCCGTTTTCGACGGCGGCGGCGGCAGGCGGCACGGCTTTGGCGCCCGTGCGCGGCGGCTTGTGTTCGGCCACCATCGGCGCCGCCGGCCTCAAGCGGTCCCGCATCAGATAGGTCTTGATCATTTCCCGCGCGATCGGCGCGCCGGCCCCGGATCCGTGTTCACCGTGCTCGACGACGACCGCAATCGCTATTTTCGGGTCGTCCGAAGGGGCGAAGGCCACAAACCAGGCGTGGTCCTTGAGGTGATCGGGCGGCGGCGGCGGCTTCTCGGTCTCATCGTCCTTGCGACCGACGACCTGGGCCGTACCGGTCTTGCCGCTGATCGGCATATCGAACAGGCGCGCCCCCTTGGCCGTGCCTCTTTCCCCGCTGACCACCTCCCGCAGGCCGCGCTTGACCAGCGACAGGGTCTTTTCACTGACGGGCAGGCGCCCGGTGACCACCGGCGCGGGCGTCTTGACGGTGCGTCCGTCCGCGGATTCGATCTTCATCAGCAACTGCGGCTGGTAGCGCGTCCCGCCGTTGGCGATCGAGGCGGTCATGACCGCCATCTGCAGGGGCGTGACGAGGTTGAACCCCTGGCCGATGGCAATCGAGAGCGTCTCGCCCTCCTGCCACTCGACGCCGATGCGCCGCTTTTTCCAGGCTGCGGTCGGTATCAGCCCGTTGGACTCGTGGCTCAAATCAATGCCCGTCGTGTTCCCGAGGCCGGCCGCCTTGGCGTACCAGGCCAACCGGTCGACACCCACCGCCAGGCCGACCTGGTAAAAGAAGACGTCGCAGGACTGCGCAATCGCCTGCACGACGTCGACACACCCGTGGCCGCCCTTTTTCCAGCAGCGGTAATCGCGGCCCCGGAAGCGGTAGGAACCGGGGCAGCAGAAGACGGTTTTCTCGGTGATGACCCCTTCTTCGAGACCGGCCAGGGCCGTTAAGATCTTGTAGGTCGACGCCGGGGGGTATTCGCCCTGGATCGCGCGGTTGGTCAGCGGCTTGGTGGGGTCGGAAACGAAGTCCAGCCACTGTTCATGCGACAGTCCGCTCACGAAAACATTCTGGTCGAAATTGGGGCTGCTGACGAGCGCCAGGATCTGACCGGTCGCGGGTTCGATGGCGACCGCCGCGCCGGTGACGCCTTCCAGCAGCTCTTCGGTCTTTTTCTGAAGCTCCGAATCGATGGTCAGGAAAATGTTTGAGCCGGGCGTTGCCGGAACGGTTTCCAGGACCCTGACGACCTGGCCGGTGGCGTTGACCTCGACCTGGCGGCCACCGCTTTTGCCCCGCAAATACGCCTCGAGGACCCTTTCGATGCCGTTTTTACCGATCAGGTCGCCGCTCCTGAGGTCCGCGTACCGGCCGCTGGCCAGCTCGTGCGGGCTGATTTCACCGAGATAGCCCAGCAGGTGCGAAGCACTCTGATTGTTCAGGTAATGCCTGAGGGGTTTGACGTTGACATCGATGCCGGGCAGGTCATACCGATGGACCTCGACAAGGGCCAGGTTGTTGCGCCCGATGTCCTGGGCCAACGGGACCGGTTTGTAGGAAAACGCGCCCTTGCGGCTCTCGATTTCCTGCCTGAGTTCGGCGACCGGCACATCGAGGTAGCGCGACAGGCGCGTCAGCGTCTCTTCCACCGGCTTGGCGTCGCGGGGAATGATGCTCAGGTCGTAGGAAGGCCGGTTGTCGACCAGCATGCGGCCGTTGCGGTCGAGGATGATCCCCCTGAAAGGTTCGATGCGCTGCAGGCGGATGCTGTTGTTTTCCGAAAGACGCCGGTATTCCTCGCCCTTTATCACCTGCAGGAAAAAGAGGCGCACGAAAAGAACGGTCATGCAGATGACCACCACCAGGATGATCCCGATAATGCGCTGCTTGTACCAATCGGTATCGGCGGTTTTCAGATACTTTTCCACAGCGTGATTCCCGGTCACCTGACCGTGCGGCCGGCAATTGTATCCGACCGATGAACGAACACCCCCCGCACCCAACGGTCCCAGAGGCGGTGCACCCGCTCGAGCATCAAGATCAGAATCGGTCCTAGTCCAAGGGCCCAGAGCAACCGCGGAACAACCATTGCCAGGGTCAGTGAGGGCATGTGCCCGACCGCGGCCAGCCCACCGAAAGCCAGAATGAAAATCAGGTTTTCCAGCAGGATTCCGGCAACGACGATAAACGCCAGCCGAAAGCGCATGCCGACCTGCAGGATCCGGGTGAGCCAGCGCACACAGACATACAGCCAGAAATAGGTCGTGGTAAAGACCATGAAGGGGGCCCCCGAAAGATTATCCATGAGCACACCCAGCACAAGCACGACCGGCAGGCTTTCGCGCGCACTGCGCAGCAGGCCGAGGTAGATCACGAACATCGCCGTCAGGTCGAAGACACTGTTCAATACCGGCAGCTCGGGCAGAATGACCGTCTGGAGGACGATCAGCAGCAGACTCACGGCGGAGTAAAAAACGTAGGTCATTGCGGACTGGCCGGCTGGTCCGTCGGCGGCTTCAGGAGCACCAGCATTTCCTCTATCCTTTCAAAATCGACATAGGGCGTTACGCTGACTTCCTGGAAAATGCCCGCCGAGCGCCTGACCACCCCCGAAACCTCGCCGATCGGCATTCCTTTCGGAAAAACCCCGTCGAGCCCCGAGGCCACGATTTTGTCGCCGATTTTGACCTCGTCCTTGCGCAGGGCATACTCGAACACGCAGCTGTCGGTTGACTCGCCCTTGACGATGCCACGAGCACGGGTGCGCTCGACCAGGGCATCCACGGCGCTGTTGCGATCGGTGATCAGCATCACCTTGGCGTAGGCGGGCGACACGTCGATCACCTGCCCGGCGATGCCTTCCGGAATCCCGATCGGCAGCCCCTTGCGCACACCGTCGCGGCTGCCTTTGTTGATGATGACGGCCCGATACCAGGGTGACGGGTCCATGCCGATGACCTCGGCCGCCACGGAGGGGATCTCCAGCGATATCTTGAAATCGAGCAGCCGGCGCAGCCGAACATTGGAAAGCTCCATTTCGTGCCACTGGCTGTTGCGGGCATTCGCCCGTTGCAGCTCACCCGCCAGCCGGGCATTTTCCTCGGCCGTTGCCACCAGCATGAAATAGCTTTGCCAGACATTGCGCGCGGTCTGAATGCTGGTCGCAACAAGGTCCTGAACCGGCGCCACCAGAAAGAGCGCGGCCCGCCCGATGCCGTAGGAGGGCACCCGGTTGCTGGAAATGAACAGGATCACGATGTTGGCGACGATCAGGAAAAAGACGCCAACGATCACCACCATTCTCTTTGAAAACATGACCCTAATTTATCAAAACACGTTTTAGTATTTCGAGGCTGTCGAGTGCTCTTCCGGCACCGAGCGCCACGGTGCACAAGGGGTCTTCGGTGACCGTGATGGGCAGGCTGGTTTCCTCTCTGAGCAGCTTGTCGAGATTTTTGAGCAAGGCACCGCCGCCGGTCAGGACGATGCCCCGGTCGACGATATCGGCGGACAATTCCGGAGGGGTCTGTTCCAGTGCGATCTTGACCGTTTCCACGATCGCATCGACCTGTTCGGCAATCGCCACGCGAATCTCCTCCGAGTCGATCGAGAGGATCTTGGGGATGCCGGAGGCCAGGTCGCGGCCTTTGACCTCGATGGTTTCGAGGTCCTGGGGGTTGGGATAGGCGTTGCCGATGGTGGTCTTGATGATCTCGGCGGTGCGTTCACCAATGAGAAGGTTGTACTTGCGCTTGATATACTGGATGATGGCCTCGTCCATTTTGTCGCCGGCCACCCGCATCGACCGGCTGTAAACGATGCCGGCCAGCGAGATCACGGCCACCTCGGTCGTTCCCCCGCCGATATCCACCACCATGTTGCAGGTGGGCTCGGT
>JBAPWQ010000296.1:0-8099 GCA_049283795.1 Desulfobacterales bacterium | reverse complement strand
CTGTTGATGTTCGCCATGGGCCCGAACGTTTCCGGTGTGATCGGATCAGCGGTGGCAGCCGGTGTGTTGCTGACATTAAAAAACCTTATGGCATAACCGGGTCTGATGAGATAACGTAGCCGGGTTACACGTCGCCAAGATTTTAATATGCCATTAGCCGGCTGCCATCAGGCTTGACCCGGGTAAATTCATCGGAGGGGAAAATGTCAATACGTGTGCTCATGTTCAGAAAAATGCCCCGTTTGTATGGCGGAATGGAGGCCAATCTGTTGCCACAGTTGGGCCCCTTGCTGTCCGAGGCGAGAAAATTGGCTTTTCGCCAGCCCGGATATATTTCCGGAGAAACAATGCGCAACGTGGCCGACCCGTATGAATATTTAGTGATAAGCACTTGGAAATCGGTTGAAGACTGGGAGCGGTGGTTTGCCAATGGAGAACGGGAGGACATAGAAGGCAAAATCGATGCCGTCTTAGGAGCGCCAACCGAGTATAGAGTCTACTCTTACGATTAGTCCCGTTAAGGCGTTTCTCTTCTCTCGCTCGCGCGTTAGCACATAAGCAACATCAGCCTGTCTCAATCACTGGCGGTTCCAATACAAAAATACTTTACCGGGGAGCAACTCATCATGCTAACTGCCAAAGACGTTATGGTAACCTCATTTGATACAATTCATCAGGAAGCATCGGTTGACGAAGCCATCAATTTGATCCTCAAAGGTAAAGTGAGAAAAACCGGGCATAAAACCATCAGCCTCATTGTGGTGGATGATTATGGTCAAATGACCGGGGTGATAACCATGTACGATATTCTTTATCATCTGCGACCGGACTTTTTGAATTTTGGTTTAAATGCAAATGAGTTTCCGTGGACGGGGCAGCTAAATAAGTGTATCGCCACGATTAAAGCTAAAAAGGTGAAACAGATAATGAGTGGGAATGTGATGGGTGCCAACCCCAATGACCACATTATCGTGATCTTGGATCATATGATCAAGAACAGATACCGTCGACTGCCGGTACTGGAGCGCAACAAACCCATTGGAATCATTTATATATCAGATATATATCATAATATTTTTAAATAAAGCGAAACTTTTGCTACCTACCGCGACGTTTTCTGTACGCTTCCCTTGCAGAAGACGGCTTGCCTTCCCGCACCGGGTCTTCAACTCATCAGCGATGGGCCATGGTAAGATCATACATCCGTCTGAATCGAACAGGCCCCTCTTGACTCTATTGTCACCAATCAGTGCATAGTGCTGCCGGGGACGAGGCGGCGGGACATCCTTAAATAATTAAACAACCTATCGAAAGCGTGAAAAAAAGAAAAAAAATCCGGCCCTTGGTTTTTATAAGACGCATTGTCCTCATCGCACTCGCTGTCACGATTCTACCGGTCATTGTCTTGCGCTGGGTGCCGCCGCCGACCAGCGCCTTCATGCTTCAGCGTTATGTCCAGGCTCTTGGGAACGACCTCAAAAACAGTACAATCCGCTACCGCTGGACCCATTGGAACAGAATTTCGCCGCATGCGGCCCGGGCCGTGATCGCGGCTGAAGACCAGCGGTTTCCGGTCCATTGGGGATTCGATCCGCGTTCCATCGCGCAAGCCTGGGAGGAGCGCCAGGAGGGGAAGAGAATCCGCGGGGCGAGTACCATCAGCCAGCAGGTGGCCAAGAATCTGTTTTTGTGGCCGGGAAAAAGCTTCGTGCGCAAGGGGATCGAAGCCTACCTCACCGTGCTGATCGAAGCCATCTGGCCCAAGCGCCGCATTCTCGAGGTCTATCTGAATATAGCCGAATTCGGCCGCGGGATTTTCGGCGTCGCCGCCGCCAGCAAAACCTTCTATGGCACGACCCCCGATCGTCTCACCCGGCCCCAGGCCGCCCTCCTCGCCGCGGCTCTGCCGAATCCCCGGCACCTGCGCGTCGATCGGCCCTCACCCTACATGCGGGCCCGGGCCGCCTGGATCCTGAACCAGATGAACCGCCTCGATCTGCCAAAATTTTGAATATTGAAGGAGTTGCGGCGCTGCCAGCTTGGATGATGAAAGCTGCGCCACTATGGCTTCCGCTTCCGGTTCACCGAAGACCAGCGCCCCCAAGGCCGACGCATCCACTATCTTAACGGCCAATTCTATCCTCTCTGATCTAAAGTGGATCCATGTCAAGCAACTGGCGGGAATCGTGTACTTTGCAATCTCGTGACCCGCTCGCCGATGCCGGTTACTTCCCCGCCATCATGAAATTCTCCGGCACCTGAACCGCCACCACCTCTCCGTGGGCGCAGATCCGGCCGCCAGCCCAAAGATCGGAGGTCACCACTACCTTGCGTCCCTTGATCTCCTTGACCTTGGCCCGCACCTCCAACGGCCCGTCGATCGGCGTCGGCTTCAGGTAATCGACGTGCAGGGCGGCGGTCAGAAACCGCAGCGGCGGGTCGGTGTCCATGGCCCGTCCTTCGGCCCGGTAAGCCGCCGCGGCGGCGGTGCCGGTGGAGTGGCAGTCGATCAGGGAGGCGATCAGGCCGCCGTAAACGAAACCGGGAATCGCGGTGTAATACGGTTTGGGATCGAACCGGCAGACGGTCTCCTCGCCGTCCCAGTAGCTTTTGATCTGGAGACCGGCACTGTTGAGTCGCCCGCAGCCGTAACAGTGGCTGGAATGGTCCGGATAATAATCCTGAAATGCTTTTTCCATGGGAAGTCTATCCTTTTTGTCAGTTAGTTATGATTCCGGAATACCGCCAGACACGCCGGCAACGGCCATCGGCTTCAAGCCATCGCCGACCGCAAGTCCATAGGAATCCCCAACGCCTTGCACGCCAACCAGTTCCCCCGTGAAACTGCCGATCCGCACCTGGCTGTTGAGCTTTACGGGAATCCGGTGCGCGTCGGCCGACAGCCAGATCAAAATGGTGGCACCGGACTTCTTGTCAAAAACAGGATTGACCTCTTTGAGGTCCGGTTGCACCAGGAAGGTTTCGACAGAGCGGTTATTCAGCCACACCGTCTCCTTTCGAAGCACTTCCAAATTGGCCAGCAAGGCCCGTTTTCCGTCGGATACTGGCCGCTCGATCAGGGTCTGCTCCTGCAGGGCCTGTCGTCGGGTATAAAAAAAAGCCGATAGGGGATCGAAAGTGCCCGGCACAAGCGGCGTATCGAGTTTTTTAACGTGGGGTTCCCGCTTGGAACCGGGAAAACTTTCGATACGGTGGAAATGGGCCATATTTTCAGACCAGTCGAAGTCGACCGTAATGCTTTTTTCTTTGTGGTTGGTGGTCGTTATCTGGCGGTACTGCAGCGAGTGGTTCATCTGCAGGTCGGCATAGGCGTCAATCCGGCTGCGATAATAGTAAAGACGATCGAGGACGGGATTGGTTCTGACCTGCATCACAAAATGGTAAACGAGCGCACCGTCGCGACTTTCCATCGGTAAAACTTCCAGCGTGGCCTCTCCCGCGGGTATGGCGCCCCATTTGATTTGAAACGTCAATTTTTCGCCCGGCGAAAAGACGGGCTGATCTTCAGCGGTACCGGCGACGGCCGCCAAGCTAAGCAGAAAGACCGCGCACACAAAGGCGGTCACCGAACCGAGCCACTTCGGCCGGCCGGACGCTTTCAGGAATTGTGGTATTGGCGTTCGCCGCCGGTACGGACTAAATGACTGAGCCACGTCTGATAATCCTTTTTCATGACATGGGTTGTTTTCGTATCTGGAAATGGCCGGCCGGGCATTCTTGCCCTCATTGTTTTGACGAATTTTGCAAAGATAACCACTGATCCGAGTGGCGGCAAATACGGCCGCGAAGGGCAGGGTTTCCGGTTGCTGACGGTGGGCTTCATTCAAGAGCGACGCCCCGGACAGCCCCGAGAAGATTTTTTTATCACCCCCGGGCTGGTTTCGATGCGCTCCCCTGCGGCCGCCTTCCGGCAGTCATCATCACAGTCACACCGAAAGGGTCGAAACCGTGTCCGGCACCATTTTCTGTCACCGGGCCGGCAAAAAAAATAAATCTGAAATAAGTGGAAGGTGTGTCAATGGTGGCACAGGAAGAAGCTGAAAGCAAAAAAAGAGATCCGTATAAATACGGGAGGCGGGAAACCACTTGACGGTGGGTCTTTGCAGCTGGCTGTCAGCCGTCACCAATTAAAAACCAAGCGGCGAACGCCAAGCTCGCCAGTCTGGCAGTCTCAACAGGTATTAAGCCATCATGGCACTTCGGGCCACCGCCACGCGATGCATGAAAACCAGCTGAATTCCGTTCCAGCTGGCTGTGGTGCGTTGACACCGTGTTTCAGCCGTTTCTCGCAACAGCTTATCCGGTGAAGCCGCCTCCACAGAATACGAGCGGCGAGTTGCGGGTTACGGATCGCAAGTCTCTATTTTCGCACCAGCCAGTAGCCGGACCCTCCCGTGGGGGGCGGCCGAAACCGGGGCGGAGCTCAGCTTGTCAGCGAAAAAGGCTTACCGCAGACCTTCCAGCGGCCGTTTTCCTTGACGAGTTTGAGGGTTTTATCAACCGGGTAGGTCTCGCCAATGGTAAACAGGCGACCGACAATGGTGAAAATCGGATTGATATTGCGCTTTCGTTGGGCGATCACCCGCACTTCGGCCTCCGAATCGCTCTGGTTTACGATAATTGTGTGGACCGAATACAGCCGGCTGCGCATGTAGTTGCGATCGAATCCCATCACCCGGGCGTCTTCGTCCGCACGGCTCAAGTAATCACCCACCACGTCTCCATCTTCCTTGGAAGTGCTGGCGCCGCACAGAAATTTCGCCATCGCGGGATCGAGCGCGAAATAGGCCTTTGTAAAAGCGGTAGCCGTCTTGGCCGGCGCCTCTCTCTGGTCGGCAAAAATCAAAACGATCTGCAACATGACGCCGACGGCCACCACCAAAAAAATGGTAAAAATGTTGTTGCCTTTCTTCATGTGCATATCCTCCTTTACCGTCGCTTCTGTCATGTGAGAGGGATAAAGACCGGCCGGAAAAATGGGCCGTCTGCGGCACCATCCCCTTTTGTGCATGTTTTTGAGCTTTGCCTCAGAATCTCAATTCTGTAAGCTTTGAACCCCGATCGCCCAGCCTCTTAACATGGAAAATTTTTCAAGACAAGTTTTTTCCGTAAGGGCGAAGTGCCTGTCTATGGAACCTGCGACACGCTTTAGAAAAGATCGATCGGTTGAAAACCAGAATGCAGGCTCATTCCACTACGACAGCCGTTCCGCTGACGCTCACCATCAGCATGCCGTTTTTCTCGCCCAGGACCTCATAGTCGATGTCGACGCCGACAACGGCATTGGCACCGAGGTCCTTGGCCGAGTGCTCTATTTCTTTTAACGCCGTGTCCCGCGCCTTGCGCAGTTCCTTTTCGTAGGAACCGGACCTTCCGCCGACGATGTCCCGGATGCCGGCAAACATATCCCTGAACATGTTGGCCCCCATGACCGCCTCCCCGGTGACCAGGCCAAGGTAGTCGACAATCTTTTTTCCATCTATGCCGGGGGTTGTCGTGATAATCATGATGTGCTCCAATCATTCGCGCTTTGGTGCGCCTTCGATAGCCAACTGGACGGCATTCATAATCGCATCGCTGCTCATCGTGGCGCCGCTGACGGCATCCACATCGGTGGACTGTTTTTCGATGATCTTGGCGGGGATGATCTCCTCGGCCGGACCCCCGAGCATGGTTCTGTGCTTCAGGATGTCGATTCGGGCGATGCGGCCGTTTTCGACATTCACCTGCACGACCGCCTTGACCGGCCCATTAGTGGCGCTGCCTTGGTAGGTCCCATCGCGCACGGCATCCGGGTTGAAATTGCCCCGATCCGGCGTTGGGGTAAAGGCGCACCCAGTCGTCAGAAACAATAACCCTGTTACAACACTCGTCATGCGTCGATTCATTTTGAATTCCTTTTTTTCTGACCCGGGGAAATTTGGCAAATGTATTTTGCGATCGTTATCTCGTCCTGGTCTAATAACTATTCATGCCAAAATTTCATCTATTGGTATTCGTAATAATATTGTAATCTCCTATCGTTTGTTGTTGACCGAACGTCGCAAATCAGCCGCGCGGCTTTTTGCGTCGGCTGAATTAGCCTGGTTAGATTGCGTATCACTCGATTTTTTGAAGACCATGATTTTCCGCAATTACGTTATAAACTGCCTCGAATTCTGTTGAGGATAAAGCCATATTAAGGTCAGGATCGTTTGATGACTAAACGTAGCAATCAACGTCAATCTGTAAATCAATATACTTTTTGTAAAAAGTGAGCAGGTTTGGACTCATTTTGATCCCCCATTTACCAGCATGGTGGGCATACCAGCTCATTATCCAAGCCTTAAAAGTGAAATAATCTGGGTTGTATTTCCTCGGGACTTCACGAAGACAACCAATCCCTACAACATAGTCTGGTATGCCGCTTACTGCTGGCACATTTTAAACATCAATGTTTCTCAAAGCCGCACTTCTCTAAGCATCTGCCTCAAAGCTTTTGTTATACCAAAAGAATAGATTTCTGAACTGTCATCTGTTTCAATATTAGGCAGCAACCTGCTTTTCGTTTTGTATGATTATTTTTGGATCAGGATTCTTCGACGGGACTGGAAGATTTTGGTCCTTTAATAAACCTACATGCTCTTTCATTCCCCATTTTGCTTTATATATGCAATCTTCCACTGAATGGCCGATACCAGAAAATCCTTCAAGATCAGGTGAATAAAAACCGAAATAATCGGGTTCTTCCGTTGCTTCAATTACTAAAGAATATGGTAGATCAATCATTATTAAATTCTCCCTATTACTTGTTGATACCAGCAGCCTTTAAAATAGAATGACAAGTTCCAGTTGGGACTTCTTTTGCTCCATGGTAATCAACCCGTATCAACCTGTCCCAGCCTGATTTACCATAATATCTAATTGATCCCTTTTCTTTTATCAGTTTGAAACTGTTTTGTTCAAGTCGTTTAACGAGTTCGCTAAATTTCAATTTTTATCCCCAATTTTTTCAAGTATAACCATTGAATATCAGGTCAATTTGCCCTGATAATTGGATATTCGGGCATGTTTGCCCTGATAATGGAGTTGCCTTGATTTTGAAAGGCCGCCCTGATATTGAAAATTCAATATTAGGTATTTTAACCATAACTACCTTATATCATAACAAATGGCAATGCCAAATTAATTATCTTAAAGCCTATCCAGTAATTCAGAGTTTGTCCAGGGATGACAGATTTCGGCCCCGGCAAGGCCGCAGCGATTTTGTAACCGTAGGCGCAGCGGTGCTACGTCGAGAATTACAAGGGGCGAGAACACCGGCCGGGACTGAAAGAAAAGGTGCCGTTCATGGACGGGCACTACTCGGCGGCCGCCGCTGGCTTTTTCACCGCCTCCGGCAGGGTTTTTGGAATTTTGATCGTGAAAAGCGTGCCTTGGCCGGCGGTGGATTTGACCTGGATATCGCCGCCGTGCTGTCGGACGATTTTATTGGAGATAAAGAGGCCCAGTCCGGTTCCGCGGCGGCCCTTGGAGGAGAAGAACGGCGTGAAGAGTTTGGCGATGGTATCGGCCTCCATGCCGGTGCCATTGTCGAATATCTCAAAAATCACGTGGCTTCGATCTTTGCGGACGCCGAAGACAATCTTGTGGCTGGTTTTGGAAGTGTCCTTTTTGCAGGCATCCACGGCATTTTCGAGGATGTTCGTCAAGGCCGAATGAATATAGCCCGCATCGATCTCGAACTCTCCGACCATCTCGTCGAATTCCCGCACGAACTCGATGTTTTCTGCTTCGACCTTGCGCGCGAAAGTGACGGCCAGGTCTTCCGCGAAACTGAAGGGGTCTATCCGTTCCCAACGCAGGTCCCTTTCCTTGGCGAAGTAAAGGATGTCGAGGACCATCTTGCGGATGCGATCGACCATCAGCTTGACCGTTTCCCAGCCTTCCTTGATTTGCTCCTGGTTTTCCCTGGAAAAGCCGGATTCGACCAAATACATGCCGCCGTCCAGCCCGGTCAGCAAACCCTTTATTCCGTGGGAGATCGAGCCGATCATCAGGCCCAGGGACGACAGGTGGTCCTGCAGTTCGGTCTTCTC
>JBAPWQ010000295.1:0-8569 GCA_049283795.1 Desulfobacterales bacterium | reverse complement strand
TCCGCTTCCAGTCCGATCGGCAGCTGCATGGCCACCGGCTTGTGGCCCAGTTTTTCCGCGAGTTGCTGGATCACGCGCTCCGGGTTGGCGCCGTTGCGGTCGCATTTGTTGATAAAAGCGATGAAAGGCACGTTGTAGCGCCGCATTTGCTGATCGACGGTGATCGATTGCGACTGGACCCCGCCGACGGCGCACAGCACCAGGATCGCGCCGTCGAGAACCCGCAGGGAGCGTTCGACCTCGATGGTGAAATCGACATGGCCCGGCGTGTCGATGATATTGATTTCGTGCCCTTTCCACTGGCAAAAAGTGGCGGCGGAAGCAATGGTGATGCCGCGCTCACGCTCGAGTTCCATCGAGTCCATCGTCGCCCCGATGCCGTCCTTGCCCCTGACATCGTGGATGGCATGAATGCGGTGGGTGTAGTAGAGAATGCGTTCCGTCAAGGTGGTCTTACCGGAATCGATGTGCGCGCTGATGCCGATGTTTCTGACGCGTTTCTGCTCACTGATCATGTCGTTTACTCCTGCGAATTGCTGTTTCGATGCTCCGAGCGTCCAAGCCTTGTGTCTAAGATCCCGCGCCTGCAAAGCCCGGGGAAAACCCTGAACCTGCCGCCGGCAGACAAAAAATCCTTCATTCGGATGCGTTGCCGGACGAAGGACCCGACGAAGGACCAGATCAAGGATCAACCGCGAAAAATACCCTCAGCCGACCCACCATGATATAAAAAATTAAAACCGCTTATAATAGTTATTTTTAAATTTCTGTCAAGCACTTTTACCGCCGCTGGTGATTTTTTCTAAACTGGCGGGTCAACGGTCGCTGCCGCAGGAGCACGTAGGTCGCGCCGGCGCCGCCGTCGCACAGGCGTGCACTTGCAAAGGCCATCACCCACGAGCGCCAGGTGCCGTGCGTCAGCCAACGGCGGACCATGGTCTTCAACACGGGGGGGCCGGGCGATGACAGACCGCGACCGTGGACCACCAGCACGGCGCGTTTACCGGTGCGAATTGACATCTGCAGGAAATCGTCGACGGCCCGCCGGGCTTCCGAGGCGCTCAGACCGTGCAGGTCGATGTGATCCTGAATTGAAAACCGGCCTTGATGGAGCTGCCGGGTCGCCAGGGGGTGTACCCGGTGTCCGACGCCTTCCTGATACTCCGGGGTGTCGGCAACGCTGAACCCCTCACCGGACTCAATCAGTTTTTCGAGACGTCGTAATCCCTCACACTGGAGGTGGCAAGAGTTTTTGCGAGAGGGCCCTGCTGGCGTGTCAGGTTCGGTGGCCGGACTGAATTTATCCTGCGCCAGCGGTTTTACGCCGACCATTGCATCCACAAAAAGGTCTTGTTCGCGGGCCGGGTCCGGCGATTGACCGGCTTCGGCGGGCGCCGGCGGGCGCGGTCCGCAAAAAACCGGTAAAGATTTTTTATCCAACAGCCGACTTAAGTGTTTGAATGGCCGGTGGCTGCCGGTGTGCCCGTGGTCAATCATCGCACCGTGGCCTTTTTAAAAGCGGCGGGGTTCTTTCAATCAGGGTCAACGTAATCACGAAGATCAAAAAAGTCACTTGGATCGGGGTGGCCTCATTTTGCGACGGCCTGGAAAAATTTGATCCGCCCCGGTTTTCAGCGGTGCCGCGGCATCTCCAATGGTAGGGGCGCCGGTTATTTTTATAAAATTTTCCAAGTGTTAAACTGTGCGGCCGCGTCATCCGCCATGAAATATATCTTGATAAAACAGGCCTGGATTTGGTATTCTTATATGACATAGTATGTTTTTTGTAATTCATTCATTTTGGGGGAGGCGGCAATTGTCATATTCGCTCGGACAGGAACAGCTGGATGGAATCGAGCGGGTCCTGCAGCAGGACCTCGTCGACGTCGGCGTGAGTTGCGTGTTTATCATCGATATGGCGGGAAATATCATTGCCAACCGTGACAACGGCGAGAGCCGGCACGACGTCTATTCGCTGGCCGCCCTGGCGGCGGGAAACTTTGGGGCGGTCAGTGCCATGGCCAAAATCATTGGTGAAGGGGAGTTTTCGCTTCTGTTCCACAAAGGGAAAAAGGAAAATATTCACTTCAATAAAATTATCTCCGATTTTCTGATGATCACGATTTTCAGCAACGACATTTCGCTGGGTTTTCTGCGCCTCAAAGTCAATGAGGCCGTCGAAAAAATCAAGCACACCCTGGGAGCGATCGAGATGCCCTGACCCTTCGGCGCGACATTTTGTCATCCTGGATGAACCGATCGCAACAACTTGCAGGTACACGACCCATGGCATTCGTCAATCCCAAAAAGAAAGAAGTTCAGGTAAAAATCGTTTATTACGGTCCCGGTCGGGGAGGCAAGACCACTAACCTGGAATACATATACGACAAGTTCAACAGTCGCATTAAAACCGAAATGGTCACCATAAAAACCCACGGTGACCGAACGCTTTTTTTCGATTTTCTCCCGTTCGATATCGGGAAAGTGAACGGCTACGACGTCAAAATCCAGTTGTATACGGTGCCGGGCCAGGTCAAGTACAATGCCACCCGGCGGCTGGTCTTGAGAGGTGTGGACGGGATGGTCTTCGTCGCCGATGCCATGACGGTGCGCAGAGAGAAAAACATTCTGTCGCTCAAAAACCTGCAGGAAAACCTCGCCAATTACAAGAAGAGCATTTTCAAGGTCCCGATGGTCCTGCAGTACAACAAGGTCGATCTGGCCGAGCAGGGCATTCCGATCCTGCCCATCGAGACCCTCGAACAGGACCTTAACTCGAAGCTCAAAACCGCCTCTTTTCCCGCCAGTGCACTGGTGGGAACCAATGTCGTCGCCACATTGAAAAAAATTATCGCGTTGACAATGGCCTCTATCGTGAGGGATCTCAAGTAGCGGTCAATACCGTTTCAGAGGCACGCAAAGGGCCTCCGGTACCGCATTGGACCGGTAGCCAAACGGGGGAAGGACAATGGAAAACGAGACACCCGGGGACCAGTTTACCGAAGAAGTCGAGGATCGGCTGGAGAACCTTTTCGGTGAGCAAGAACCGGCCGAAGCCGCTGAGATCGGCAGTGGCGACATCATACCGCATCCGCTCAGGGACCTTAAGACCGTCATTCTCTCGATTGACTGGGAAATCACCGATGAGGTCATGACCAGTTTTGTCGAGCAGGTCGCCGTGCTGCAGGACCGGTATGGAGATGACCGAATCGTGCTGGTCTTTCTGCAATTGCTCGGATCGATTGGCGAGTATATCCGCACCCATCTCGGAAAATCTCATCCGGATGCGTTTAAACTCTTGACCTCGCTGTTCGCCGAACTCGAAAAAATCGTTCGGTCGGAGGACATGGACGAAGCCGAAAAGAAAAAGATTCTAGCCGTCGAATTGGGCAAATACAAGAAATTAAAGAGCCAGCTCGCCCCGACCCGGGCGCCGGCCGCCACCACGGGCACGGCCCCGGCAGTTGTGCGGGCGGCCCCCGGCGGCCCGCAGCCCGAGATACTCAAGGCCATCGAGGACCTCAAGCAGGTTGTCCGGCAGGAATTTCACGCCTTGAGGCAGGAGATGAGACAATTGAGAGCGGAAACCGGCGCCGGTTCCAAATCAGCGGATCTGAACCAGTAAAACTCAAAGCGCATGAAACGGCCCGTGGGATGACCCCGACAAAGGAGTGAGAATGCTTGTCGTTCCAAAGGAAAAACCGGCTTTAACCAATCTGAACACCTATTACCTGAAGATCGATAAATTGATCGAACACTGTCAGGGGGAAATGGGAGCCGGGGGCGTTTGTTTCAAATCGGCTTATGCCCAGGGTGTCGTCTATTTTGATCCCGATGAAATCCTGAACGGGTATTTCGCGGAGAAATCCGGTGAACTGCGCGGAGAGAGCGCGGTAAATATGTTGGTGCGGGCTGATTCCTCCTACAACTTCAGTGTCGATATTTACCACATCCCCCATGAAGATGTTTATTTTTGGGCCGGTACGACCGCGGCCGAGAAAATCTACCAGGACCTGAGCACGGAGTTCACCGACCTCAAGGGGTTGATAAAAAAGATGAGCGCCGAAAAACTGTCCGGGTACATCGACATCCTGGTCGATAACGGGCGGGAAAGCGGCTTGATATTTTTCGGTGGCGGCGAGATGGTCGGCGGGTCTTTTTCCTGGGGGCCGGTGGCCGGCGATGCAGTGCGGGCCGCCAGCGGGCTGCTGGTCGAAAAAACAAAAAAATCGGGCGGGATTTTTCAAGTCTGCCGCATCCCGACGACCGCTGCCCAACCGGCAGTGCGCCAGGCGCAGAAAGCCATCGGCCGGCCGCAGGACGTCCTGCGGATGCTCGAAGAATTCCTGGGGATCTTCGAAACCCTGCACAACTCGCAAAAAGACCAAAAAACCGATTTCAACAGCCTCATCCGGAAAAAGTTTGTCGAAAACGCGGAGCGCTTCACCTTTCTCGATCCCTTTGCCGGGGAATTCGATTTCAGCGATCGCAAGATCCGCTTCAGCGGCGATGCCGATGAGTCCGAACTGGCCAACGGCATCATCGTTTCGACCACAGAACTGGCCGAGGAAATCGGCCTGCGGGATGAGCTGCGAAAATATCTGGCGTCATGGCAGCAAAAATATGATGAAAAACTCGACCATTTGGGTATCCGCCGGGCATAGCCACGGCACTGTGACATAAACCGATTCCGATCATATAGGCTTCAAAACAGTGATTTTGGCTGTGCCATCGGTCGTCGGCGTATGACGATACAGCCTTCTTTCTCCGGCCTTGCCGACATCATTGTCATCAAGCCTATAGAAAATCCGCGAGTCTGCAAAAATGATAGCAACGGTTCTGATCGTCGATGCCGACCGGGAGCTGGTGTCCGGCCTGGATGATGAATTCGCCCCCTATGCCGATATTTTTACGGTGGTCACGGCCGCTGACGGTCAGAGCGCCGGCGACACCTTGCGCGACGATGTGATCTCGCTGGTCGTCGTCGATTTTGCAAGGCCCCTGCGCGAGGGTATCGGGCTCCTTAAACATGCGCTGGTATCCTATCCGGATATTCCGGTGTTGGTCACCGCCTCCGACAGCACGCCCGAAATTGAGCGGTTGGCCCG
Organism: Desulfobacterales bacterium; assembly: GCA_049283795.1. GTDB lineage: Bacteria > Desulfobacterota > Desulfobacteria > Desulfobacterales > SG8-13 > JARFQH01. The sequence continues at coordinate 3,461 of JBAPWQ010000295.1, read as the reverse complement.
GGAAGCGGGAGCGAAGGACTGCATCCGTAAGCCTTACAAGCCGGAGCACCTGGCGCGGCAGATCCTGGCGCTCTTGCAAGGCGAATCCGACGGGGGGACGCTGCACGGCGTTTCATCCGGCATTTTCCTGCAACTTATCGAAATGGAGCAGAAGACCTGCACCATCCGTGTCGAAGAAAATAATGCACGGCAAAAAGGAATCCTGTTTTTTCGCAACGGTGAACTGCTCGATGCACGGGTGGCCCGATTGCGGGGAAAAGCGGCCGCAGAACGGATTTTAACCTGGGACAAGGTCACCATATCCATCCAAAACAGGTGTCCGTCGATCGACAACGCCATCGACAGCGAACTTCAACCGCTGATCCTGGAAGCCGCCCGGTTGAAGGACGAGGCCTCGCCTCCCGAGGAGCCGCTGCAAGGTCCCGCTGAATCGAGCGGGTCGGCGGCCACGGACGAAAGCGCGCCTTACGATTCGATCGGCCGCATCCGCCACGCGCTCGAAAGCCGGATCGGTCAGGCCGGCGGCATTGAAGACATTTACCGGGACGATTCGTGGAACGGATTCATCCATCGCCTGTCGGCGCTGGGGGACCATTTTAAAAACGGGCCCATAAAACTCTGTTTTGTCGACCGGGGCGAATCCTCGGGTCACATCATCATACCCGGTCACGAGACAACGGTCATCAGTGTGAACCCCAAATCGCCGCACGACAAGATCATTCAGGCGTTGACTCCCTGACGAGGCATCTGCAGCGGGAGGGGCGGCGCCGGCGGCCGCAGGAGCACCCATCAATGGAGAACGTATTCAGCGAAATTGTCGGCATGGAGGGTGTCAAAGGCGCCATGCTCCTGTCGTTTGATGGCACGATTCTTTTCGAAGACTACCGCGGGACAAGCGCCGCAACGTTCGAAGCGCACGACCGTCTGGGACTGCTGGCCGCCCTCGACGGTGTGCGGGAGACCGATGCCGTCTATCAGGGCGGCCGCATCTACATTCGCCGCAGCGACGTCGGATTTCTTCTGGTCACCATGTCGGATACGGCGTCGGTGCCCATGCTGCGGCTCAATTGCGATATATTGCTGCCGACCCTCAAGCCGGCCGGGGAGTCGAGGGGGTTGAAGCGGTTTTTTCGGAAATGATCTTGCCTATCCTCTGTCGGCACTGCCGCAACCGCTCTGTATCGACCGACTTAGATCATTGCGCAGCCAACCACTGCGATTTGCGTGTTTGGCCAGTAAGAGCAGCTTAAAAAAAACCAGCGATAAAAAGCACGGAAACGCAATTCATACTGACGCTGTGTACAACGACAAGATCCGGAGTACAAATATATGACAGCCGGCCACGCCAAGGCTCAATCTGACGTCGATGTGCGGATCAACGAGGCGGAAGTCTGCCGTTCCATGGGCCTCTATGATGAATCGCTGACCATTTACGAGCAGATTCTTACCGCTTTGCCCGACACCGACGGCGATCTCGTCGCCACCGTCAAGACCCGCATCGAGGAGATCCGCAGCGAGATTGCCGCCCGGGAACAAACCGAGGTCAAGCGGGTTTCCGCCAAAGACATCAGCATGCTCAAGAAAACCCTTTCGAGCCAGGATGCCGGTCCGGAGGGCCCGAGCGGGCAGACGCTGCTGGACAGCGCCGCCAGTTTCAAGGAACTGGGGCTTTTCAGTGAAGCCATCACGGAATATGAGAAGCTGATCGTTCAGAGCTACGCTCCCGAGAGCATTGCCGCCGATTTTGCCGATTGCCTTCTCAAGCTGCACTCGCCGGACAAGGTGATCGAGTACATCACCAAGCTGGTCGGCGATCAGCGCCTGGCCAAGGAGTACCGGGCCGCGGTGTTGTATCTCTTCGGACAGGAAATGGAAAAAAGGGACCACAAGGATCCGGCCCTCGATCTTTACAAAAGCGCCCTCAAGGCCGATCGGACCGATACTGAAATCCGCAAGCGCCTGGAAGGGCTGACGGCCAGCCTGGCCTCCAAATCGAAATATGACTTGTTGCTGCGTCAAAACATGGTCACGACCGATCAGTTGCAGAAGGCCTTCGCCTTGTCCAAGAAAATGAACAAGAGCGTCGAGTTCGTTTTGATCGGGCAGTACGGCATTCGGAAATCCGACATCGGCAAGTCATTTTCGGCCTATTACGGATGCCCCTTTCGCGAATATGACCCCAACGTGACGACGCCGCACGAACTTCTCAGCAATCTCAAGGAAGCGTTCCTTCTTAACGAGGGGTGGGTGCCGCTGAACTGGGACAAGGATTTTGTCGAGGTGCTGGTCGACGACCCGCGCGACCTGAACAAGACCGACAATATCAAGACCCTTCTCAACACCCCGAAAATCAATTTTTCGGTGGCGACCAAGGAAGACATCGAGGAGTTCGTCAAGCGCTTCTTTGACAAAGACCATACGCTCGATGACGACGGCGGCGAGGATAACCTCGACAATTTCGACATCATCCCGGATGTCTCCTTCGAGGAAGAGGAAGACGACGAACCGAGCGACGAGGCCGACGAAAGCTCGAGCAAGGTCGTCAAGCTGGTGGACCAGTTCATCATTGCCGCCTATCGCAAGCATGCCTCGGACATTCACATCGAACCGTCGCCGACCAGCAAGGCCACGACGATCCGTTTCCGGATGGACGGCGTGTGCCAGGAGTACCTGAAGGTACCAAATTCCATGGCGCGCGGCATTCTGTCGCGCATCAAGATCATGTCCCAGCTGGACATCGCCGAGCGCCGGCTGCCCCAGGACGGTAAAATAAAGTTCAAGCGCAAGGGCATTCCGGCCTTTGAGCTGCGGGTGGCGACCCTGCCGACCACGGGCGGGTTCGAAGATGCGGTCCTGCGCATCCTGGCCAAGGCCGGGGCGATGAAGATGGAGGACATGGGGCTGACCGAAAGAAACTTCAATGTCCTTAAGACGATCACCAAAAGGCCCTACGGCCTGATCCTGTGCGTGGGGCCCACCGGCTCCGGTAAAACCACGACCCTGCACGCCGCGCTCGGTTCCATCAACGATCCGGGCATCAAGATCTGGACGGCCGAGGATCCGGTCGAAATTACCCAGGCCGGCCTGCGGCAGGTGGAAGCCCGGCCGCGGATCGGCCTGGATTTTGCCAAGATCATGCGTGCCTTCCTGCGCGCGGACCCGGATGTCATCATGATCGGTGAGATGCGCGACCAGGAGACCGCCGCCATTGGCGTTGAGGCGTCGCTGACCGGCCACCTCGTTTTTTCAACCCTGCACACCAACAGCGCGCCGGAAACCATTACCCGGCTGCTGGACATGGGTCTCAATCCCCTTAATTTCTCCGACGCCTTTCTGGGCGTATTGGCGCAGCGGCTGGTTCGCCGGCTTTGCAGCAATTGCGCCAAGGAATACAACCCGTCGCGCGAAGAGTACGAGGAAATCGTCTCCGATTACGGCCGCAAGGCTTTTGAAAAGACGGG
>JBAPWQ010000294.1:0-5447 GCA_049283795.1 Desulfobacterales bacterium | reverse complement strand
GGTCCGGCAAAATGACCTCTTTCAGCTCCTGCTCCGCGAGGCGGTCGCAGCGGTTCAGCACCACGTATAGCGCCGTGCCGGGGAAGAGGTCGACAAACCGTTTCAGGAAAACGACCGTGTCGCGGCGCTTGGGGTTTTCGGCGTTGAGCACGCACACCAGCACATCGGTCAGCGCCAGCGTTTTTTCAAGGACCGGGTGGAATTTTTCGCTTTCCGTGCTGTCCATGTCGGGGGTGTCCACCAGGATGACATGCTCCAGGCCCTCGGCCGCCGGCCGTTCGGCCACGAAAACGGTATCGGAGCCGAGGCCGGCGAGCAGGAGGTCGGCATCCGAGCGGGAGCGGCAAAACACCACGACCTCGCGGGTCGTCGGCCGGTCGTGGCCGGAGCGGGAAAGGCGGTCGTCACCCGACAATGCATTCAGCAGGGTCGATTTGCCGGCTCCGCTGGGGCCGATCAGCGCAACGACCAGCTTGCGGTCCAATCTCTCGGTCATCTTGTCGAGCAGGCCGGTCGCCGCGCGGCATTCGGCCTGCAGCACATGCGCTGGATTCCAGTGCGGTGCCGCGCCAGCCATTCCCCGATAGGCCTCCACGGTGTCCCGGGCGGCCGAAAGGCGCCCGCGCGCCTTGAGCCGATATTCGTCGAAGGTGGTCGCGGGGGTTGCAGTCGGCATCTTTTTTCCCTCGGAAAGCATTAGGTAAAGGGGGTCAACTCGGCCTCGATCCGCTTCAGCAGCCCGTCAACCGTTGCGGAGGTTTCTTCGACCTGCCGGGTGACCACACCGGAAAGTGTTTCCTCGAAAAGCTGTCGCACGATAAGGGCCCGGTTTTCAACCCATTTTTTAACGACCGGCTCGAGCATGTCTGACAGGCGCTGCCGACCGGTTTCATCCAGGCCGGCCGAGGCGGGAATCGACACCAGGGCCCACAGGTCATGCATGCCGAACATCCCCTGCAGCTTGGCGTAAATGCCGCTGCCACCCACGGGATCGCCGGTGGTCAGAATGTAGGCCATCCCGAGAGTCGCCGGCAGAACATTCAGGGAGGCGAAAAATGACTCCCGGGTTTTTTGACGAAAATTCATTTGGCGGCGAAAGTATTCGACCAGCCCGGTCAGCTCCCGGTTGAGGGCGGCATCCTCGGCGATGTTCAGGATCTCCGGGGCCGTGGCGACGATTTTTTCGGCGGTCGCCGACCAGGGACGATCCTCGACCTGCTTGCGGGAACCGCGCGTGCAGTCCGGAGCCGCCGCGTGGAAAATGACGGTGCCGGTGGCGGCCGAAACGTGCCGCGACGGCAGTTCATTTTGATCGCGTCCGCCCTTCATCCGGATCCTGTCGACCAGCGCGCTCAGGCGCCGGCCTTCCGCCTCCTTGGCAATGGTTTCGGCAATGACCTCCTGCGCCAGGATTTTGTCGCGCAGTTCGGAAGCGCCGGCCAGCAGGTTGGATTTGATCAGCTCCAGCGTATCGGCTGCTGCCGTATTGCCCTCGGCCGCCGCCCCGTTTTCACCCCTGGCCATGCGCACCATGGAGTAGATCATGCGCGCCGGCGTTCCGATCACACGGCCCACGCCCCGAAAGAATTTGAGGTGGGACGGGCTGGTTTCGAGCCAGATGTCGTTCATGCGCTGCATGATTCTCTTCAGCGGAAAAGCCACCAGCGACTGCTGAACGGCATGCACTATGGACAGCTGCAGGACGCCGCCGTACAAGTCGATTTCGTCGCGCGTGATTTCAGCGGCAGCGATCACCCGCCGGACATGCTTCCGAAAGGCCGTTAAGAGAGTTTGTATCTGCTGCTCGCGGATAACCCGGGGATCGAGCCCCGCCAGCAGGTCCAAAATGGCCGGGTCGTTTTGCCGGACCGCCCGCAGCGTCATGAACTCATCGCCGGCCGCCACGGCATCGCTGGTATCGGTGCGGTAGGTGCCGATGAGATAATCGTCGCGGGCGGGACCGTAAAGGTTGGTCGCCGTGACGGACAGATGGTCCCTGACCTGGCTGTCGCTCAGGGTGCGCGAGCAGTTGTAGACCAGGATGCAGCGGCGCAAGCCCGTCTCGGTCAGGACCCGGCGCATGAAACGGGTGTTTTCCAGGTTGTTGTAGGTCGTGTTGGTGACGATGTAGATCAGGACGTTACAGGCTTCCAACACCTCCCGGGCGATGTCGCGATTGGTGTACCGTTCCTGGGTGCCGGTGTCGAAGTCCGGGGTGTCCATCAGGATCTGGCCGCGCGGAACGTCCGCGTGCGCGATAAAAAGCGGCGGTCCGGGATCGAGCAGTTCGGCGGGATCTTCCAGGGGCCGCGGGTGCTGGCCGAACGGATCGAACAGTGCGGCAATGAGATCCTCGCGGGCGAGCACCGCCGGGTGCCCGGCGACCAGCACGCGGCGCGTGCTCCCGGCATTGCCGCGCACCACCGACAGCCGCGTCTTGAGAAGGGAGTTGAACAGGGTCGATTTGCCGGAATTGGCCCCGCCGCAGATGGCCACCATCAGCGGCAGGCGCGGGTCGAGGAGCGGCAGGAGGCGGGCGTCGAGATTTTTCCAGGCCGCGCCGGAAACCGCGTCTTCGATTTCCAGCAGTTCCACCAACCGGGGCACCAGGTCGCGCAGCCGTGCCAGGGGTTCCTGGTACTGATCGAAGGGTGTCATCGAATCTTCTTTCATCGCCTCTCACAGGCCGCGGTCAAAAAAAGCCGGGTAGAGCCGAACTGGCTGGTATGGTAAAATGATGGAATGATGGAATAATGGAATAGTGGATAGAAAGAAAGGTTCATCATTCCAGTGCTCCACCATTCCAGCATTCCAAGTCACTGCCCTACCTTGGAACCACCTTTCTGAAAACACAGCTTCAGGCCGGGTTGGCTTCCGTCCCGATTCAAACCGCTGAAAAGTAATCATTGGGTGCGGCTAAACAACACTTTTTTCCTCGAACGCCTTTATTTCGGCGCTGGAATACCCTATTTCCTCAAGGACGGCGCGGGTATTGGCCCCGAAGGCCGGAGGCGCGGTGCGGATGCCGCCGGGCGTGTCGCTGAGTTTGGCAATTGTGCCGAATAGGGCCGTAGCGCCGCCCTGCCCGTCTTCGATGTCCACCACCAGTCCTCTATCCCGAAAGACCGGCGATTTTATGACTTCGGCCAGGGTCTCGACCGGCGCCCAACAGGCGTCGATGTCCGCCAACTCAGCTTCCCACTGCGCCAGGGTCTTTTCCCTGACGGCACCGCGCACGAAGGCCAGTATTTCTTCCCGGCGCACGTCATCGTATTGAAGCGCCGCATACTGCGGCACCCCGAAGTGGTCGCAGAGCTTTTGCCAGAACCGGTTTTCGACGGCACCGATCGCAAGGTAACGCCCGTCAAGGGTTTCATAGGTGTTGTAGCAGGCGTAGCGGTGAGACAGCCGCGAGTCGCCGCGGCCGGCCGGCTGGCCGCTTGTTTGAAGAAAGTGCAGCTGCAGTGAAAGCAGGCTGGCCGCGGCATCGGTCAGCGAGATATCGATATACTGGCCCAGGTCGCTCTGTCCACGCGCCAGGAGCGCCAGCAGAATGCCGACCGCCGCGTTCAGGCCGCCGGCGATGTCGGCAATCTGCACGCCGGGAATCGACGGTGGCTGGTCGGCCGCGCCGACCAGGTCGAGGACGCCGGCATGCGCCAGATAGGTGACATCGTGGCCGGCCCTGTCCCTGAGCCGGCCGCTCTGGCCATAGCCGGTCAGGGCACAGTAGACGATGCGGGGATTGATCTTGCGGATGGTTTCATAGTCGACCCCGAGGCGCCGCACGACGCCCGGCCGGAAGCCTTCCACGATCACATCGGCCGCCGCCGCCAGTCGATAGAAGATCTCGCGGCCCTCGTCGGTCTTCAGGTTGAGCGCCATGTGCTCCTTGTTGCGGTTGACCGTCGCCGGAAAAATTTCGTCTTCCTGGAAGCGCCGGTCCTCGATGGCGATCACCCGCGCGCCGTGATCGGCCAGGATCATCGTACAATACGGCCCGGGCAGAAGCCGTGACAGGTCAAGCACCAGAAGCCCGCACAGCGCACCGCGGTTGGCCTGCATGTTTTTACCTCCTGTGACAGACATGGAAGAATCGGTGAAGAGGGCATGGCTTCAAGGGCACGGTACGCCGTGCCCCTACCGGCCCTTGAACTGCGGTTTGCGTTTTTCCTTGAAGGCGGCAAAGGCTTCCCGTAAGTCCTCGGACAGCAGCATGGCGGCGTTTTTCTGTGCGACGTAGCGCAGACCGGCGTCGACGCCGTGATCACGGCTGTAGTTGAACACGTCCTTGACGCCCATGACCGTCAGGGGCGGGTTGTCGGCGATCTGGCGCGCCAGGGATTCAGCGGTGTCATACAGGTTCTGCCGCCCTTCGCAGACCCGCGTGACAAGTCCCATTTCGTATGCGTCCGCGGCGCTGAAATCGCGGCCGCTGAAGGCCAGCTCCCGGGCGCGGCCTTCTCCGATGATCCGCGGCAGGCGCTGAAGGGTGCCCAGATCGGCAATGATGCCCATCCGGCTTTCCCGGATGCTGAAAAGCGTGGCGCTTTCGGCCATGCGGATGTCGCAGGCACAAATCAGGTCCACGGCGCCGCCGATGCAGTACCCGTGGATGGCGGCAATCACGGGCTTGCAGCACGCTTCGACCGCTCTGACCGCTTCCTGGAGAGCCAGGATTCTGCGGTGCAGACGGCTGCGATCGTCCGCGCCGCCACCGCCCGCCAGTTTTGCGGCGCAAGCCAAATCGGTGCCAGCCGAGAAGCTTTTACCCGCCCCCTTTAGCACCACGACCCTGACATCGTCATCGTCGCCCAGCTGCTGGAAATGTTGCGAAAGGCCTGTAAAAAACTCATCGTCCATGGCATTGTGCTTTGCGGGCCGGTTGAGCGTGAGCCAAGCGATTCCGGCGTTCTTTTCCAGGATAAAATATCCGGGTTGTTGCATGAGCTTTTTCTCCATCGGGGTTTACGATCGGCGCGAGTATAGGCAAGCCGCCGGCCGGTGTCAAATCGGCCGGTACTTTTTGACATTGGGGTATCATTCGACTATGGTGCTGTTCTCCACGGTCGCGACGATCGCCCCTGCCGGGCAGATACGCGCCGATTCACCTCACGGGCATGCCATGTCGCAGTCACAGAACCGGGAGCACGGCGTTAAGGAAGAAACAGCCGGCGACCACCGGCCACCACCGGAATCTCCAGCCGGTGCGGCCTGCGCCGTGGCGGCTTTTCTAATCTGGGGTCTGACGCCGATTTACTTCAAGACCCTGCGCTTCGTGCCCGCGCTCGAAATTCTGATGCACCGCATGGTCTGGTCTTTTCTGTTTCTGCTGCCGTTTGTCGTCTTCACGCAGCGCCGGCATGAATTTGTGAGCGTCATTTCAAGCGGCCGCACCCTGATGATCCTGCTGGTGACCACGATCCTGGTCTCGAGCAACTGGTTCG
>JBAPWQ010000293.1:0-4835 GCA_049283795.1 Desulfobacterales bacterium | reverse complement strand
GCATAGGGCAAGGTCGCATTGGTCAGGGCCATGGTCGATGTCTTGGGCACCGCTCCGGGCATGTTGGCCACGCAGTAATGCACCACGCCCTCGACGACATAGGTCGGATTGGCGTGCGTGGTCGCCTTCGAAGTTTCGAAACAGCCACCCTGGTCGATGGCCACGTCCACCAGCACCGCACCGCGTTTCATGGTTTTCAACATTTCGCGGGTGATCAGCTTGGGCGCCTTGGCCCCTGGAATCAGCACGGCACCCACCACGACATCGGCCTCCCGGATCAGCTCGCGGATATTGACCGGGCTCGACATGAGCGGGATGCAGTTGCTGGGCATGACATCGCTCAGGTAGCGCAGGCGGCTAAGACGCATGTCCAGGATGTAGACTTTGGCGCCCAGGCCGCAGGCCATCTTGGCCGCATTGGTGCCGACCACGCCGCCGCCGATGATCACCACCGTACCGGGGTCGACGCCCGGCACACCGCCCAGGAGAACGCCTTCGCCGCCCTTGCTCATCTCCAGGAACTTGGCCCCCTGCTGGATCGCCATGCGCCCGGCCACTTCGCTCATCGGGGTCAACAGCGGCAGAGATCCGTCGGGCTTTTGAATGGTTTCATAGGCGATGTTGATGCTGCCGCGTTTCATCAGGGCGCGGGTCAGCTTCTTGTCGGCCGCCAGGTGCAGATAGGTGAACACGATCTGGTCTTTACGGATCAATTCGTACTCGGGCGGCAGCGGCTCCTTGACATGCATGACCATCCCCGCCTGGGCGTAGATCTCCGCCGGCGTTTTCACGATTTTGGCGCCCGCCTGGGTGTAGGCCAAATTCTCGAATCCGCTCCCGATCCCGGCATCTTTTTCCACCAGAACGCTGTGGCCGTTTTGGCTCATCACTTCCACGCCGGCCGGTGTCATGGACACGCGGTTTTCTTCCGCCTTGATTTCCTTGAGTATGCCGACAATCATGTTTCCTCCGTGGGGGCCCCCGGTGGGGCCGTTGGCCGGTTGCTCCATTATCCCATTGGTTTAAACCGTTAAGTCGGTTCAGCCATTCCGTTATCCGAACGTCAAATCCCGCCTGGCGGGAAACAACGGGTTAACCGGCTAAACGGGCTCAACCGGCCAACCAGCCGCCCCAGGCGTGACTAAACGTTTTAGGGCGGATCTTGCCCGCACCCCAAATGTTTATTAAAAATATTCAGTTGACCATCTATGAATTCGTTGCAGTTCCATCCCAGATTTCTTGTTTTTTTTAAAGGATTTCCGGAATAAGTCCCTAACGTTCTCTCTGGACTAACGGGCGCAACGGGCCCAACCGGCTAACGGGCTAACCGGCCAACCGGGCGCCGCAGGCGCCCTACAGCATTTCAATCGCGCAGGCCATCGAGACGCCGCCGCCACCGCACAGGGTGGCCAGACCCAAGGTTTTGCCGCGCTGCTGCAAGGCGTGCATCAGGGTCACCATGATCCTGGCGCCGGTCGCACCGACCGGGTGTCCCAGGCCTATACCCGAACCATTCACGTTGGTGATCTCGCGCTTCAGCCCGAGTTCGCGCTCGCAGGCGATGTACTGGGCGGCAAAGGCTTCGTTGATCTCCACCAGTTCGAAATCGGGAATTTTCAACCCACTGCGGCGCAGCAGGTCATTTACGGCCGGCACCGGTGAAAGCCCCATGACCGACGGATGGCAGGCGCCATAGCCCACGGCCCTGATCCGGGCCAGGGGCCGGAGGTTTAGATCCGCGGCCCTTCGGGCGGAAAGGACCACCATGGCGGCCGACCCGTCGTTGATGCCGCTGGAGTTGCCGGCCGTCACCTTGCCGGTCTTGGGCACGAAGGCGGGCGGCAGCTTCTGGAGATCTTCCAGGGTCAGGCCCGGCCGAAAATGCTCGTCATGCTCGAAGAGAATCGGCGCACCTTTTTTCTGCGGCAGCTCCATCGGCACGATTTCGGCCGCAAACGATCCGTCGCGATTGGCCCTTTCGGCGTTGTTCTGGCTCCGCAGCGCCACCTCGTCCATTTCTTCGCGGCTGATGTTATAGTGTTGGGCGATGAACTCGGCCGTGTGGCCCATGATGTAAGGTTTGCCCTTGAAAAAACTCAGCGGCGGTTTGTCGGCATCCACCGGGCCATCCTCGGGATGCGGAAGGATATGCGAGCCGCAGTGCAGCGCCCGAATCATGGCATCGACAAACACCTGATCCTGCAGCCGGCACCCCCAGCGCGCAGCCGGCACCTGGTAGGCAACGCCCGACATGTGCTCGACGCCGCCGGCCAGAATGACATCCGCCATATCGGCCTGAATCATGGCCATCCCCGAAACGACCGCCTCCATGCCGGAGATGCACACCCGGTTGATGGTCACCGCCGGAACCGTGTCCGGAATCCCCGCCAGCAGCGCGGCGACGCGCGTGACATTGAGGGCGTCGGAAGGCTCTAGGCAGCACCCGTAGCGGACATCATCGATCTGAGACGGCTCGATGCCGGCGCGTCGGATGGCCTCCTGCATCGTCACCCGCGCGATTTTCGCGGCGTGGCTGTCGCGCAGCGACCCCCCGAAGGCGCCGATGGCCGTGCGACAGGCCCCGGCAATCACAACCTCTTTCATCGAATTCTCCTTGCCGACGACAAAATTTTTACACCCACGATCAACGAAAACCAATAGATCGTTGGCCTGTCATATGAAAAGCGATCCGCACTTGTCAAGAAATAGCGGAAAAGAGCCCTTACAGAAGGAAACCTCGGTCCCCATTCAGAAACAGTCGTTTCGCCTCTGCGGAATTGGTTCAGGTCACGGCCGCAGTGGCATTGAACCCGGCGGCGCAGCCCAGGCACGCCTCGGTCAGGTCCGGGCGGGATTCCAACTTCGCTGTAACATCGCCCTAAACCAAACGGCGCTATTTGTGGAGGGGCTCGAACTATATCTTGACAACCATTTTCCATCCACACTATTTCTGATCAACATCGGAAATGACGTCGTTCATAATGTTTTCCATGGATTACAAACTGTTTTTCGACGGGAGGCGAGGCTCATCATGACCAAAAAATGGGTTTACCTGTTTGACGAAGTCGACCAGGCCCAGGACTATGTCGGCGGAGAGTGGGACAAGGTGCGGGGGCTTTTGGGCGGCAAAGGGGCCAACCTGGCGGAAATGGCGCGGCTGAAAATACCGGTGCCGCCGGGTTTCACGGTCACGACCGAGGCGTGTATCGCTTATCTGGACGGCGGCGGGACCCTGCCGCAAGGCATGTGGGACCAGGAGCTTCGCGCCTTGCTGGCGGTGGAGAAAATGGTGGGCAAGACCTTCGGCGATCCCGAAAACCCGCTGCTGGTCTCTTGCCGCTCCGGCGCCAAGTTTTCCATGCCGGGCATGATGGACACCGTGCTCAACATCGGGCTCAACGACGAAACCGCGGAAGGAATGGTGAAGCTTACCGGGGACGAGCGCTTCGTGTACGACGCCTATCGCCGGCTGATCCAGATGTTCGGCAGCGTGGTGATGGGCGTCGCGGACGAGATCTATGAGGATATCCTCACCGCCGCCCGCCGCAAGGCCGGGGTCCAAACCGACACCGAACTGACGGCCGAGGATTGGAAAGGCGTCGTGCATGATTTCAAGGAGGTCTATCGCCACCAGACCCATTACGATTTTCCCACCGACCCCTACGTTCAGCTCAAGCTGGCCACCGAAGCGGTCTTTAAGAGCTGGAACGGCAAACGTGCGATCGACTACCGCAATGCGGCCGGCATCGCGCACGACCTGGGGACGGCCGTGAGCATCGTCACCATGGTTTTCGGCAACATGGGCTCGGACAGCGCCACCGGCGTCGCCATGACCCGCAACGGTTCCACGGGAGAAAATCAACTCGAAGGCGACTATCTGACCAACGCCCAGGGCGAGGACGTTGTCGCCGGCATCCGGATGACCAAAGATCTCAAGGAACTCAAAACCGAAATGCCGGCGGCTTACGACGAATTCGAAGCGATCGCCCGCAACCTCGAAAAACACTACCGCGAGATGCAGGATGTCGAGTTCACCATCGAGCACGGCAAACTCTGGATGCTCCAGACGCGCGACGGCAAACGCACGGCCCAGGCCGCGGTGCGCATTGCGGTCGACATGGTCGAGGAAGGGCTGATCAGCCGCGAGGAAGCCGTGCTGCGCGTCACCCCCGAGCAGGTCGATTTTTTCATGCACCCCCAGTTCGATCCCGAAGCCACCCGCGCCGCCCGCGCCGACGGCAAATATCTCGCCCGCGGACTCAATGTGTCGCCCGGCGCCGCCTGCGGCATCGTGGCCTTCACCGCCGACCTGGCGGAAGCGTGGGCGAAAAAGGACAGCCAGCCGGTCATCATGGTGCGCCCGGAAACCAAGCCGGACGACGTCCATGGCATGCTGGCCGCCAAGGGTATTCTGACCAGCCGCGGCGGCCGCACCAGCCACGCCGCCCTGGTGGCCCGGCAGTTCGGCAAACCGGCGGTGGTCGGGGTCTCCACGCTCAATATCGACCTCACCAAACGCCGGATGAGCGTCGATGAAACGATCGTCCACGAAGGCGACTGGATTTCGATCGACGGCTCGTCGGGCGAGGTCTATCTTGGAAAAATCACCACCTCGGTGCCGGACATCAAGGACCCCGGGCTGCTGAAACTGCTGTCATGGGCCGACGAGTTCCGCCGGCTGGGGGTCTGGGCCAACGCCGACTATCCCCGTGACGCCGAACGCGCCCGCGACTATGGGGCCGAGGGCATCGGCCTGTGCCGTACCGAACACATGTTTTTCGAATCCGATCGTCTGCCTATCGTCCAGAAGATGATCACCTCCGATCGGCACCTGG
>JBAPWQ010000292.1:0-22905 GCA_049283795.1 Desulfobacterales bacterium | reverse complement strand
CCTCACCCCGGCCCTCTCCCGCCAGGGGAGAGGGAGACATTCACCCAACACTCGTTCGTTTGATGAATACCGCATGAACGCAAAATGCAGGTGCGCCGGAGGCGACGAATCAGTGCGGGGATGTTTTTCCCACCCCCGGCATGGTTTATGAGGCACGGCATTCGGCGCGCTCTCCCTCTCCCCGCGTGGGAGAGGGCCGGTGTGAGGGGGCTTCCCGATTGTACTTCTCATCTTCCGCCCTCTGCCCTCCGTCCTCCGTCGTCTGTCTTCCGGCCTCCCGTTACCACCCTACATCACCAGCTCCATCGTAATATCATCCGCATCGCGGTCCTTGCGGTCCAAAATGGCATCCAGCAGTTTCTCCATCAGGCGCAGGGCGCCGCGGTAGCCCATGGTCGAAAAGTAGCTGTGGCCCATGCGGTCGTAGATGGGGAACCCGTGGCGCACCAGCGGGATGTCTTCATCCTTGGCGATATACTTGGCGTAGGTGTTGCCGATGATCAGGTCCACCGGATCGTTTTTGATCCACTGGTGGAAGAGCAGCAGGTCGCCGGGCACTTTGATGTTTGCCGCCACGGGGCTTTCGGCCACGGCCTCGTGCAGGGATTTCTCGTACTTCTTGCCGGCCTTGCTGCCGGTGACGATGTGGACCGGCCGCATGTCCAGCGACACCAGGAAACGGGTCAGGGCCAGCAGCTGGTCGGGATCGCCGACGATGGCCACCCGCTTGCCGTAAAGGTACTGGTGCCAGTCGGATATCGTGTCCACCAGCTGGCCGCGCTCCAGGTTCAGCGCGTCGGGTACGCTCACGCCGGCCATGCGGCGCAGGGTGTCCACGAAAGTGTCGGTGCCGTGCAGCCCCAGCGGCAGCCCCAGGTTCTCGCAGGGGACCTTGCACTTGGCATCCAGCGCCCGGGCCGCCGGCATCGAAGCCATCCGGCCCAGGGCGATGGTGCCCGCGCTGCTGCCGCTTTTCTTCAGCTCATCGATGGTGACGCCGCCTTCGGGGAACATCTTGTATTTGCCGGTCAACGGGCCGTTGAGCACCCTGGAGGTGTCCGGGAACATGATGGTCGCAATGCCCATGCTCGCGGCGATACGCCTGATTTCGGCCATATCCGACGGCTCGACGTACCCGGGGATCAGGTTGATCGTTTTTTCCTTGTGCCCGTTGGATTCGGCGAAGTAGTCCACCATGGCCTTGGTCATGCTTGCAAACCCGGTGACGTGGGACCCCACGTAACTCGGCGTGTTGGCATGAAAGACGAACTTTCCCTCGGGCACCTTGCCCTCCGCCTTGGCCTTGGCGACGATCTGCGGCACGTCGTCGCCGATGGTTTCCGACAGGCAGGTGGTGTGCACGGCGATCACTTCGGGGTTGTAGACCGCGAAGATGTTGTCGATGGCCTGCACCAGGTTGGCTTGGCCGCCGAAGACCGAGGCGCCTTCGGTGAAGGCGCTGGTGGCCGCGACCACCGGCTCCTTGAAATGCCGGGTGAGAGCACTGCGGTGGTAAGCGTAGCAGCCCTGCGAGCCATGGCTGTGGGGCAGGCAGCCATGGACGCCCAGGGCGGCATACATGGCCCCGATCGGCTGGCAGGTTTTGGCCGGATTGACGGTCAGGGCGCTGCGGTCTTTGATCTCGGCGGGGGTATGTCTCAGCAACATGTCGTTTTTTGCCTCCTGTATTCGGGGTCGAGAATATCGACCGAAAAAACCTGATGTTTCCGATCCGGAAATAAGATTACTCCCAGGCATACGTCGCCGACAGCTCGGGATGCTCCTGCCAGGGCGCGCGCATATAGCGCCAAACCCGACTGCTGACCATGCGATCGATTTCCTTGTAAAAATTGACGGCGCCCCTGAAACCGGCATAGGGCCCGCCGTAGTCATAACTGTGCAGCTGCTTCAGCGGGATGCCGTGCTTTTGCACGGCATATTTTTCCTTGATGCCGGCGCAGAAAATATCGGGCTTGAAGATCTTGATGAGCTGATCGGTTTCATACTGGCTCAAATCGTCGATCACCATCGTGCCCTCGGGCATCTCGGGCATCATGCCGTCATAGCGTCCCAGGTCGATCCCCGCGGCGGCCAGCTCCTCTTTCCTGGCGGCGCTGATGCGGGGGTTGAAGCGTTTTGGGTCCGCCGTCACCTCGAGTTCTTCGATGTTGCGGCTGTCGGCGTCCACTTTGATGTCCGGCAGCACGGTGCGGCCTTCATAGTCGTCGCGGTGGCCGAATTCGTAGCCGGCCGAAAGCGTCTTCATGCCCATTTCGTCAAAAAGCTCCTGGTAGTGGTGGGCGCGGGAACCGCCCACGAACAGCATGGCCCTTTTGCCTGCGGTGCGCGGCCGAACCTCGGCGCAGGCGGCCTCCACGGCCGGCATCTCGGCGGCGATCACCGCTTCCACCTTTTCGGTGAGTTCCTGCTCGTCGAAATACTGCGCGATCTTGCGCAGGGACTTGGCCGTGGCGGCGGCACCGATGAAATTGACCTTGATCCAGGGCACGCCGAACTTGGTCTCCATCATTTCGGCCACGTAGTTGATGGAGCGGTGGCACATGATAAGGTTCAGATCGGCGGTGTGGGAGTTGGCGAAGGCATCGATGCTGGAGTTGCCGCTGTAAGAGGCCACCAGGGTGATGCCGCAAAGCTCGAACAGGCGCTCGATCTCGAAGGCATCGCCGCCGATGTTGTACTCTCCCAGCAAGTTGAGACGGTACTTGCCTTCTTTGATGGTGTCATCCAGGCCGACCACGTGTTTGAAGATGCCGTTGTTGGCGATATGGTGGCCCGCGCTCTGGCTGACGCCCTTGTAGCCCTCACAGGAGAATCCGAAGACGTTGATGCCCAGCTTGGCTTTCATGTCACGGCAGACGGCGTGCACGTCGTCGCCGATGAGGCCTACCGGACAGGTGGAGAACACGGCGATCGCCTTGGGCTTGAAGTTGTCGTAGGCTTCCTGGATGGCCTGCCTGAGCTTCTTCTCGCCCCCGAAGATGATCTCTTCGTCCTGCATGTCGGTCGAAAAGCAGTAGGACATGAAGTTGTGGCCGTCGGCACTGCGGTCCGGATCGGTCTGGTTGCGGCGGGTCAGCCAGCTGTAAAAGCCGCAGCCGATGGGGCCGTGGGTGATGTTGACGATATCGCGGGTGGGGCCCAGGACAACGCCCTTGCACCCGGCGTAGCAGCAGCCGCGCTGGCCCATGAGCCCCGGTACCGTGCGGACATTGGAGCTGATCACCGGCACCTTGCCGTCGCAATCAACGGCGTTGATCACGATCTGCTTGGCGCGTTTGCGGGCTACCTTGGGAGGGTATTTGGCCAGTAGCCTGGCCTTGATCTTCTCGGGGTCCTGATTGTCCAGTGTGACATCTCTTGTCGGTGCATCTTCTGCTGCCATGGAAATTCTCCTATCGACGGTCGGGTATTGTGGAACTCCGATTTGTTTCGAGGGCCGGTTTCAGCCGTCGTCCAGTGTGTCTTCGCCCTGCTCGCCGGTGCGCACCCGGACCGCGTCGAGGCAGGGCAGCACGAAAATCATGCCGTCACCGGATTTGCCGGTGCGGTTGGTCCGGATGATGGCCTTGACGGCTTTTTCCACCAGCTCGTCGTTGACGACCATCAGCAGGGCGCGCTTGGGAATGAGGCGCTGACTTTGGCCCAACTGGGCGATCGCTTCTTCATAGCCGCGTTCGGCGCCCTTGAGCAGCTGCAGGTCGACGATGCCCTTGCCGCGCCCCAGGGCATCGCGGGCGGTGATGGACCCGAGGCCGGCATCGGCCAGTGCCCGTTTGGTCCGGTTCATCATGTTCATGCGCACGACGGCGATCAGCTCTTTCATATTTTCACCTCTTCGGTCTTGCCGTCGGCCGTTTCTCTGATGCCGGAGCTGATGGTGTAGGCCTCTTCGACCGGAACCACGAAGATCCGGCCGTCGCCGAAGGCGCCTTTTTCGCCGGTGCGTGCGGCTTTGACGATGGTTCGGATGGCGAACTCCTTGTCGGTGTTCTTGACCACGGTCAGCAGCATTTCCTTGGGAATCTCGTCGTAGGTGACCTCGCCGATCTTGATGCCGCGCTGCTTGCCGCGTCCCACCACGGACATTTTGGTCACGCCGGGAAACCCAGCTTCCATGAGGGCCGCGAGAACATTGTCGACTTTTTCGGGGCGAACGATGGAACGAATCATGATCATTTCTTTTTCTCCTTTTCTGAAGCTGCCGGGCTTCTGTATTCTTGACGTAATCGTCCAGGATCGTGACGGTCGGATCGGAACCGTGGCGGGACCATTTTAAAACCGCCGGCAAATAAGGTTCTTGAAACCTGTCAGGCCGCGATGCCGTAATCTATGAGCAGTTTTTCCAGTTCGTCGATCGCCAGCGGCTTGGGAATGATGCGCATCTGGTTGCCGTCGATTTTCTTTGCCAGGGCGCGGTATTCATCCGCCTGCGCGTGAGTGGCGTCGAATTCGATCACGGTTTTGCGATTGATCTCGGCGCGCTGGACCATGTTGTCGCGCGGAACGAAATGGAGCAGTTGGGTGCCCAGCTTGTCGGCCAGCGCTTCGATCATCTCCAGTTCGTTGTCCACCTTGCGGCTGTTGCAGATCAGGCCGCCCAGGCGCACACCGCCGGCCTCGGCGAATTTGACGATGCCCTTGCAGATGTTGTTGGCCGCGTACATGGCCATCATCTCACCCGAGACGACGATGTAGATTTCCTGGGCTTTGCCTTCCCGTATCGGCATGGCAAAACCGCCGCAGACGACATCGCCGAGCACGTCATAGAAAACATAGTCGAGCTTTTCGCTTTCGGCATAGGCCCCCAGCTGTTCGAGCAGGTTGATGGAGGTGATGATGCCGCGGCCGGCACAGCCGACGCCCGGTTCCGGACCGCCCGATTCGGTGCACATGGTGCCGCCGTAACCCTGTTTGCGGACGTCGTCCAGCTCGACGTCTTCGCCTTCTTCCCGGAGGGTGTCCAGCACGGTCCGCTGGGCCAGGCCGTTTAAAAGCAGACGGGTCGAATCCGCCTTGGGGTCGCAGCCGACGACCATGATTTTTTTCCCCATTTCGGCCAGTCCGGCCACGGTGTTCTGCGTGGTGGTTGACTTGCCGATGCCGCCTTTGCCGTAGATGGCTATCTTCCGCATTTTTTTCTCCTGCTCCTCATAGAATGGTTCCTGGTTGTGCTGCTGCTGTCAGCGACATACTTATCAACAAGCGTGCCACAAACAGGAAACTGGAGCGAAGAATAGCAAAAGCTTCCGATACCATAGAGAAAAATAGATTAAAGGCCTATAACGGTACGCCGGATGACGGCCGGGCGGTCGACACAATGGGCACAACACTTTTGTAGATCGCGACATTAATGTCGATCAGAGGCAAGGGTGTGACGATGCAAATGACGTGTGGTGAGGGGCAGCTGTAGAAGTTTACCCTACGGAAAAGCCGGATAACTTCTGAAAGTTTTTGGCTATAAACTTCTCACGTCGATGGCGTACTTCTTTATGCGGTAGCCGAGCTGGCGTGGGGTGATGCCGAGCGTCTGGGCGGTTTTTTGCTGAACGAAGTCATTTGTTTTCAAAGCCTGAATGATGCGGCGCCTCTCGAGAACCGCGACTTCGTCGTTCAGGCCGGCCGAATCGACCCGGTCGTTTTGGGTGAGGAGCGCGGATGTGTCAGCGGTGGCGGCAATGATGGTGGGCGGCAGGTCGGCGGCCGTCAGTGGGCTGGCCTCGGTCATGATGACCAGTCTCTCGACCGTGTTGGCGAGTTCCCGGACGTTGCCGGGCCAGGAGTAGGCGGTAAGAGCCTCGATGGCTTCCGAATCGAAGCGAACGCTGCGCCCCAACGTCCGGTTGAATTTTTCCAGGTAGTGGTTCAGCAGAAGTGGAATGTCAAGGGTTCTCTCCCGCAGCGGCGGCAGAACAATCGGAACGACATTCAAGCGCCAGTAAAGGTCTTCCCTGAAATGTCCGCGCCTGACCGCTTCGAGCAGGTTGCAATTGGTGGCCGCCACGACCCGGGCATCGACCTGCATCGGGTGAGAGGAGCCGATGCGCTCGAAGGTCTTCTCCTGGAGCACCCGCAGCAGTTTGACCTGCAGTGCCAGGGGCAGCTCGCCGATCTCGTCTAAAAAAAGCGTGCCTTTGTCGGCATGCTCGAAGCGGCCGATGCGGCGGGTGGTGGCACCGGTATAAGCGCCCTTTTCGACGCCGAACAGCTCGACCTCGATCAGGTTTTCCGGCAGGGCCGCCAGATTGACCGGCACGAATCGGCCTTCGAACCGGTGGCTCTGGTAGTGAAGCGTTTGGGCGATGAGTTCCTTGCCGGTCCCGCTTTCGCCGAGAAGGATGACCGTTGTGTCGGTGGCGGCCACTTTTTTTACGCTTTTCAGCACCTGTTGAAAAGGCGGTGATTCCCCGACGATGTTTGGCAGGCTGAATTTTTCGGCCAGTTGCGAACGCAGGGTGCCGCATTCGTGTTCGGCTTTGATATAGTGTTCCCAGAGTTTGACGAACTGGGCGATCAGTGAGGCCATGATGCGCAGCACCCGCAGGTCATCTTCGACGTTGCCGTGTTCGGCCATATAGATCCGGTCGACGCTGATGACGCCGAAAACCTCACGGTCCAAAGCAATCGGCATGCACAGGAACGACACCCCGCTTTTTTGAAGGCGGGAGTCGGTCTTGTTCAGGAACTTGGGCTCGTCGCCGATATTGGGAATGAACATCGGCTCGCCGGACTCGATCACCTGGCCGACAATCCCCTCGCCGAAGTGGTACTTGCCCCGGTGGATGGCCTCGTGCGACAGGCCGTGGGCGGCAACGATCCGAAGCTCCCGTGACAGCGGATCGAGAAGAAACACGCATCCGCGCTGCATCTCCAGGTGCGATGACAGGATCCCCATGGTCGCCGCCAGGTTTTTCTCCAGGTCGAAAGATGCCGTCAGCACGCGGCTGACTTCCAGGATGGCGGACAGCTCTTCGTTTTTTCGCAGTAACTGATCCATAAGTTATCCCGTATTATGAGCAGGGTTCATGCCACCTGGATGATTTCAAACGTATTTGATTTAATCGATTGAAATAACGTCTTAAAATTTGATACTCGCGAATAAGGCTGCTCCGGCCGTTGATACAGAATTGTATTAATATGCCAGATATATTACAATATTGAAATTTTATAAAACCGGGAGGATGTTACCGATGCATGCAGTTCTGCTGTGCGCCGGTTTTGCGACGCGCCTGTATCCACTCACGCGCGATTTCCCCAAGCCGCTGCTGCCCGTCGGAGGCCGACCGCTGCTCGACTATCTGATGGACCAGATTGCCGGGTTGCCGGGGATCGACGAGATTCACATCGTCACCAACGCTAAATTTTCGATTCGGTTCAATCGTTGGAGCCAGGAGTGGCTTTCCCAGTTGTCGGCGCGAAACATCGTTCTAAAAATTCTAGACGACGGCGCGACCAAGGCCGAAAATCGTCTCGGGGCCTGCACCGACCTTCGGCTGGCCTTCCGTCAGTCCGGACGGGCCGACGGTTACCTGGTATCCGCCGGGGACAATAAATACCTTTTTAAAATCGCCGACCCGTGGAAGCGTTTTCTTCAGGGCCACGGGCACTGTCTGATCGCGCTGGCGGAGAAAGATCCGGACATATTGCAAAAGACCGGAGTGCCGGTTTTCGGAGAAAATGACCGGGTGGCGGCGCTGCTCGAAAAACCGGCCGATCCGCCGCGCGGCTGGTTCTGTCCGCCGCTTTATTTTCTAAGGCCCAGTGCACGCGAGGTCCTGGAGGAGTTTCTAACCCTCGCAGGCCCGGTCGATGCCCCGGGCCACTTCATCGACTACCTGTGCCGCAAAGAACCGGTCACGGCAATCAGGCTCGATGAAAAGCGGCTAGACATCGGCAGCCCGGAAAGCTACCGCCGGGCGGATCGGATGCTGGCTGCAGAAAAGGAGAAGTGATCAAGCGCTGGATCAGAATGTTTCCGGGTTCATATTTTAAACAATGATCTGCAAAGATAGCATAACCCAAGTGTTTTAAGGAATTGAGAGATGTGTCACCAGCAATGATTACGACCGATCAAATATTGGTGTTAACCGGAGGAGATAAAAGAAAGGGCGAGGAATTTTTCATAATGCGGTTATAAACGGCGCTGTTGTCATTGAACCGGGCGACTACCATGGGCGCTAAATAAACGTCAGGTAGCGGTTGACTTCCCACGGTGTGACCGTGCGCATGAATTCGCTCCACTCGGCCTTCTTCAGGCGGATGTATTCATCTGCTATGGGGCCCAGCCCGGCCTTGACCACGTCGTCTGCTTCCAGCTCCTCGATGGCCTCGGAAAGGTTCTGGGGCAACAGGATCATGCCCCGCTCACGGCGCATTTCGTGGGAAAGGTTCCACACATTCTCCCCGATGATGGCATCGCCCGGATCGATTTTGTTTTTGATGCCGTCCAGGCCCGCCGCCATTTGAGCGGCCAGCAGCAGGTAGGGATTGACCATGGCCGACGGTGATCGATCTTCACAGCGGTTGGGGTCCGGGCACCGGAACAGCTGCGTGCGGTTGTTGTCTCCGTAGGAAGCATAGGCCGGAGTCCAGGTGTAGCCCGAGGTGCAGGAGTACACGAACTCACCGCTTTGAATCCGGCGGTAGCAATTGAGGGTCGGCGCGGAGATGGCCGTTATGGCGCGAATGTGTTTGAGCAGGCCGCCGATGTAGTAAACAGCGGTGTGGGAGAGGCCCAGGCCCTTGAGGTCCTGTTTATCCCCATTGAGGGGAAACAGGTTCCGCCCGTTATCGGCATCGGCCACGTGGAAGTGCAGATGGGCGCCGGAGCCGGTCTTGTCATCGAAGGGCTTGGCCATGAAGGTGGCCACGGCATTGTATTTGGGCGCAATCTGGCCGGCCAGCATGCGAAAGCGCACCAAACGGTCGGAGGCATGCAGCGCATTGGTCCAGCCGAAATTGATTTCGTACTGGCCGTTGGCGTCTTCGTGATCGCTCTGGTAGATTTCAAATCCCATCTGGTTGCCGTATTGGATGATATCCTGCAGGTAATCCATCGTCTGGCACATGCCCCTGAAATCGTAGCAGGGCTTGGCCAGGGTATCGACGCCCATGGGGTCCCAGGGCTTGATGCGGCCGTCGGGCGTTCTTTCGACCAGGAAGTGCTCGGGCTCGAATCCACCGTTCAGCGCGTACCCCTCGGAAGCGAATTCGCGGATCATGCGGCGCAAGTTGGTACGCGCACAGAACGGCCAGGGCTTGCCATCTACGAAAATGTCGCAACAGGCCACGGCCACATTGGGTTTCCATGGCAGCCTGACAACGGTATCCAGGTCGGCGCGCGCCATCAGATCATGGCTTTGAGGCCCCTGGCCGAGCCCCCACACCGCCGCGCCCGCAAAACCGGCCCCCGCTCCGACGATATCGTCGAAGCAATCCACCGGAACCTGTTTTACCTTGGGGCAGCCGTGGATATCCACGAATTGAGCCAGCAAGTATTCAATGCCTTGTTCTTTCAGCTGTTCCCGAACCCGTTCTCTTTTTTCCCTATCCGTCGCACAGGTCTTTCCGATTGATACCACCTGAGTCATTTTATTTTCTCCCGATTAGAATAAATTTAATATTATGAAACTTAAATGCAGGTGTCATGCCAAGCCGGACGGCAGATGCCGTACTTAGTTAACTATTCGATAATCATATAATAAATCATAAGTGTGTCCGGCACATTCAATGATGGTCAAATCAGAAATTATTCGAATTTGAAATAAAATATACAATTTTTTACAAATATGTAATTTAAGGGCCGATTCGGTTTCGGCGATACGTTCAGGTGCTGATCGTCCGGTAAAAGATTGAAAGAAGTTACCCGGCCGGCAACCGCTGCCGGGCCGTCCGGCGGGGGCCATTCAAGGAATATTTTACAGGCTTCAAGACAACGATGTTGGCAATGACAGAGGGAGGCGGCTGTGTATGTCATGTGCTGGCGACCGACACCAGCAGTCAAAATTGTTATCCTGAAGCCTTGGATAGTGAAAATACATCGATTGCTCTTTGAAAATTAAAGCTGTAGCGTTGTAAAAAACTTCTCGACCAGGGCCGGCACCGCCGCCGGAGGAGTGACGGAAGGCGGCGGTGCTTTTGCCGCGGCGTCTTTTTTTTGCTGCCGTCGCAAAAGTAAATCGGCGTTCCGGCCTCCGAGCCCCGCGCCGGGGGCGCAGCCAAATGTCCTCCATTTCCACAGACCGCCGCCTGTGGGAAAAGAGACTAAAACCGCTCCCGCTTGGCCTGCCCGGCGGCCAGCGGCAGGTCCAAGGCGTCGGCCGTGCTCAGGGTAATGCTGCGCATGTCCTCGGGCTCCAGATTGTGGACGTCGGTTTTTCCGGTGCAGCGGGCGATAATGGCTACCTCCTGGGCGGTGCCCTTGATCCAGTTGGCCAGGGCCAGTCGCCGGTCGGCCGGGTCGATGGCCCCATCGAAGACGAGCGTCGACCCATCGATGCGGCCGCCTATTGCAAGGCCCACGGCCACCCCGAAAACCGAGGCGTTGCAGTTAAGGGCCAGGGCCTTGGCCACGTCGGTGCCGGAGCGCATGCCGCCGAAATTGATCAGCGCGATCTCTTCCTCCCGGTTCATGTCGCGCAGGATCCGGATGGCATCGCGCATGACCGTCAGGTCGGGATATCCGTGCAGCTCGCTCCACGGCTGGTCGATTCCGCTTGTGCCGTCCAGCACCAGCAGGTCGAACTGGTGTTCGAGGGCCCAGGGAATCGCCCGCGGCAGGGCCGCTGCAGTCACCGAAAGGCCCAGCAGTTGTCCCGGGTGCTGCCGCTGAAGCGAAAGGGGTCGAAATGTGCGGCCCACGACGCCGATCAAGGCCTGGGCCCCGGGATCCGGCGAATCGCCGTCGGCGACCAGCTGGAACCAGGTCAGGGGGTTGCCGGCCGCGCCCGGCTCGTCGATCAACTTCCTGCGGCCCATGTAGCCGCACCCGGCCAGGGCCAGCCCCTGGCCCAGTGCCTGGCGGATGTCGCCGGCCACCTCATCGAAGCCGGTGCAGAAGAAAGGCTGGTCGAGTTCGACAACCGGACCGGACGTGTTTCTGGACACCACCTCGCGGGTGCGGGTTATGAGCGTGCGGGTGTTGCAGGCTTCCCGGTAGGGGTCGATGACCAGGCGCGTCAGGGCGGCCGACAGGAAAACGACATCGCCGATGTGCGCCGGTCGACCGGGCGGGAAGGGATTTTCCCGCGGTTCGAGCAGGGCGTTTAACGCCGCGCCTTGGCGCCGGGCATCGTCCGGCTCGGTGCGGGCCATGACCTGAATAAGATTGCGCGCCCGGCGTGAGTAGTTGGCCGTGCCGGTTTCGGCGTCGCACCGCAGGCAGCGGCCGGCTTGCCGCCGGGCCATTTCCCGGTCGAAGGGCGCCTCGCATTCGTCGAAGCTGCAGCTCTTGTCGCGCGCTCCGGCGGAGTCGGCCGCCTCGCGGGGCAGTTTCTCCCACAGGGGTTCCTGGGCGACCGGCACGTGGCGGGCGCGGTAGGCGGGCCGATAGGGAGCGGGATCGGCGACCTTCTCCAGAAAGGCCCGGATATAGTAGGCCGCCTTGTGGCCGTGGTGCATAGCGTAGACGATGGCCGAAGGCCCGTAGGCGCAATCGCCGGCCGCAAATATCCGGGGGTCGCCGGTGCGGCCCTGTTCATTTGCGGCCAGCACCCGTCCGCCGGCGATGATGCCGCTGCTCTCCAGCTCCGGGTTGGCGGCCTCCTGGCCGATGGCCAGCAGGAGGGCGGCGGCCGGGCGCGTGATCGTCTCCTGGCTGTAAGCCGGGTTGAATCGGCCTTCGCCGTCAAAAACGGACGTGCAGCGCTGGAACACGACCCGGGTAACCGCGCCGTTGTCCGTCCGGATCTCCTTGGGTCCCCAACCGTTGTGAATGACGACGCCCTCGCTCTCGGCCTGGGTTATTTCATGGTCCCAGGCCGGCATTTGCCCGCGCGACTCCAGGCAGTAAAGTTCCACGCGCGAGCTGCCGCAGCGCAGGGCGGTGCGGGCCATGTCCATGGCCACGTTTCCCCCGCCCACGACCACCACCGGTCCGTCGAGCAAGATCTCTTCGCCCCGGCCGATCCGGTCGAGCAGGGCGATGCCGTGCAGGCCCTTGACGTCGGGTCCCGCCCCCGGAATCTTCAGCGGCCGGTCTTTGCACAGACCGATGGTCAACAGGACGGCCTCGTGGCGCCGTTTGAGGTCCTCCAGCGTGACGTGGCGGCCGAGGGCGGTGTTCAGATGAACGGTGATGCCGGGGCAGTGATCCAGAATGCGCCGAATGTCCTGCCGGATAAACCGGACCGGCAGCCGGAACCGGGGAATCGTGTTCATCATGCCGCCCAGGCGATCCGCCTGCTCGTAGAGATCGACCGCGTATCCGGCTTCGGCCAGGTCCTGGGCGGCGGTCAGCCCCGTGGGGCCCGCGCCCACGATGCCGATGCTCTCCGTGCGGGTCACGGCGGCCGGCGCGGGGTGATAGTCGCTGCCCACCTGGTCCATGACGAAGCGTTTGAGCTGGCGGACGGTCACCGCGCCGTCGTTCTCCCCGCGCTTGCACGCGCGCTCGCAGGGACTGGCGCAGACGCGGCCGCAAATGGAGCTGAAGGGGTTGGCGGCGGTGATGGCCTCGACGGCCGCCTCCAGGTTGCCGTCCCAGATCAGTCCGGCATAGCCGGGGATATCGGTGCCCACCGGGCAGGCCGCCTGGCAGGGCGGCAGGTCCAGGAACGCATCATCCAGATTTTGACAGGGAGCCGTGTTTTCCTTTTTATCGATCGCTGTGTTCGACATGCGCTTATTCCTTATCTTTAGCGGTGCTGCCACCGGTCCGCGGTTCATAGGGCAAGCGGGTCATCGCCGCGGCCTCAGGGGTCAGGGCCACCAGGTCATCGCGCGACAACTGGTGGACGTCACTGTAGCCCAGGCCGGCGGTGATGGCCGCCAGCTGCCAACGGATGGACTCCAGGTAGCGGTGCATGGCCTGAGCGCGCTTCTCGATGTCAAAGCGCGCGACATGTTCCGGATTCTGGGTCGCCATGCCGGCAACGCAGTCGCCGACGCTGCACTGCATGCACGAGATGCAGCCGCCGGCGATCAGCATGGCCGTGCCCAGACCCACGGCGTCTGCGCCCAGGGCAATGGCCTTGGCCGCGTCGACGCCGTTCTGGATGCCGCCCATCAACACAATCGGCAGTTTTCCCTGGGCGCCGATTTCCGCCAATCCGTCCAGGGCTTCCATCAGGGCCGCAATGGTGGGGATGCCCACGTACTCCAGCACTTCGCTGCCGGCCGCGCCGGTGCCGCCCTGCAGCCCGTCGAGTTCGACAAAATCCAGGCCGTCCTTCAGGGCGATCTTGACATCATCGCGGGTGCGGCCGGCGCCCAGCTTGATGCTGACCGGCAGACGCCAGCCCACGGCTTCCCTGAACTCCTGAATCTTCATGATCAGATCGTCGCCGCCCAGCACATCGGGATGGCGCGACGGCGAACGCAAGTCCATGCCGGCCGGAATGCCGCGCATGGCGGCGATTTCCTCGGTCAACTTGGAGGCCATCAACTGGCCGCCCAGACCGGGCTTGGCCCCCTGGGAGATATACAGTTCCAGGCCGTCGGCCCGTTTCATGTCGTGGATGTTCCATCCGAAGCGGCCCGAGAGGCATTGGGCGATCAATTGCTGGGCCTCGGCCCGCTCATAGGAGTACATGCCGCCCTCTCCGGTGTTCTCCGAGATGCCCGAGAGCCGAGAGGTGATGCCCAGGGCGCGTTTCATGCTGGGGCTCAAGGCGCCGTAGCTCATGGGCGCGATCATGACCGGCATGCGCAGGTCAAGGGCGCGGCCGCCGTGCTTGCCGCCGATGAAGGTCCGCAGATTGACGCGCACCAGTCTTTGCGGATCGCTGCCGGCGCCGGACAAATCCTTTCGGAAGGCCAGGTCGGTCAGATGGGGCACGTGGCGGGCGGCGCCGTAACCGCGGATGCGATAGCGCCCGATGACCGCTTTGACGCGAATGTCTTCGACCACCTTGGCGTTCCAGAAATCGGCCTTGCTGCCGGCAAAGCGGGTGTAGGGCATGTTTCTCAGGCGCGGTTCGGGTGTGGAAAAAGTCAGCTGCCTGCCGGCGCAGACGATCTTTTTAAAGGTGCCCTCGAATGTCAGGCCGTAACGCTCCAAAAATTCCCGGATGCTTGCGACGTCCGCGGTGGTCGGCGCGACCATTTCGGCGTCGTTGCCCAGGGATTCGACATCGCCGCCCACGAAGATTTCACCGCCGGCCATGTCCTCGCCCACCTTTTCACCGGAGTTGCCCAGGATGATCATGCGCCCGCCGTACATCATGTAGCCGGCCATGAAGCTCGAGTTGCCCGCGCAGCAAAGCGTGCCTTTCTTCATCACCTGGCCGGCGCGCGAGCCCATGTTGCCCCGGATGACGATCTCGCCGCCGCGCAGCGCCTCGCCGGCAATGGCGCCGGCGTTGCCGCCCACCACGATGGCGCCGGCCAGCATGTTGTCGCCCACTCCCCAGCTGACGTTGTTTTCCACCTCGACGTAGGGCCCATCGCTGAGGCCGGCGCAGAAGTAGCCGGCCGAGCCGCGGATGGTGACCCGGATCGGATTGGTCAGCCCCACGCCGATATAGTGCTTGGCATCCGGGTTGATGATTTCAATGTCCTGGTGGGCGGCGCCATAGCCGCGGATGACTTCGTTGGCCGTTCGAATCGGCATGTTGGATAAGTCAAGGGTTACCATCGGTTGAGGCCTTTCGCGTTTTCGTTGTAAAGTTCTGCCGAATACGGCGTGCCGGGTGCGGTTCCAGTCAACTTCTGGACCACAACCCATACGTCAGGGGCGCCGGTTCGCTGGTTTCAAGCGCCTGTCCCGGAAAGAGACGGTTGAGCCCCACTTCTTCCGAAGAGATGGCGATCAGGTGGTCGTTTTCGTACTTGACCATGGGCTTGGCGGCCAGCTTGTCCTTGGCGTAGCCGATGGCATCTTTAGTGGCCACCAGATAGGAATAGGTGCCGTCCAGATCATCCAGCGAGGCCTTCAAGGCCTCTTCGAGACCGGCCCCCTGGCTCATCTGGTACGCCAGGTAGACGGCGATCAGCTCCGTGTCGTTTTCGGTCTGAAAGACCATGCCGCGTCTTTCCAGCCGGCGGCGCATGATCCAGTAATTGGTCAACTGGCCGTTGTGAACGGTGGCGACATCGGAAAAACCGCAGGCCCAGAAGGGGTGCGAGGTTTCGGGATGAACCCCGGATTCGGTGGCCAGGCGGATGTGGGCAATGCCGTGGCTGCCGTCAAATGCTTCGATGTCGTAGCGCGGTGCCAGCTCGTAGGGCTGCCCCACGTCCTTGAAAATTTCCAGGCTGGTCCCGATGGACACCAGCTGAACGTCGCGCTCGATGGCATGGGTCAAGGCCAGCACGTCGCCCTCGAAGCGCACCGTGGCGCCGTAGGTGCAGCCCAGGATTTCGTCTTCTGCGATCGAGACCTTCTGGGCGGCGAGCGTGCGGTGGATCTTTTCGATATCTTCCCGGCGGCGTCCGTCGGCGGAAATAAAAAACCGCATGCGCAGTCGATCTTCCAGAGGCGCCCGGTACAGGGCCCAGCCGGTGGAGTCCGGCCCGCGATGCAAGGTGGCATCCAATATCGCCGTCAGGGCGGCGCCGGTTGTCATGGGAAAGCCGTTTCTTCGTCCGTTTTTAAACAGTAAACCTGCGATGGCGCACATGGTGGCGTCCTCCCGTTAATGGATGCCTGTCAGCCCCGAGACCGGTTCTGCGCGAAACACCGTCAGGAGCGGAAGGGCACGGGTTAAAGTTATCCTAAAGCCTTAAAAAGGGACTTTGGGTCGGATGATAGCCCAAAAATGGCAGCCGAAAAATTTAGCACGGATGCGTTATTCGGAAAAACGGGGAGAGACGATGACGGAAAGAAACCGGATCGGCAGCTGGTAGAGATCTTCCGGCCCGTGGGGGGCGTCGGCATCGAAGAAGAGCGAATCCCCGGGTTTCAACCGGTAGGATTTATCGCCATGCATGTAGAGCATGCTTCCTTCGAGCATGTGGATAAACTCCATGCCCGGATGCTGAAACAGGGGGAAGACTTCCGATTCCTCGGTGAGCGTAATCAAGTAGGGCTCCACCGAAATGCTTTTACCCACGCTGTGACCCAGCAGTTGATACTGGTGGCCGGAACGCGTGCCGCGGCGCTCGATGATCAGGCCTTCGCCGGCCGGAACGAAACTGGCGTCGCGATCTTCTTCGTACTTGCGGAAAAACGCCGTCACCGGAATGTTCAAGGCCTTTGACAACGCCCGCAATGTCGCCAGGGAAGGGGAGGTGTTGCCGTTTTCGATTTTGGACAACATCCCCGGCGACAGCTCGGCCAGTTTGGCCAACTCGGCTATGGTGAGATCCATTTTCGTTCGAAAACTGCGGATCTCGCGGCCGATGGCGATCTCGAGCTTGGTGTCCGAAGCTGTGCCGTGGGTTTGCGATGACTCGCGTTTCATGGCCGGTGCGTTCCGCTCAGGGTGCCATTGGGGTCAGTGTCGGTAAAAGCGCTGCCAGCTGGCAGGGTCTTCGCTTTCCGTCGTCGTGTATCAGTTTCCCGCGGCGGCGTCAACGAGCCGCCCTTTTTCCGTCAAGCCTCCTCCTTTGGTGAAAAACGATCGGCCGCCAGGGACGCCGGCTTCTCGCTCTCCCGAACGCAGCCGACGAGAACCCTGGGAATGTTTCATATAGATTAAATTATATTCATTTTATGAAACAAAATGTCAACAACGAAATTTCTTGTTATGAAAAAATAATATCTATAGTTCAATTTTCGTTGTGGGATTCATCGATCCGGTCGCCCGCCGGCCGGGCTTATACCGGCCGGCAGACAAGGGGAGAACAGGCGCCGAGCACAAACCCATTGTCACGCGTGCGGATCGATCTGAAAACCCGCATAGGCCTCGTTGCCGTGTTCCAAAACATCCAGCCCGGAAACTTCTTCTTCCGGGGAAACCCTGAGCCCGACGGTGTACTTGATGCCCAGAAACAATGCCATGCCGGTGCCGAATGCCCAGGCAAAAGCGGTTCCGACGCCGATGGCCTGCGCGGCCAATACTTTCATGCTGAAGGTCTCGACCCCGAAAAAGGCATAGGCCATCGTGCCCCAGGCCCCGCACACGCCATGCACGCTGATGGCGCCGACGGGATCGTCGATCTTGAAGGCGCGTTCCAGGAAAAGGACGCTGAGGACCACCAGGACGCCGGCGACGATGCCGATGATAAAGGCGCCCGTGGCATTGACCACATCCACCGCCGTACAGATGGCGACCATGCCGGCCAGAAATCCGTTTACGGTCATGCCCAGGTCCGGTTTCTTGCCGTAGGCCCAGATGGCGCTGATGGCACCGATGGCCCCCGCGGCGCCGGCGATATTGGTCATGACCGCGATGCGGGCCAATACGCCGTCAAAGGTGGTTGTGCTGCCCGGGTTGAAGCCGAACCATCCCAGCCAGAGAATGAAGCCACCGATAACCGCGAAGGGCAGATTGTGACCCGGAATGGCGCGCGGATTGCCCCGGGAATCGAATTTGCCGATGCGCGGGCCCAGCACAAGGGTGCCGGCCAGGGCCAGCCAGCCGCCAATGGAGTGCACCACCGTGGAGCCGGCAAAATCGTAGAAACCGATCCCTAGGATGTCTTCCAGCCAGCCGTGGCCGTCGAGCAGGCTGCCCCAGGCCCAGCCGCCGAAAACGGGGTAGATGACGGCGCAGATGACGACACTGTAGATGAGATAACTGGTGAACTTCGTTCGTTCGGCCATGCCTCCGGAGACGATCGTGGCGGTGGTGGCGGCGAAGACGCACTGGAAGAGCCAGAAGGCAAACCCCCATTGGGTTGCGCTCGTATCCCCCAGCCAGAACAGGTTGACGTCCGGTCCGGCAAACATAATGTGGAAGCCCACGGCCAGAAAGGCAATGGTACCGATGCAGAAATCCATGATGTTCTTCATGCAGATGTTGACCGCATTTTTGGCGCGAGTAAAACCGGCTTCCACCATGGCGAAACCGGCCTGCATGATAAAGACCAGAAACGCGGCGATACACGTCCAGAGAACATCGCCGCGATATTGCAGGATTTCGAGGCCGGTGAGGTAGCGAAATATTCCGACCGTCTTCTTTTCGCCATCCAGATCCACCTCGACCTCCTCTTCGATCGGCGAGGTTTCATCCCGGTAAGCGCCCGAGGCTGGCAACTCCTTGCGAATCTCGTCCTGGGTCTTGCCGTGAAAAAGACCGTTATCGATGGTCGTGAGGGCCTTTTCCGTGGCCGGATCCGCCGCCGGGGCGGTGCCGGCGGTGAAAACGAGGATAGACAGCAGCATCAGGCCGGTTAAACCAATCCAGTGAAAACGATGTATTGAAGCGGACAAATAATTCATTTCAATTTTCCTCCCTCATCATTACAGTTGATCTTTTTATATTCCGTTGTCTCGGCCGGTTCGGACGGCGGACCTGAAACGACCGGCCGCAAGAGTCCGTCACCTCTAAATGGCACGTGTCCCGGATTCACCCGTGCGAATCCGTACGGCAGTCGCCTGAATCTTTGACCTCATCGCGCTTTGAAGGCTTGATGATGGCTTCAATTTTTTTCATTTCCGATGATCCTCCCGTCCCGGTTTCCGTAAAAAGTTTATGAAACAAAATTTCATGCAGTGAAAGCAAGGCTCATGCCACCATAGCTCTGCAAGCGGATTCGCAGCGATAACAAGCCAAATTTTAAAGAAAATTTAGTTTGGTGCGTGTGGAAATTTCGTTCGGAGGGGTGGTGCGGACACCATTTTTTATTACATAAATGAATTTTTGATTTTTAAATTATGCAAAATTGTATATTCCTGTGGGTCGGCCCTACGGCCACTTTCGCTGTGCGATCGGCGGCGACATCTTTTTGGCGATGGCTGAGCACTCTTGAATGAGGACATAAATGGGTGTTGATGCGCACCAATTACCGTAATACTATTACCGGTATTACAACCTAAATGGAGGTGCCCTTATGCGGGTAACGACCAAAGACCAGGTCACCATTTCACCCAATATCCGCGGAAAGTTAGGGATTACCCCGGCTACCGAAGTCGATTTCGTTGAAGAGCGAGGGCGTGTCTATCTGGTTAAAATAAAAGGAAGCACAGATACCAAAAGGTTTAAGAAGCTGAGAGGGGCGGCTACGGTAAAAATGACGCCGGATCAAATCATGGCGCTGACCAGGGGCGACAAGTGAAAGGAACTGCGGTTTTAGCGGACGCCAATGTCATTCTGGATGTTTTTACGAACGATCCAGCTTGGGGTGATTGGTCGGTGTCTGTGCTGGAGGAATATTCGAGCTTTGCAACGTTATGCATAAATTCAATCATTTATTCGGAAATTTCCATCGGCTTCAGCCGGATCGAAGATCTGGAGGCAGCCATTGACAAAGCCGGGTTCCACATGCTTGATTTTCCCAGAGAGGCCCTTTTTCTGGCCGGCAAGGCCTTCCTTGCGTGCAAGAAGAGAAAAGGAGCCGGGAACTCGCCTTTGCCGGATTTTTTCATCGGAGCGCACGCTGCGGTACTTAATGTTGCCCTAATCACGAGAGATGGGTCCCGGTATCGTTCCTATTTCCCGACATTAAAATTAATCACTCCATAGCCCACTTCTTGGGAGAGCCGCCATGCAGGAAACGATCTTGGATGATTTTGACGATATTGCGGACTGGTCGCCCATCACCTCCGGCGAGGCCCGGATCGACATCGGCCGGGACCAGGGCAGCGACGGCGGGGCCATGCGGCTGGATGTCGATTTCAGGGGCGGCGGCGGTTTTGTGGGCGCCCGCAAGGAATTTGCGCTCGACATCCCCGAGAGCTACTCGTTCGGGGTCAACATCCGCGGTACCATTCCGGCCAACATATTCGAATTCAAGCTGGTGGACGACACCAATCAAAACGTCTGGCGCTACCGGGTCGAGGACTTCGACTTTCCGGCCGACTGGCAGCCGCTGCAGATTCGAAGCAGCCAGGTTGTCTTTGCGTGGGGGCCGCTGGGCGGCGGGCCGCCTGAGAACGTGGCGGCCATCGAGCTGGTGATTGCCGCGGGTCAGGGCGGGGCGGGCACGGTGAGGTTCGAGGGCCTTTGGTTTCGCGACGACACCTACCGGCTGACGCCCCGCGTGAGCGCCGCCAGCACCCTCGCGGGTCACGAACCGCAAGACGCCCTCACTTCCTCTGCGGCCACAAGCTGGCAAAGCGAGGCCGGCGAGGGCCCGCAGTGGCTTCTCATCGACTTTCAGCAGGAAAGGGAATACGGCGGGCTGGTCGTTGACTGGGTCGAGGGGCTGCAGGCCCGGCGGTTCGATGTCGAGGTCTCGGTTGACGGCGCCGCCTGGAAAACCGCCTACGCCACGAGCCAGGCGGATGCCGGACGCAGCTACCTTTACCTGCCGCAAACCGTTTCACGCTACCTGCGGCTCAATCTTTATGTTAGTGCCCGCGGCGGCGGTTTCGGCATCCGGCACATCACGGTCGAGCCTTACGACTTCTCCCGCAGCCTGAATCACTTCTTCCAATACATAGCGGCCGATGAGGCCGCCGGCATGTATCCGAAGTATTTCCTTGGCCGGCAGACCTACTGGACGGTTGCCGGCTCCGGCACGGGCGATTCCCAGGCCCTGATGAACGAAGAGGGCCAGGTGGAAGTGGACAAGGGCGATTTTTCGATCGAGCCCTTTCTCTATGCCGACCAAAGACTCGTCACCTGGGCGGATGTAGATCTGAAACAGGAATTGGTGCAGTCCTGTCTGCCCATTCCCTGCGTGAAGTGGCAAACCGGGCGCCTGAGCCTTGAGATCACCGCTTTTGCAACCGGCGAAGCCGGCCGGTCCGTCCTCTATCTTTGTTACCGCGTGGCAAATACCGCCGGAAAACGCCAATCGCTGCGCCTTTTTACAGTGCTGCGGCCTTTCCAGGTGACCCCGCCCTGGCAAAGCTGGCGGTCTTTCGGCGGCGCCAGCCCGATTCGGGAGTTGTGCTTTCTCGACGGCACGCTCTGGGTCAACGGGAAAAAGCCGGTGATTCCCCTGACCGAACCCAGCGCATTCGGAGCGGCCGCTTTCGCCGAGGACGCGGTGATCCGGCACCTGGTCAAGGGCGAGGTGCCTCCCCGGGCCGATATCCGCGATGAATTCGGCTATGCTTCCGGGGCCATGGGCTTTGACCTGGACCTGGCACCGGGGGCGAACGAGGAAGTTTATCTCGCGATCCCCTTCGGCAGCCTGGAAGCGGGCATCGACGCCAGGGTGGCCGCTTCGCTGCGAGGGGTTTCGGGGCCCGAACAATTCGAGCGCGCGCGGCGCGATTGGCAGGCACGACTCGGCGAAGTCGAGATGACCCTGCCGGCTCGGACGACGGCCGTCGCCGATACCTTCAGGACCGCCGCCGCCCATATCCTGATCAACCGCGACGGTCCCGCGCTGCACCCGGGGCCGCGACGCTATTCCAGGTCCTGGATCCGGGACGGCGCCATCATGGGCGCGGCCCTGTTGCGGGCGGGCCATCCGGCGGCGATTCGGGATTTCATTCGCTGGTATGCCGGGTTCCAGGCCGAGGACGGCGATATCCCCGATTGTGCGGATCAGGAGGGCACGGAATGGCTGCCGGAATACGACGCCTACGGCCAGTTCATTTACGCCGTCGTGGAGTACTACCGGTTCACGGGCGACAGGGGTTTTCTGGCCGAAATGCAGCCGGCCGTGGCCAAGACCCTGGATTTTATGGAAAACTTGCGCGCCCAGCGCCTCACACAGGAGTACCGGAGACCTGAAAAACGGGCCTGCTACGGTCTTTTACCCGAATCCATGAGTCACGAAGGGTATATGGCCCATCCGGTGCACGCTTACTGGGACGACTTCTGGGCCGTACGGGGGCTGCGGGACGCGACCTTCATGGCGGACGAACTCGATGACCCGCTGGAGGCGGCGCGCCTGGCGTCCGTGGCGGCGTCTTTTTCCAAGGATCTGCGCGCGTCCTTGAGAGCCACCATCGACCGGCACCGGATCGCGTTTCTGCCGGGCTCGGTCGAGTTCGGCGATTTCGACCCCGCCGCCACCTCGGTCGCCATTTCGCTGCTGAATGAAGCGCCGCTTCTGCCGCGGCAGGAGACCCGGCACACCTTCGACAAATACCTCACCGGTTTAAGGCAACGGACGGCCGGCGGCGCCTGGAACAACTACAGTGCCTATGAAATCCGGATCATCGGCGCTCTGGTGCGCCTCGGCCGGCGCGACGAGGCGATCGAGCTGATGGACTTCATGCTGGCCGACCGGCGCATTTTGCCCTGGAACCAGTGGCCGGAGATTTCCTGGCGCGACCCATCGAGCCCGAGCTTCATCGGCGACCTGCCGCACTCCTGGATCAGTGCCGAGTACATCCTGGCGATTTGCAGCCTTTTCGCCTACGAGCGCGAAGAGGACCAGGCCCTGGTCATTGCCGCCGGGGTGGCGCTAAAATGGCTCGCCGACGGTTCCCCGGTGGGGGTCGCGAATCTGCCCACTCACTACGGCAGGATCTCCTTCTCTCTGCGCATGGAGAATGCGGACACGCTGCGCCTGGTGATCGGCGGAGATCTGCGCGTGCCGCCGGGCGGCATCGTCGCCAGGCCGCCCCTGCCCCGGCCCGTCCGGCAATTCCTGGTCAAAGAGCGCCCGCTCGCGGCATCCGCGGCCGGAGAATTTGTCTGTGGAGAATGCCCGGCCGAGATCGTGATCCTGTTTTAGCGAGGCCCCGGCCGCGGCGCCTTTGCAGAACTTTTCGCAAGG
>JBAPWQ010000291.1:0-2745 GCA_049283795.1 Desulfobacterales bacterium | reverse complement strand
GATCCACCCGTCCCGAGCACATGACGCGCACGGTCCGCAGGTTGGGCGGATACTGCAGCCGCGACACCCCGGCCAGATCGGCTCCGGCATATGCGCACCAGTTGCAGAGAAAGGCCACGATTTTTGGTTCGAAATCAGACATGACATCACCTAGTTATTTGGTGTTAGGTTTTTGAGTTTTTAAACAATCGCACAGACCGAGGCCATGATCTGCTCGTCCCGGAAGTGGAGCATGTCGATCGCCTTCTGCGGACAGGTCGAGGCGCACAGGCCGCAGCCCTTGCAGGAGGCGCTGATGTTGCGGGCCCGATGGCCCTTGCCTTCCACTTCATCGAAGGCGATCGCCCCGAACGGACACACCTCGACGCACAGGCCGCAGCCGATGCACTTCTCCGTGTCGATCTGCGATACCAGCGGCGAGATCCGGATGGAGGGCTTGGCCAGCACGGTCGTCGCCCGGCTGGCGGCCGCCATGGCCTGGGAGATGCTCTCCTCGATCGATTTCGGATAATGGGCCAGCCCGCACATGTAGATGCCGTCGGAGGCGAACTCGACCGGACGCAGCTTGGCGTGCGCCTCCATGAAGAAATTCTCGGCGTTCATGGGCAGCTTGTAGAGCGAGGCCAGTTCCGAGTTGTCGTTGGGTTCGATGGCCGTCGCCAGGTTGACCAGATCGGCCTTGATCGAGAGGTCGCGCTGCAGGACCGGATCGAACACGCTCACCTCCAGCCCGTCCGCCACTTCGGCCACCTGCGGTTTTCTTTCGAGGGTGTAGCGGATGAAAATGACCCCTTTCTCACGGGCCTGCTTGTAAAGCAGTTCCCGTTGACCATAGGTGCGCAGGTCACGGTAGAGGATGTAAACGCTGGTATCCGGATAGGCCTCCTTGATGGCGATCGCCTGCAGAACCGAAGCGGTGCAGCAGATCCGGGAGCAGTACGGCCGCTTTTCGTCGCGCGAGCCGACGCACTGGATGAATACGACGCTGCCGGCATCCGTCAACCGCTCGGGAGTGTTCTCCAGGTCGTGCCAACGGGTGACGCGCGGGCTCTTGCCGTAGAGATATTCCTGGGTGTCGGCCGCTTTGCCGCCGGTGGCGATGATGGTGGCGCCGTGGGCGATCGTGCGCGTCTGGCCGTTGGTGGAAACCTCGGTTTCGAAGTTGCCCACGAAACCCGATGCGCCGACGATGCTCGCATTCAGCAGCACCTCGAGATCCGGCTGGGCATCGACTTTGGCGACCAGGTCAGACAGGAACTCGCCGACATCGCGGCCCTTCCAGGTGTGCCGGACATCGGCCGCGGCGCCGCCCAGCTTGTCCGTCTTTTCGACGATCGTGGTCGGGAAGCCCTGCTGCGCAAGGTTGAGCGCCGCGGTCATTCCGGCCACGCCGCCACCGATCACCAGCACCGACTTGTCGACATCCACGGAGAGATCCGGGATCGGTTCCAGCAGAGATGCCCTCGATACGGCCATGCGGACCAGGTCCTTGGCCTTTTCGGTGGCGTCCTGCTTGGCTTTCGAATGAACCCAGGTGCACTGGTTGCGGATGTTGGCCATTTCGAAAAGATAGGCGTTGATCCCAGCATTGCGGATGGTTTCCTGGAACAGCGGCTCGTGGGTCCGCGGCGTGCAGGCCGCCACCACGATGCGGTTGAGGTCTTCCTTCTTGATCACCTCGACCATCTTGTCCTGGG
Organism: Desulfobacterales bacterium; assembly: GCA_049283795.1. Taxonomy (GTDB): domain Bacteria; phylum Desulfobacterota; class Desulfobacteria; order Desulfobacterales; family SG8-13; genus JARFQH01. The sequence goes on along the minus strand of JBAPWQ010000291.1, from coordinate 1,048 downwards.
TGTCCTGTGAACAGGTGAACAAGTTTTCTTCCACGTAGGCCACGTTCGGCAGGCTGCGGGCATACGCAGCCACCGCGGGGACGTCGGCGATGCCGCCGATGTTGATGCCGCAGTTGCAGACGAACACGCCCACACGCGGCTCCTTGCCGCTGATGTCGGTTTCGGTGGGAAACTCCTGTTCCCGGACAAGGGTGCCGCGCGCGGCTGCCAAGTGAACCCCGGCGCTGCAGGCGGCCGAACTGGCTTCAACGACCGATTCGGGAATGTCCTTGGGGCCCTGGAAGGCGCCGCAGACGTAAATGCCGTCCTTGGAGGTGGACACCGGGCTGATGGAACCGGGCTGGCAGAAGTTGTCCGTCCCCAGTTTGATGCCGAGCCGGTTGGCCAGGGCCACGATGTCCGGTGAGATCTCCATGCCGACCGAGAGCACGATCTGGTCGAACTGCTCGGTTTCGATCCGGCCGTCTTCGGAGACGTATTTGACTTCGAGGTCATCGGTGCCGATCACCGGATCGATGGTGTGCACCCGGCTGTTGATGAACCGCACGCCATGCTTGTCCTTGGCGTCGTTGTAGTATTTTTCGAAATCCTTGCCGTGGGTCCGCATGTCGATGTAGAAGATGGCGCAGTCCAGGTCGCCGTCGGAGTGTTCCTTGGCGATGACCGCCTCCTTGATGGCGTACATGCAGCACACCGACGAACAGTAGGAGTTGTCGCAGCGGTTCAGATCGCGCGACCCGATACACTGGAACCAGGCGATCTTCTTGGGTTCTTTCTGATCGGACCGTCTGACCAGGTGGCCCATCGTCGGGCCGGTCGCCGAGAGGATCCGTTCGAATTCGATCGACGTGATGACATTCGGGTGCTTGATGTAGCCGTACTGGTCGAACCGCGACGGATCGAAAGGCTGAAAGCCGGGCGCCAGGATCACCGACCCGACGTTCAATTCCAATTGCTCGGGTTTCTGGGCGTGGGTGTCGAGCGTGACCGCCTGCGGTCCGCAGGCCTCCACGCACTGGAAGCACTCGCAGCAGTAGCCGCAGTTGAG
>JBAPWQ010000290.1:0-3177 GCA_049283795.1 Desulfobacterales bacterium | reverse complement strand
GGATTACATCAGCATCGTCGGCTCCTCCACCGTTTACCCCTTCGCAACGGTAGTGGCCGAGCGGTTCGGCAAAACCACGAAGTTCAAGACCCCCAAGATCGAATCGACCGGTTCGGGCGGCGGGTTTAAACTTTTCTGCAGCGGTGTCGGCACCGAGTTTCCGGACATAACCAACGCCTCGCGGGCCATGAAAAAAACCGAATTCGACACCTGCCAGTCAAACGGCGTCAAGGATATCGTCGAGGTCAAGATCGGCTATGATGGCATCGTGGTCGCCAACTCCAAAAAGGCGTCGACCCTGAAGCTGACCCGTAAGGACCTCTTTTTAGCCCTGGCCAAGGACGTGCCCGATCCCGCCGGCGGCGAGAAGACCGTTCCGAATCCCTATAAGACCTGGAAAGACGTCAATTCTGCTCTGCCGAACGTCAAGATCGAGGTCCTGGGTCCGCCGCCCACTTCCGGCACGCGCGATGCTTTCGTCGAACTGGCCATGGAACCGGGCGCCGAAGAATTCGAGTGGGTCAAAGCCCTGTCCAAAAGCGACAAGAAAAAGTTCCAGGCTATTTCCCAGACGGTTCGCGAAGACGGCGCCTATATCGAAGCCGGCGAAAACGACAACCTGATCGTGCAGAAGCTCGAATCCAATTCCAATGCCCTGGGGATCTTCGGCTTCAGTTTTCTGGATCAGAATTCGGACAAAATTCATGGAACCTATGTCGACGGCGTCGAGCCGACTTTCGACAACATCGCCTCCGGAAAATACCCGGTCTCGCGGCCGCTCTTTTTCTATGTTAAAAAAGCGCATGTGGATGTCATCCCCGGCATGAAGGAATACCTGACCGAGTTCGCCAGTGAAAAAGCCTGGGGCGACGATGGGTACCTGGCCGAAAAAGGGCTGATTCCGATGCCCAGGGACGAGCGCGCTAAGTACAGCGAAGCCGTCAAGACGATGAATCCCCTCTCGATGTAGTCTTGCGGCAGCAGTGCAGGCCGGCTCCTCCCTCCCGGCCTGCACGATTACCGGCAACTGCCGGAAGTACAGTTTCGTTTCGGAGTTTGACAGGGTCTTTTCAAACGGGTAAAGAATGGTCCCGGAGTTCCGGGCCTATGAATCGGATAGCAGCATCATGGAATTTATCATGCCTGCCAAGGGCTCTGTACCTTTCTCAACTGCCTATGCGGCAATGGCAAAAGCAAAAAAAGACGTCGACATCCAAATGAGCAGCCCCCTCACATCCGGCCAGAAGCTGGTCAGCCGCGAAAACCGGAAAACCGTGGGCGACATCACGGTGTCCGATCCGCGCATGACCTGCCGCGAGGTTAACGTCTATTACGGCGACAAGCAGGCCATAAAAAACGTGTCGCTCGATATCGGCCGTAACGAGGTCGTCGCCATGATCGGCCCGTCCGGCTGCGGCAAATCGACCTTCATTCGCTGCCTGAACCGTATGAACGACACCATCGACACCTGCCGCGTCGCCGGCGAAATAAAGCTGGACGATATCGACATCTACGGCAGGAATATCGATGTCGTGCCGCTGCGGGCCAGGGTCGGGATGGTCTTCCAAAAACCGAACCCCTTCCCCAAGTCGGTTTACGACAACGTGGCCTACGGTCCGAAGATCCACGGGCTGGCGACGAGCAAGGCCGTGCTGGACGAAATCGTCGAAACCTCCCTCAAGAAGGCCGGCCTCTGGGAAGAGGCCAAGGACCGCCTGGATCAGCCGGGGACAGGATTGTCGGGCGGTCAGCAGCAGCGGCTGTGCATCGCGCGCACCATCGCCGTCAGCCCGGAGGTGATCCTGATGGACGAGCCCTGCTCGGCCCTGGACCCGATCGCGACCTCGGTGATCGAGGATTTGATTAACGAGCTACGGGAGCAGTACTCCATCGCCATCGTCACCCACTCGATGCAGCAGGCGGCCCGCGTCTCCCAGCGCACCGCCTACTTTCACCTGGGCGACCTGATCGAAGTCGGCCCCACCAAGCGCATCTTCACCAACCCCCGCCACCAGCTGACCCAGGATTACATCACCGGCCGCTTCGGTTGATGGCGCCCGGCACAGTCTGCCTATTTTTCTCTCTTTATTGTTCCTGACCAATCCGTTGTGCCGCGCCAATCCGGCATGAACCCCACTGTTGCACAATAAGGTCAATGCTCCCGACGCCCAGCGCCACTTAATTTCACTCGGAATTGGACGGCGAAACATTTTCAACGAAGCATCCGGGCAGGCGAACGGGGTAAATTTGGTTTTCCTTCATTTTTACAATAAAATAAAAAGAAGGAAAACCATCGAGTACAAAGCCGTGGCGCCATTAGGTTGCTGTTTTCCTTTGAATCCATATTTACATAACAAATGCAAAATCAAATGCCATCTGTATTGGGCAATATGAGATCTGAGCATCGAAAACAGAAAATGGTCTTGCACAAATTCGGTCATTCACAACGACCGGCAAACTTGTATTACCCAGCAATTGGTGGTACCTGTAAAAATACAATAGGAGGTACGCAATGGGAAAACTTTTAAATATCCTTCCAGTAAGCGATTTGAGGCAGGACGCTGCCAAGATCCTTAAAAAATTACGAAACAACAAAGAACCCATTATCATTACACAAAGAGGGCGGGCAGCTGCCGTCATAATAGGTGTCGAGGCGTATGAAAAAGCTGAACACGATAAAGAGATCCTTAGGCTTTTGGCTAAGGGAGATAAGGAAATAGAAGTGGGCAAGGGTTATGACATAGATACTGTACTTGCTGAAGCTGATTTAATCCTATCACAGGAACCATCGTGAAGGTCCGCTTCACACCTACTGCCAGAGCCCAGTTTCTGTCTGCTCTCAAGTATATTCGACGGGATAAACCTTCTGCGGCAACCAATTTTCGACAGCATTCCGAAATAGTTTTGCGAAGGCTCGAGGACTTTCCTGAATCCGAAAGAATCATACCCGAATTTCCAGAACTTCCCTTCCGGGAGGTGATCATGCCTCCATACCGTTTTTTTTATAAAATAAAAGGCGATGTCGTTTGGATAGTTGCTGTGTGGCATAGCGCACAGCTTCCAAAGCAACCGACGCGTTAGGCGCCAAACCTGCAATTGGGAGGGTTTGGGGTTTGAGGTGTTGGTATACTGATTAACACAACCTGTGTTGTCTGAATTTAAAAACAGGTATAATAT
>JBAPWQ010000289.1:0-8304 GCA_049283795.1 Desulfobacterales bacterium | reverse complement strand
CTGCTTAATTTGGTGTCCGTTTTTACTTGACCATTACAGATTCTCGGAGTGATGAAATCGCGGGCAGTTAGCGTATTTTAGGAAACGACTCGATTCGATGTTGAAAACTGTATGCGTCAAGTCGACGCTTTCTCCAGGCAGGGCTAAAATGACGTGGTCACATTAATTTCATGGGATAGTCAAAATGAAACACAGAAAAAGCAATGATCTATACATCTACCTAATCGATAAAAATGACAAAATTATTTCTGTAAGCAATAATTGGTCCACATTTGCGCAACAGAACATGGGCGCCACCGAAAGAAGCCCAAATAATGTTATCGGGTCCTCTTTGTGGAGCTTTATTCAAGACGAGGAGACCACGCATCTGTATGAAATAATTATTCAAAAGATTAGAAAAAATTTACGCCCAGTTAATATCCCTTTCAGATGTGACTCTCCAGAAGAACGGCGTTTTCTTAACCTGTCAATCGTGCCAATGAAAAATGATTTTATAACCTTTTTAAGCCAAATAGTTGAAACGGAGTCGAGAGACCCCGTGCAGTTGCTAAGATATAATATTAATAGTTCGGATACTTTTATCCGGATTTGCAGCATGTGCAAGAAAATAGCTTTATCGGAAACAGAATGGAGAGAAATAGAAGACGCTATAAAAATACTGAATCTATTTGAAAAAGATCCCCTTCCACAGCTTACCCACGGGATTTGTGAACCATGTTATACAGCTGCCATGGCAAATTTTGAAAAATAGCTATAGCCTCTTTCGTTACTATGCCAACCACTGTTTCAATTCGGGGATCGTGTTTTTGGGGCTGATGTTGTAGCCCGTGGCGATGATCTTGCCGGATTCATCAATCAGAAACGCCGAACGCACGATGCCCATAAAGGTCTTGCCATACATCTTCTTCTCGCCCCAGACGCCATAGGCTTCAGCGATGCGGTGGTCCTCGTCGCTGAGAAGTGGAAACCCCAGCCCGTATTTGTCGTCGAATTTCTTCTGCTGGGCGATCTTGTCCGGGCTAATTCCGATCACGGCCACGCCACCAGCCGTCAGTTCGGGCAGTGCGTCCCGCACCGCTTGCGCCTGGGTGGCTCAGCCAGAGGTGTTGGCCTTGGGATAGAAGAAGACAAACACTTTGCAGCCTTTGAAATCGGCCAGGCTGACTGCCTCGCCATTCTGATCGGTGGCACTGAAGGCCGGCGCCGGTTTTCCTGCTTGAAGTGAATTCATGACCTATTTCTCCTTTTTGTTTTGTTTACGGATCCCTCAACATAAAACATCAACACTAAAGCGATTTTTTAACCGACTACAACCATATGCTTGGCGAGTACCTTGCCCGCCGGGTTCATGTCGATCATCCGCCCGCGAAAGATCCAGTCGTTTGTCCGGCGGTCATCCGCTCCAGGTGGTGTCCGACCATTTCACGGGCCGTTGCCGTGGACACCCGCCGGAGGTACGGATATAGACAGCGACAATCCGCAAGCGAGAGGCGGGCGGTCATGGCTCCCACCGCGAGTTCATCGCGGGTGTGGGGATAGGGAGCGCCGGTGCCGTCCAATTCTTGCTTGAGGATCATCTTGCTGTAGATCAATGCCCGCGCCGCAAAAATGTCCTCCCGATGTACACCCCCCCGGGGATGAAAGCGGTAAAGCAGTGTCAGCAGATCGCCGGGACCATACAGATGTGTGCGGCCGCCCATGGATCGCACGACCTCGGCCATGAGAAAATGTACTTTCACTGGATAGCCCGCCGGCAGCCGCTGTCGCAAATCCCGCCACAGGGGGTAGTGAATCTGCCCGGCTTCGATATAGGTTTGCCCGCAGTGCGTGAGCACCTCCGCCATGGCTTGCGCCCGCAGGCGATCCCGCAGGGCGAAGCGCTCGGCGTCGGCGCGGGCGAAACGCTTGACTGCCGCAACGGTGGCCTCGAACGAGCCGCTGATCGATACCTCGTAATAATCGATCAGGGCCGCGGTGGCCGAACGTTCGGCCAGGTAGACACGCTCGAGGTCGGTCTTCTCCGGTAGATCCGACGGCCGCCGGCCATCGGCAAAGCGCTCGTGGATCGATAGCAGATGGCCGATGAACGGCTCTATCTGGTAAATGTGGATGCCGGACCGGTACAGACCGCGCAGGCCTTTGGCCATAAGGCGGCTGAATTCCGGGTATTCCAGGTCCTGGTCCTCGAGATAGGTGTCGATTGCCAGTTGACCGGAAATCATGGGCATAAACCGCGGATCAGGCGGTTCCTCCAGAATGACCGCATCGTGGCGAGCCATCAACCGCATGGCGAGCGGAACGGTTTCGGGTCGGTGATTGGCGAGCACCAGGGTGGCTTGTGAGGTCATCGTTGTGTCAATTCTAAACTCGTTTTTCGGTCGGATGCCGCCAAAGCGCCCACAGCCTTTCAAAACTGGAATTCAATTTTCCGAGTCGACGATCTTAAGTTGCCCCGCATATCGGCCGACCACGTCACCTTCAAAGCAATTTGCCAATTCGGTCTCGCTGACACGTTTTGTATGTCTCAGTTCATTCAAAGGGCAGACAAATTCGTTCCCGGCCATATCTTTTACTTTTACGTATACATCTTCTTTTTTTTCAGAGGCCATGACAGGTTCTCCTTTCCATTTTGACGAGTTGACACCAAGATTACACATGGCGGCACTTTCGGCAAGTCGCTTTGAAAGCGACCGCAATTCGACACCTGGATCCGTCTGCCGATAACGGATTGCATTGATTGCTTTTTTTGATGGGCATTGTTTGAAGACGGTAAGTTTATCCTACCACTTTTTCCCTAAAGCACACTTTGAATTTCTCATGTTGGGTCAGGCATCGAAACGATCGTGTGAAAGATCATCCTGATTCGATAAGGTTAGTATAAGAGTGTCTCTTTGGGGGAGCTGAACATCAGCCGCTTTGCAAGGATCCACCTGAAAAAAAATCTTTATCCAAAGCCTACCGTAAGTTGACTTGAAGCGTTTCATGCGAATATTAACTTTCAGCCTGATCGGCAACCTCAAGACCCCCGCTGAGGCGTCGTAACGCCTGTAAAAACAGGAACTATCGCTCTTGAAGACACCAGTGCGCCATCGCAACATCACGATCAGACGATTGTTCCTGGATGCATACCAGTTTATCCGGGCGCAGTCATTTGTTGCCGACCGTTGCGGGCGACAGTTTTTGCCGAGTCGGGATTTTTTAGAAATCGACATCACCTACAAATGCAACCTGAAATGCCTCAACTGCAACCGCTCATGTACGCAGGCGCCGAGCGACCTGGAAATGCCGGTCAACGATATCGCGACATTCATCAACCAAAGCATCACAGAACATATCGCCTGGAAACGGATCCGAATTTTAGGCGGGGAACCTACCCTGCACAGCCGGATTTTTGATATCATCGACCTGTTAACAGATTACCAGCGGGAGCATAATCCTTCGGTCAGGCTGGAGTTGGGCACAAATTTTTATGGCAACCGAGTTCATCGGGTGCTGGAGAAACTGCCTGAGGCGATCGCCGTCAAAAGCACGCTCAAGTATACGCGGGTCACTCTTTTCAGGCCGTTCAACGTGGCCCCCGTGGATACGGTGTTCAACCGATTCTCAAACTACGCCTGCGGGTGCCGCATCATAAAAGAGTGCGGTCTTGGATTAACACCTGTGGGCTACTACATGTGTGCCGTCGCCGGGGGGATTGACCGGGTATTCGGGTATCGTCTGGGCCGGCAGAGGCTGCCGGATGAAACCGATTCGCTGGCGGACCAGATGTCCGCATTTTGCGGTTTATGCGGCCATTTTGGTTTCCAGTGGCCGACGCGACGAACCAGGCAATCGAAAACGTGGCGGGTAGCATATGGTCGTCTTAAAGAAATGCGACCCGGCCCTGCGGATCCAGTGCCTCGACAATCCGCTGTACCGCCGATCGATGGTGCGCTTCACCGCTATGACACCGCTTAAAATCCTGCACGTTCTCGGGCAGAGACCGGAAATGACCGGCAGTGGGTTCTATCTTGAGGCGATCATGAGAGAATCCGAAAAATTCGGTTATTCCACCTATCTGGTCGCCGGCGTTCCTCTAAACACGAGAGATTCCGCTAAATACAGACCGCGGGACACCGGCACCTACGTCTTTTTTGAATCGGCAGGGCTCGATTTCCGCGTTCCCGGCATGTCGGATGTGATGCCGTATCGAAGTTCTCTTTTCAAAGACCTTAAAGGCCGGCGCCTGACGGCCTATAAGGCGGCCTTCACCGACGCGCTCGCTGCGGCCGTCAGCCGGTTTGATCCGGACCTCATTCACACGAATCACCTGTTTTTGGTCTCGGCCCTGGTCAGGAGACAGTTCCCAAATCTGCCCGTCGTGGCCACCTGCCATGGCACGGAATTGAGACAATACGAAAACTGTCCCCATTTAAGGGCTTTTGTCGGACGCCACTGCCGGAGCCTCGATAAGGTCATTGCCCTGACAGGCGACCAGAAAAAAGATATCGGCCGGGTGTACGGCATCCCGCCACAAAAAATCGTCGTTATCGGCGGCGGGTATGATCAGACGGTGTTTTTTCGTGCCCCGAAATCCGTTGCCGGAACCGTTCATCTTCTCTACGCGGGGAAAATCAACCGCAGCAAGGGGGTCCCCTGGCTGTTGCGGTCGCTCTTTAAAATAAGGCATCATGACTGGCACCTTCATCTGGCGGGAGGCGGCAGTGGACCGGAATTCGACACCTGCCTGGATCTGGCAGCCAAATTGGGTCCAAAGGTTACCCACCACGGTTATGTGAGCCACCCCCGGTTGTCGGAACTCATGCAAAAAGCCCATATCCAGGTGCTGCCGTCGTTCTTCGAAGGTCTGCCCCTGGCGCTTTTCGAGGGCTTGGCCTCCGGATGCCGCATCATCTCCACCAATTTGTCCGGTTTCGACGAGATTTTCGGGGGAGCAGACAAAGACACGGTCCACCTGATTCCGTTGCCGCCCTTGGAGACCATCGACCGGCCTTACCGGAAAGATGAACCCGGCCTGGAAGATGCCTTGTGCGAAAGCATCCTTCGCATGATGGCGGCCGTAAAGAAATCGCCGGGTGTGGACGATCCCCGGGCCGAAGAAATCGCCTCCGACTATACCTGGCCGCGCGTCTTCGACCGCACGCGATCGGTCTACAAGGCTCTAAGATAAAGGTAAGCCGCCGCGCATTATCAAAAGGGATATTATTTCAAGGTAGGTTTGACATATCGCTTTTTAGGCTGTCAAAAGTGGAACATAGGCTTAAAAAACGCTTTGATTTTGAACTATTTTCAATAAATCCCAACGACCTGCCTTGGCCCGACCTGCTTAAAATTTTTGTATGTACTTTAAGTTATCGGGATCGGCAAGATACGGCCGGTATTCATCGGCCAGCCTGCCATCGGTGAACCATTCAAGCCATCCGCAAGAATCAACGACGATCATCAGAAACGATCTTTCTTTTCCCGGTAGTCGTCCGTCGTGGCACCTTCGGCAATGCCTCTCAACGCCTCAAGTGACGAGTGGGGAATCAGGATGAGCATCTTGTCTTTCTCGATAACCGTCAGCTTCTGTTTGGGCTTCAGGTTGAGGTGTTCTCTGACCGGCTTGGGGATCACCACCTGATATTTGCTTGAAATGGTTGTTTGCATTGTATTCCCCCTTTTTAGATCGATGAGATTAGGGCAAGAAATCCCCTCAGAAATGTCAATCCACAAACACGATGCCTCGACGGTCAAACTCAACCAAGAAATCATCCTGCTGATAAATGCGATTTTCTGCTGTTCCCGCCCCTGGAGGCCCATAATCACCATGGATCGGGGCGTGCTTGACCATTGATGTATTTCAGCGTATGTTTTCTTTAAATCTCAAAACGTTAACTATCCACATGGCCCTCGATTACCCAACCCTCGACCTATTGCGCAGCAGCCACCCCGCCTGGCGGCTGCTGCGCTCCGATCACGCGCCGCTGGTGGCCGGATTTCTGCACCGGGTGTTTATCGCTTCCAATGTGCGCACCCTGGCCCAGGCCGACCTGGTCGAGGCATTGGAGGACGAGCTGTTTGTCCTGCGCGAACAGCAAGGGGCGGAGGCTTTTCCCCGTCCCGCCCAGGACTACCTCAACGAGTGGGCCGACAATGACAAGGGCTGGCTGCGCAAGTTTTATCCCAGCGGCGTGGACGAGCCCCATTTCGATCTGACACCGGCCACCGAAAAGGCCATATCCTGGCTGGCGGGGCTGACCGAGCGCGCCTTTGTCGGCACCGAGTCGCGGCTGTTGACCTTGTTCGACCTGTTGCGGCAGATGAGTGAAGGCAGCCAGAGCGACCCCGAGGTGCGGATCGCCGAACTCGACAAGCGTCGCCGTGAGATCGACGATGAAATGGCCCGGATCCGCGACGGTGACATTCCTTTGCTGAACGACACGGCACTGAAGGACCGTTTTCTGCAGTTTCTTCAGCTGGCGCGCGAATTGCTCGCCGATTTTCGCGAAGTGGAGCATAATTTTCGCACTCTCGACCGACGCGTACGGGAGCGCATCGCACTCTGGGAGGGTGCCAAGGGAGCGCTGCTGGAAGAAATCATGGGCGAGCGCGATGCGATCGCGGATTCCGATCAGGGTAAAAGCTTTCACGCCTTCTGGGATTTTCTCATGTCGCAGAGCCGCCAGGAGGAACTGACCCGGATGCTCGAGCAGGTCCTGGCGCTGCCGCCGGTGCTCGACCTGCAGCCCGACCCCGGCTTGCGCCGCGTGCATTACGAGTGGCTCAAGGCCGGCGAAGACACCCAGCGCACGGTCGCCCGGCTGTCGCAGCAACTGCGGCGGTTTTTAGATGACAAGGCCTGGCTGGAAAACCGCCGCATCATGGACATCCTGCACGGCATCGAGGCCAAGGCGTTGGCCGTGCGCGAGATGCCGCCGGCCGCCGGATTCATGCACCTGGCCGCCAGCGCCGCCGACATCGACCTGCCCATGGAACGGCCCCTTTACCGGCCTCCGGTCAGACCGTGCATCGTGGATATCGAATTGGCGCAGGGCGAGGCCGAGCTGGATGCCGCGGCGCTGTATGCCCAGGTGGTGATCGACCGGGCGGAACTCTCCCGGCACATCCGCCGGGCCCTGCAGGCAAGGTCGCAAATCAGCCTGGCGGACCTGCTGGCCGCTCATCCGCTGCGCCTCGGACTGGCCGAGTTGGTGGCCTACCTGCAGCTGGCAGCCGACCGGCCGCACACCGTGGTGGATGAGGAGACGATCGACACGATCGCGTGGCAAACACCGGCAGGAACCGCTCGGCGCGCCCGGTTGGCGCGTATCATATTCATCAGGAAATAGCGCGTGAATTCCTTCGACAACCATCCGGCGGATCCTGTGGAGACGAGCCCGGCGCTTTCCGAGGTCGTTGTGCCGCTGCTCAAGGGCGTGATTTACCTGGAGGAGAACCCGGCCCTGTGGAACGCCCTGCTGACCTTGCAGGTGCGGGTGCGCGATTTCGTGGCCGTGCTCGGCCTGGAGCTTGTCCTGGACGAGTCCGAGGGATATGCCTTCCTGCGATCGCAGCCGGAGGCCGAGGATCCGAACGCGCCCCGATTGCCGCGCCTGGTAGCGCGCCGGCAGCTCTCGTTTCCGGTCAGCCTGCTGCTGGCGCTGCTGCGCAAGAAGCTGGCGGAGTTCGACGCCGGCGGCGGCGAGACGCGGCTGATTCTCTCTCTCGAAGAGGTGGTCGAGCTGGTCCGGGTTTTTTTACCCGCGGGCAGCAACGAGACCCGGTTGGTCGACCAGATCGAAAGCCACCTGAACAAGGTCGCGGAACTGGGCTTTGTCCGCCGCCTGCGCGGGCAGCCGCAGATGATTGAAGTCCGGCGCATCCTCAAGGCGTTTGTGGATGCCCAGTGGCTGGCGGAATTCGATCAGCGCCTGGCGGCGTACCGGGAGCAACTGGCGCCGCAGGGAGACCCAAGCGATGGCTGAGGCCCTGGAACTCGACTTTATCGGCGACGACCGCTTGGCCGGCTTTCGCCTGCAGCGGCTGGAGGTGCTCAACTGGGGCACCTTTGACGGCCGGGTGTGGGTCTTGAATCTCGATGGCCAGAACGCCCTGCTCACCGGCGACATCGGGTCGGGTAAATCCACCCTGGTGGATGCCCTCACCACGCTGCTGGTGCCGCCGCAGCGCCTCGTCTACAACAAAGCCGCCGGCGCGGATGCCCGTGAACGCACCCTGCGCTCCTACGTGCTGGGCCATTACAAATCGGAACGCAACGAGGTCGGCGGAAGCGCCAAGCCGGTGGCCCTGCGCGACCACAAC
>JBAPWQ010000288.1:0-3930 GCA_049283795.1 Desulfobacterales bacterium | reverse complement strand
TTTCTGTTTCTGCTGCCGTTTGTCGTCTTCACGCAGCGCCGGCATGAATTTGTGAGCGTCATTTCAAGCGGCCGCACCCTGATGATCCTGCTGGTGACCACGATCCTGGTCTCGAGCAACTGGTTCGTCTTCATCTGGGCCATCAACAGCGATCACATTCTGCAAACCAGCCTGGGCTACTTCATCAATCCGCTGATCAACGTGCTGCTCGGGGTGGTGTTCTTAAAGGAACACCTGCGTCCGACCCAGCTGGCAGCCGTGCTCCTGGCGGCGGCCGGCGTGGTCTACCTGACGATCGAAATCGGCCGGCCCCCATGGATCGCGCTGTTTCTGGCCTTCACCTTCGGTTTTTACGGCTTGATCCGCAAAATGGCATCGGTCAACGCCCTGGTCGGGCTGACCATCGAAACTCTTTTGCTCTCGTTTCCGGCCGTCATCTACCTCGGCATCCTCTACGCCCATGGCCGGGGGGCCTTTCTGAGGGTGGACGGCCGGACCGATGTTTTGTTGATGTGTGCCGCCCTGGCCACCGCCCTGCCCCTGCTGCTGTTCACGACCGGCGCACGCCGGATTCATTTTTCGACGATTGGAATTCTGCAGTATATCGCTCCGAGCTGCACTTTTCTGCTGGCGGTTTTCGTTTACCGCGAGCCCTTCCTGCCGGCCCAAATGTGGACCTTCCTCCTGATCTGGGCGGCGCTGCTCATCTATTCTGTCGACTCGGTGGTTTATTTCAGGCGCTACCATGCGCGTCATCATTAACCCGACACTAGAGCCTGTAGATATCCGGTCTTCGGTGGGGCAGGAAGTAGCGCATCCGGTGGCCGCGCACGCGATTCAGCCGGTCGGCCTTCAGATCCGCCACCAGCAGCGCTTCTCTATCGCCGGTGAGCTGCTGCAAAACTTTACCCGAGGGTTTTATCACCACCGCGACGCCTGGAAAGGCTAGGCCGGCATGGTTCTCGCCGACCTGGTTGCAGGCGGCGACGAACACCGCGTTGTCGAAGGCCCTGGCCGTCAGGTGGCGCATCCACGAGGCCAGTTTATCCGCGGGGGTTCCCCGCGGCGAGGCATGCGGCATGAATATCAGGTCGCACCCCTTAAGGGCCATGGCGGTTGAAAGTTCCGGGAAGTGGCTGTCGTAGCAGAGCTGAATGCCGAAAACGAGTCCCGCCGCAGAAAAAAAGGATATGCTTCGGCCGGGTGAAAAGAGTGGGCTTTCGGGCGGTGCGAGATGAACCTTGCGGTAGGAACCCGAAACACCCTGAGGCGTCACCACCAGGTGCGTGGCGAAAATTCGCCCCTCCCGGTCCTTTTCCGCCAGACCGGCCAGGATCGTCAGCGATGTCGCGTGCGCGATGCGGACCAAACCGGTGGTCACCGGTCCCGTCACCGGCAGCGCCGTTTCGGCCACGTTCGCCGAAACGCTGTATCCGGTGAGGTTAAGTTCTGGAAAACAGACGATTTTCGCCCCCGCGCGTGCCGCCTCAGTTGCCCATCGGGCCACAGTCGCCAGATTGTCGTCGACAGCCCCGACCGGGCAATTGGCCACCACGAGCGCGATGCGGGTGTCGTGCATGGGGAAACCTGTTGCGGGTAGCGGGTTGAGTTTCTTTTATTCATTTATTTTACCCGCTGCCTGCAGCGGGTAAAATAAATTTAGAGATCGAACTTGGCCCTGATCTTGAACACGCGGGTCGCGGGCATGTTCAAGATCGGGGCGATGCCGGTTTGCCGCTCGATCTGTTTGAGATTTTCCTCGATTTCGGCCATCGACGGGGCGATGAAAGTGAACCAGATGTTGTAGCGGTTGTCGCGCTGGTAATTGTGCGTGACGCCCGGATACCGGTTGACGACCGCGGCAAATTGGTCGATCGCGGTTTCGGGGACCCGGGCGGCACAGAGCGTGCTGACAAAGCCGACTTTCTCCGGTACGAAATTACCGCCGATCCTGCGGATGATGTGCTGGGACTTCAGCCGCCCGATGCGCTCGATCACCTCGGTTTCGGTCAGGCCGAGGTCTTCGGCGATCACCGCGTACGGGCGCGGCGCAATCGGAAAACGGGTTTGTATCCGGTTGAGGATGCGGCGGTCGGTTTCATCTAACGTCATAGTGGTCAACCCTTTGCGGTCATCGCGGTCGGGCCGGGTGGACTCAGGCCGGAATCACCGTCACCTGCAGCCGCCGGGTGCGGGGGCCGTCGAATTCACAGAAAAAAATCCCCTGCCACCGTCCCAGAACGAGGCGTCCCTTTTCGATCGCTATCAGTTCCGAAGCACCGACCAGGGTGGACTTGATGTGGGCCGGAGAATTGCCTTCGTCGTGAAGGTAGTTTGCCTGCCAGGGAATGATGTCGTTCAGAACCATGAGAATATCCGATTTGACGCTGGGATCGGCGTTCTCGTTGATGGTAATCGCCGCCGTGGTGTGCGGCACGAAGAGCATGCACAGGCCCTCGGTCAGCCCGGCGGAATCGATCGCCGCCTGAACCCTGGCGGTGATATCGACGAACTCTGTCTTGGACGATGTTTTAATATCGAGAACGACCATAACACCTCCCTGATACGACCGCGGAACGTCTATCGCGCTTCAAGGCAAAGGTTTCGGCAGTGCCCCGAGACCGGTAGCTGTTTGGCGTGATTCATCGATGGCCGGCGCGCAGGCCAAGAACTTTTACTTAAAGGCCCGTATAAAGGAAAGGCCCTGCGATTTGCGCAGGGCCTTTCCTCATTAAAAAAAATCGTGGTGTCTTTGCGGTGAAACGGGTTAGACACAACCGGTCGGCTTGGGAAGACCGGCCATCTTGCAGGCCCCCTTACCCGGCCCGGAGGGAAACAGCTCGTAAATGTGCTTCAGTTTGAAACCGGTCACTTTGGAAAGAACCCGAACCATCGGGGCGATTCCGTTTTTCTCGTAGTATTCGCGCAGAACCTTGATGACCTTCTGATGCTCTTCGTTTAGTTCGTCGATACCCTCTTCCTTCTTGACCCACTGCACCCACTCCTGGCTCCAGTTCTCGTAGGAATCGATGAACCCGTCTTCGTCCACGCTGAATGACTTTCCCATGAAATCAATTGTCGGCATACAGATACCCTCCTTTAAAATTAAATTATTCCAATGGCTTACGCCTTTCCGCCTGTCGGGATGGTTAAAATTGGTTTATTAACGTATAGGATCGGGGATGTCAACATTAAAAAACAGGGCCGTCAATACTCTTTCGGCAGCCGATTCAACTGCGCCAACGTGAACACCGGGCCGTCCTTGCACACGAATTCCTTGCCGATGTTGCAGTGCCCGCAGATGCCGATACCGCACTTCATCCGGTTTTCCAGGGACATGATGATGTGGTCGTTCGAATACCCCAGGTTTTCGAGAACGGGCTGGGTGAATTTGATCATGATCGGCGGGCCGCAGACGATGGCGTAGGTTTCCCCATCCGCCGGCGGTGCCTTCTGGTCGGTGATCGTCGGCACGAAGCCGACATTGTATTTCCAGTCGGGATCATCGGTGGCGTCCACGGTGATGTGCATGTGGATGTCGTTGCGTTTCTCCCAGGCCGCCAACTCGTCGCGGTAGAGCAGCATCCCCGGAGTCCTGGCCCCGTAAATGACGTGTATATCCTTGAATTTTTTACGGTTCGCCGGATCGAGCATGTAAACGATCGAAGAGCGCAGGGTCGTGAAGGCGAATCCGCCCCCGATGATGACCACGCTTTTGCCCTCGAATGTCTCCCAGGGATAGCAGTTGCCCAGGGGACCGCGAACGCCCATGATGTCACCGGCGCGCATGTTGTGCAGGGCGGTCGAGACCAGGCCGACCCGGTTGACGGTAAAAAGCAGAAAGCCTTTCTCCGTGGGCGATGAGGCGATTCCGATCGGTATCTCGCCTTTGCCGGTGATCGAGAGTTCGGCAAACTGGCCGGCCTTGTA
>JBAPWQ010000287.1:0-11407 GCA_049283795.1 Desulfobacterales bacterium | reverse complement strand
CGCTGCTCATCACCAGGTCGTACCCGATCAGCGAGAGCACCAGCGCGAAGGCCAGCATGTAAAGGACGCTGAACTGTCCCTTGCGGTGCCGGATGTGCTCGGGGTCGCGCTGCCGGCCGCCGTGCAGCCGGTTGAAGAGGGTCCGGACGGTGCCGCCGGACGCCTCGGGCCCCGTCTTGAGCAGCAGCGAGTAGTACAGGTAGGCAAACCCCAACCCGTAGAGGACCAACAGCCCGATGCCGTCGCGGGCGAACAGGAAGGGCAGGTTGAGCCAGACCTCCTTGCCGTGCAGCTCATGACTGTGGAGCCAGGGAAAAACGTGCGGCGCGCCGATAAAAAGGAGCAAGAACAGGACGAAGGATACCGGGAAAAATCCGGCGAAGGCCTCGGCAAGCCCGGACAGGGGGCCGCTCCATTTGGCGCGGGTCGTGGTCATGATGGCCGAGAACAGCAGGCCGCCCTGCGCGATCGCCGACCACAGCAGAAAGTTGATCAGGTAGGCCTGCCAGGCCCGCGCGGGGTCGCGGCCCAGGACACCATAGATGAACGCGCCGAGACCGACGGCGATCAGCGCTGCGAAAATCAGGTGGAAGGGGGGTTTCTTTTCCATGGCAGTCCGGCTATCGTCCGTGGGTTGCGGTTTGGTCATCGAAAACCGTGATGTCTCCACCGTTTTTTCGAAACAGGTCCTTCAGGCCGTCCTGCTGATCGGGGGCGCAGGCCGCCAGGACGCCGAAATGTTCCCCGGAGCAGCGCGGGTCGTAGTGCTCCAGGTTGGCCAGCCGCGGCAGTTTGGACTGGTGCAGGAAGCCGATCAGGTTGCCGAAGATGGCAAACAGGATCGTGAACTCGAAGCCGACAATAACAAACGGGATCAGGGCCACGACCGGTTTGCCGCTCACGATCAGCTCCCAGCGTTGGGCCGTCCAGATGGCCAGCGAGTACCCGCTGATAAACCCGATGATCCCGCCGCACAGGGTATACCAACCCACCTTGCTTTTCTTCACCTGCAGCGCCGCTGCGAGTTTATGGCTCGGGATGGGGCTGTGGGTCCGGATCAGCTGCCAGGCCGACTGCTTCAGATCGTGCACGGCGGCCACGGCCTGGTCCTCGGATTTAAAAACACCCATGACGTAAGCATCAGTGGCCATGGCCTTCTCCTTGGGCAACGGTTTCCTTCATCTCGGTCATTGACACCGACGGCATATGTTTGACGAACAGCACGAAGAAAAAGAAAAACAGGCAGAAGGCCCCCAGCTGAATGCCCAGCTCGATCAGCGTCGGCCGGTAGAGCCCCCACGAGTTGGGCAGAAAATCGTGCGCGACGCTGGTGACGATGATCACGAAACGCTCGTACCACATGCCGATATTGATCAGGATCGATATCCCGTACAGCCACGGAATCGAGGTGCGGATGTGCTTGTAAAAAAACAGGAGCGGGATCGTCGTGTTGCAGACCAGCATGATGAAGAAGCCGAAGGCGTAGTGGCCGAACATGCGGTACAGGAAAATGGCCTCTTCGACGCTTTTGTGGCTGTACCAGGCGATGAAGAATTCGGTGCCGTAGGCGAAACCGACGATCAGGCCGGTGAAGATGATCGTCTTGGCCACGCTTTCCAGCACGTGCATCGTGATGATCTGCTCGTAGTGGAAGATCTTGCGCAGCGGGATCATCAGGGTCAGCACCATGGCCAGGCCCGAATGGATGGCCCCGGCCACGAAGTACGGGGCGAAAATCGTCGTGTGCCATCCCGGGACGACACCCAGGGCGAAGTCCCACGAGACCACGCTGTGGACCGAGATGACCAGCGGCGTGGCCAGGGCCGCGAAGAAAAGATAAATCCGGGCGTAATGGCGCCACTGCTCATGCGCGCCGGTCCAGCCCATCGACAGCCAGGTGAACACCTTTTTGCGGCCCCCGACCGCCGAGTCCCTGACGCGGGCGAGGTCGGGCAGCAGACCGGTGTACCAGAACAGCGAACTGACCGTCAGGTAGGTGCTGATCGCCACCACGTCGAACACCAGCGGGGAAGTGAAGTTGGGCCACAGGGTCCTTTGGGTCGGAATCGGCAGCATGTAATAGACCAGCCAGACGCGGCCGAGGTGGATGAAGGGGAAAAGCCCGGCCGTGCACACCGCGAAAACCGTCATGGTTTCGGCCGCCCGCGCGATCGGGTTGCGCCAGCCGGCGCGAAACAGATGCAAAATGGCCGAAATCAAGGTTCCGGAGTGGGCGATACCGACCCAGAACACAAAATTGATCAGGTAAGTCCCCCAGGCCACCGGAATGTTCTGCCCGCCGACGCCGATACCGGTGAATATCTGGTAGAACCAGCAAGCCGCCCCGAGCAGAACGCCCAGCAACAACAGCCCGACGGTCAGCCAGTAACTGCGCCGGGCCGGCGCCAAGGTGTCCAGAACCGTCCGGTCGATTTTGTCAAAGGTCAGTTCGGTCATGGTGGTGTCCAAAAGGTGGAGCCGGTTGGCCCGTTGAGCCGGTTGGCCGGTTAACCCGTTTGCCCGGCAACTGGTTTGCCCGTTAGCCTGTTTGTCGGTTGAACCTGTTTAACCAATAGTCAGCCAAATCGATTGTCATCATAGGCACAAACTGAGGGTTTGTACCATTTTTCGACCTGCTCAACCGGCAAACGGGCTAACCGGCCAACGGGCTAAACCGTTACTTTCTTCAAATAGATCACCGCCGGCTTGGTGTTCAGGTATCCCATGATCTGGTAGGCCCGCGGGTCATCCGCCAGGCGGCGCACCCGGCTCTCGGGATCCATCAGATTTCCGAACGTCAGGGCCCCCGTCGGGCAGGTCTGAACGCAGGCCGGCACCACCTCGCCGTCGCGAATCGGGCGGTTTTCGTTCTTGGCCCAGCCGTGAGCCTCTTTGATGCGCTGCACGCAGAAGGAACACTTTTCCATCACACCCTTGGTCCGCACGGTCACGTTCGGGTTGAGCTGCTGTTCGAGCGGCGCGGGCCACTCCCAGGTGAACCAGTTGAAGCGGCGGACCTTGTAAGGGCAGTTCTGGGAGCAGAAGCGGGTGCCGATGCAGCGGTTGTAAATCTGGTTGTTCATGCCCTCCTTGTTGTGGTGCGGCGCGTAGACCGGGCAGACCGACTCGCAGGGGGCGTTGTCGCAGTGCTGGCACATGAGCGGCAGAAACATGATCTGCCCGGGACGCTCCTGCTCCTCGTAGCGCACGACGGTGAGCCAGGCCATTTCGCGTCCGGCGGCGATCCGCTCCTCGAAGACGATGCCGATGTTGTTTTCGGCGTAGCAGGCGGTGGCGCAGGCGCCGCAGCCGATGCAGCGGTCCAGGTCGACCACCATCGACCAGCGGTAGCCGTCATGGTCATGGGGCGGGTAAAAATCGCGCTTGGGATCATAGCCCTCGGGCAGCGGCAGGGTCAGGGGGAAGTCCCACATGGCCAGGCCGGCCTTGCGGGCTTTTTTCAGTTCACCCAGCGCATCGAAGGGCACCGTCAGGGCGATCTTGCGACCGTGCTGGTCGCGGCTGCCGTCGGTGTGGGCCAATGCCACGCTGCGCCCGGCCATTTTCAGCTCGACTCCGGCCGCCGCGTGGTGCGGGCCGCCGGTCGCCGAAACCGTTTCGACCGGCATCAGCCGCAGGGGATTGGCGCCTTTTCCGGCTGCATACCGGCCGTAGGCCGCATGTCCCTGGCCAATGCTCATGACCATGACATCCGGCCGGAGCCACGGCGATTCGTAAACCGGCGCCGTCACGGCACCCCGGCTGCTTTCGACCTGCACCAGGTCCCCCTGGGCGAGCCCCCGGGATGTAAGGACATCGGCATGCACGAGCAGCGGAGTCTGCCAGGCGACGCGGGTGACCGGATCCGGCACTTCGCACAGCCAGGGCCGGTTGGCGCCGCGGCCGTCAAAAAAACGGATGGAGGGGGCGGCGACAAGGGTCAAGCCGGCCGGGGCGGGGGCGGCCGGTACGGAGGCGAGTTCCGGCGCGACGGCCGCGGGCCGGCTGACGGAACCGGCGTCTTTGCCGGCGGCGGGAATCTCGAAAATTCCGCCTCTTTGCAGGCCCTGGAGCCACTGCGTTTCGCTGCGGATGAGACCCCTCGACACCATGTTGGCCATCAGGTAGGCTTTGTAATTTTCTGCGGGACCGGTCTTGCCGAATGCGGCGGCAAGAAATACGTCCCCGATATTCGCCGCGGCGGTCATGCCGCCCATGGCCGGCTGCAGGGTGCCGACGATGCCCCTCCTGCCGCCGTACTCGTCCCACACCTCGAGCGGCAGGCCGGCCGGTATGATGAGATCCGCCAGCGCTGTGGTGTCGTCCATGAAATTGCTGAAGGAGACCACGAAAAGGGATTCCTGTTTCAGCACAGCTTCGATCTCCGGCGACGAGGCCATGGCATAAACCGGATTGACGTTGTTCAGCAGCAGGACACCGGCCGTCCTCTGGCCGAGGCTGTCAAAAAGCGCCCGGACTTCCGCACGCGACGCGGCGGCCTCCACCCGGTGGCGCTGTGCGAAATCGATCAGCGACAGATCGGGATCGAGAATCAGGTTGAGGTAGCTGGCGGCAAGGTCGGTTGGCAGCGCCCCGGGACCGGCGGCCGTTCCCGTGCCGAGAACCAGGGGTTTGGCGGCCTGCTTCAAGATCGCTGCGACGGCCTCGATCTGCTCGGCCGGGATTCCCGCCGCCTCGGCAGCCTTTTCCCTGGTGTAAAGCCCGCAAGCCTTTGCCAGTCCCTGGCGCAAATTTGCGGGCAGGCTCTCACCCGCCTTCCCGCTCATGACTTCGGCAAGCAGGGCCAGGGCGACCACTGATTCGCTGCCGGGCCGGCAGGCCAGCCAGGTGTCGGCATTGGCGCCGGTGAGCGACCGGTAGGGGGCGACATGAATGAACCGGCCCTTGCGCCCGGTGCCCAGGGCGTGCATGTCTTTGAACTTGTGCGCGTATTCGACCGGCGACAGCCAGGTTTCGAGGAAATCGGCGCCGAAGGAGACGAGCACGTCGGCTTGCTCCAGGTGGTAGGACGGCAGTCCGCTGACACCGAAAACCCTCTCGTTGGCGAGCTTGAGCGCCTCGTAGGCAAACGGCTCGAAAACTATGGGGCCGCCCGAATTCCAGTGGTCGAGGGCTTCCTCGAAAAGCGTCAGCAGGTTCTCGCCCGCGACCTCGGTGATCATCCGGACCCGGTTCTTTCCGGACGCCGCGGCCGCGTCGGCTTTTTGTTTCAGCCGCTCGTACGCCTCGGCGGCGGTGATGGGGCGCCAGCGGTCGCCGTCCTTCAAGAGCGGTGTCTTGATGCGGTCCGGATTGTAGATGGCCTGCAGGGCCGCCTGGCCGCGCATGCACAACCGGCCGCGGTTGATCGGGTGCTGCGGGTTGCCTTCGACCTTGATGACCCGACCCTCGCGGTTTTTGGCCAGGACGCCGCAGCCGGCCGGGCACTCGCGGCACGTCGAGGCATACCAGACGGGTTCCCCGATGACCATGTCGTCGGGGGCGCGGACCAGTGAAAAAAGTGTTTTGTGGGGATGGGGACCGCCCTGGTAGTCGGGGGAACACCCGGCGGCGATCGACATGCTGCCCATACCGAGAAGCTTCAGAAAGGTGCGTCGATTCATGTGACAGTGTTCTCCACGATGTTCACGCCGGAGGTGATGCACGGGGGTGACATCCGCTTCGATCGGCCGGTTCCCGAGTCCAGATGAACCGGTGTGTGGCCGGTCGGACTTTCGGCACCGTCAGGGACGTCTCGGGCTGGGCGTCTAGTTCGAGTAATAGATAATAGTTCCGGTGTCAAGGGGCTGTTGATGCCGCAGCGTCAATAATCCGCCCTCTCGGATTGAAGGCGGCGGCCCCCCCGGCAGGCTCTCTTCATGGATGTCATCGGCGAGGAAGGCTGCGGAGCCTCATGTGAAGAGGCGACCGTCTACAAAGATGCGGAGGGCTGGAAAATGATGCTCGAAAGGTTAAACGGATCGGCGGCGCATCCCCAGATTGATTTCGAGATGCTCGAGCGCCAGCCGGACGACGTCTTTGGTCTGGGGATGATCGGCCACGTATTTTCTGAAAAATGCGCCGACGCTTTCGGGCCGCTCGATGCCGGCCGTCGGCACGATCGCGGCGATCACTCGCTCGTAGAGCAGGGGGTGAAAGGCTTCGAGTTCCGGCAGGTGCGCGAGGTACCAGTCCCAGAGATGGTCGACGGCGTAGGGGTTGGCGGTGGCCGCAACGATCGGGATGAACTTGTTGCGGTCGGGCACCTCGGCGAGGGCGAACCGCAGGGCGCCGTCGATGACCGCTTCGTCCCTGAACCACCCCAGGGCCGCCAGGATGTTAAGCCGTTCGTGTTCACTGATGGTGGATCGAAACCTTTGCTGAAGCCAGGCGAGAACCGGCTGGCCGCCGGTCAGGGCGGCGATTTGGAGCGTGCTCTTCAGGATGTCCGGGTGGACGTTCCCGCCGGAGGTCAACCGCGCGAACTGCTTACCGGCGAAGGCGATGACCGCCTCGGCGCCAAAGACCGCGGCCGGCAGCATGATCTGGTCCCGCAGCAACGATGCCGTAAAAGGCTCGCCGGCTTGCGGCGCCAGGCCGATGGCGGCCAGCGCCCTGTCGAGCAGCGACCGGCCGCCGGCTTTCAGCCGCTCCACGGTCGTTCCGGCAAGAACACCGGCGGCCTGAAACAGGTGATCGGATATACTGCTCAAGGGCAGGAAGGCCGTTTCATCCCGGTAATAATCGATAAAATCCAGGTAGGCGTCGATCCCGGCAACACCGCATCTGACCAGGGCATAGAGGTCATTTTGCACCCCCCAGCGGTCTTCGGTCGACAGGGATTTGTCGCGGACCCTTTCCCCGAGCGCAGCCAGGTCGGGGGAATTCACGTACCGCACCCGGTAAAAGCCGGTTTGGTCGACGTTTATTTTATACGCCGCCGCATCGGCCGGCAGGTCGATCGCCATGGATTCCCCGGCCATGAGCTGCCGCACGACGTGCTGCCCGCCGCTGTGATCCATCAGCCGCACGGTGATCGGCACTTCCCAGCGCTGCCCGGAGGTGTTGGGCAGATAGGTGAACCGCTGCTGCCGCAGGTGAAGCTTCCCGTCCCGGCGCTCGGCGCTGACCAGCGGATACCCCGGCTGTTCGATCCAGCTTTTCATCATTTTAGTCACCGGCTTTTCGGACGTGGATTCGAAGGCCTCCCACAGGTGCTGACTGGCGGCGTTGCCGTAGGCGTGCGTCTCCAGGTAGCGGTGCAGACCGTCGCGAAACAACTCCGGTCCGATAAACCCCCGGACCTGGCGCAGGATGCTGCCGCCCTTGCTGTAGATGATCGGCGCCGTGCTGGTGTTGATCACGATGTGCTCGCCGCCCGGAATTTCGATCGCGAAGGTCTCGTGCAGCCCGTCGCGTACCAGCGCGCTCTCGGTCTGACTGGCGATAAACTGCTCCCAGATGCCCCACTCCGGATGGTAATGGTCGACCACCCCGAAGCCGAAAAAAGTCGCGAAACTCTCGTTGAGCCACAAATAGCGCCAGTCCGATGGGGTGACGAGGTTACCGAACCACTGGTGGGCGATTTCGTGGGCGATCACTTCGCAAATCCGCTCCTCGCCCGCCCGCGAAGTCATGTCCGGGTAATGCAGTAGGAGGTTTTCGCGAAACGTGATCGCCCCCCAGTTTTCCATGGCGCCGAAAGCGAAATCCGGAATGGCGATCAGGTCCATCTTCGGCAGCGGGTAGGGGATCCGGTAGTAGTCTTCACAGTAGGCCAGGGCCTGGCGGCCGAATTCGAGACCGTAGCCGGCAAAGGGCGTCATGCCCGGGGTGGTGGCGACCCTCACCCGCGGATCGGTTGAATTTACCACGGAGTCGAAATCCCCGACGCCGAAGAACAAGAGGTAGGTCGACATTTTGGGCGTCTTTTGAAAGACGACCCGCTTTTTCCCGTCCTCGAGCGCCTCTTCGGTGTCGACCAGCGTGTTGGAGATGGCGCCAAGGCCGCTGTCGATGACCATCTCGACCGTAAACGTCGCTTTCTTCAGGGGATGGTCGATGCAGGGCAGCGCCCGCCGGGCGTCACTTTCCTCGAACTGCGTCACGGCGATATGGCGCGTCCGTCCGTCTTTTTGATACCGGCTGCGATAAAAGCCCGCCATGCGGTCGTTGATCCGGCCTTCGTACTCGACAATCACGGTCAGTTTTCCGGCCATCGCGCGTGGCAGCCGGATGTGCAGTTCCTCTTTGGCGGGCTCGACGCTGAAAGGACAGACGGCGGTCTGCCCGTCGCTGCGCAGCAGGCAGCGCCAGACGGCCAGTTCCAAAATATTCAGGATCACCTCTTCCCGCGCGTCTGCAAACTCACCGGTTATCTCGATCCTGGCGGCGAAGTTGAAACCGGCCAGGTCGGGGGTGAGCGATAGGTGATAGTGAATCGGATTGAAATCGTTCATTGAACCTCCAGGATTGCAAAGTGGCGATGGGAGGTATCTCTGTGACACAGAATGGTGAAAATCACAAGGCGGGATTGGCGGATACGCGGCCGGGGGGTTCAGCCGCAAACAGGCTACCTTAAGACGGGCCGGGCCGGCGCCATAGGGTAAATGACGGATAGGGTTTCGGCCCGGCGCCGCCGGACGTGGTACCGGGGACGGATGAGCCGGACGGAAGGACGCGGGGATGCCGGCCCGGGTCGCAGGGCGCCGGGCCGGAATGTGGAACTCGTCAGCGGTTCACATGGGTGCAGCCGCGCACCTGCTCCGGCGTCAATGCCGCCGCCCGCCGGCTTCGCAAGTCGATGACCCGGTGGCGTTTCCCGAGTCTCTCGACATGCAGGCCCAGGGTCGCCCAGAGCGTGTCGAGCGTGAAAGGTTTTTGCAGGTAGTCGTGCACGCCATTGGCATAGGCCGCGGCGATGGTCGCATGGTCACCGCAGGCGGATATGAGAATCTTGATGAGGTCCGACCGGTTTCCGCCGGCATGTTTGAGCAAGGTGAGGCCGTTGATCCCGGGCAGTTTGAAGTCGCTGATGATGATCTCGAAGTGATCGGTGGCCAGTTTTCGCAGGCCTTCCTCGGCGGTGGCGGCCGTTCGCAGGGGATAACCTTTCTGGCGGAAGGCGATTTCCATGGAATTCCGGATAAATTCGTTGTCGTCGACCAAGAGCGTTTTGATGCGTTTCAGCTTGGGATTGGTGACCATTTGTTTTGTTCCCCTCCGATGGATGAATGGTGGCGCGGTATCGATGCCTGCTTAAAACAAATTGCGTGCCAGCAGTCATCGGATTAAAATTTAAGCGCCATTTCGAATAGTTACATCGAAAGGAGGGGATATCCGGCTGCGAAGGCACCGAGCCGGATTGGGGGAAAAAACGCAGCCATGGTGGGAATAATGACCCAGGCCCGTTTCCATTTACTCGAACAGTTTCTTGCGTCGATACCGGAAGGTGTCACGGCTGACATTCAGGGCGCGCGCCGCCCGGCTTTCGTTGTCGCCGGCCAGCCGCAGGGCATCCTGGTAATATCTTTTTTCAATCTGCGCCATGACCTCGGGCAGGTCGATGCCCTCGGCGGACAGGACCGGCAGTCCGGCCGCCGCGGCGCCCGCCCCCTGGCACCCCGGCGTCACGCCGAGGTCGCGCAGGTCCAGCAGCGGGCCATCGCCGAGCAGGACGGCCCGTTCGATCAGGTTTTTCAACTCGCGCACGTTGCCGGTCCATTTGAAGGTCTTCAAGGCCTTTTCAGCCTCCTCGCTGATGCCGGTGTAAAGCTTGCCGAACTTCGCCGCGAATTCGACCAGGTAGTGCTTGGCAATGGGCACGATGTCCTCGCGCCGCTGGTTCAGAGAGGGTATCTCGATCTTGATGACCGCCAGGCGATGGTACAGGTCCTGCCGGAAACTGCCGGCGGCCACCATCTCCTCCAGGTTCTTGTTGGTGGCGGCGACGATGCGGGTCTGGGCCATGCGTTTCTTCGTGCCGCCCACCCGGTAGTATTCACCTTCCTCCAGAAACCGAAGCAGCTTGGCCTGGGCCTCCGTGCTCAGGTCGGCCACTTCGTCGAGGAAAAGGGTGCCTTCGGCCGCTTTTTCGACCAGCCCCTCCTTGCCCGATTTGTCGGCCCCGCTGAAAGCGCCTTTTTCGTACCCGAAGAGTTCGCTCTCGATCAAATCCTTGGGGATGGCCGCGCAGTTGACGCTGATCATCGGCCCCTCGAAATTGGGGCTGCGGTAGTGGATGGCCTTGGCGATCAGTTCCTTGCCCGTACCGGTTTCGCCCAGGATGACGATCGAGGTGTCGGGGCTCTTGGCCACCTTGGTCACCACTTCCATCACGTCCTGGATGGCGTCGCTCTCGCCGATGAATCCCGGCAGGTTCTCCTTGAGATATTTTTCGTGGAGCAGCTGGATCTCCTTGCGCAGCTTGATCGTTTCCAGGGCATTGCGCACGGTGACCATAAGGGTGTTCATCTGCAGCGGTTTGACCACGTAGTCGTAGGCCCCCTGCTTCATGGCGGAAACCACCGTCTGAACATCCTCGTAAGCGGTGATCATGATCACGATGACCTCCGGGTAGAGGCCCTTGATTTTTTTGAGCGCCTCGATGCCGCTCATGCCGGGCAGGCCGATATCCAGAAGAACCAGGTCCGGCGGGCTGATGAGCACCGCTTCGATCGTGTCCTCGGCATTGGCAAAGCCCCTGATCCGGTATAACTTCTTCAAGGCCAGCACCACGCCCTCGCGGGCCACCTCTTCATCATCCACCACGTAGACCGTGTACGGCGTCATTGGACCTGCATCCTTTTCTCTATCGGCAGTTCGATGGTAAATTGGGCCCCGCCCGACTCGTTGCTCTCGACCGTAATGGCCCCGCGATGATCGTTGATGATCCGCAGCGAAATCGCCAGCCCGATGCCCGACCCGTCTGTCTCGGTCGTGAAAAAGGGGTCGAAAATCTTTTCGCGGATACCGAGTGGAATCCCGCCCCCGGTGTCCGAGACGCTCAGGCAGATGTTGTTGTCGGCGGCGTACGAGCGCAGGGTCAGCCGCTTTTCGGCGGCTTTTTTCTCCATGGACTTCACGGAATTGTCGATCAGATTCAACACCACCTGTTCGATCAGGTTGGCATCACCGTAACTCATCGGCAGCTCCGGATCCAGGTCGATGACGATCTCGATCCCCTTCTTGCGCAGACTGACGGCCGACAGATTGATTGCCTCCTGCATGGGCCGGTTCATGCTGATCAGCGACATGGAGGGAACGCCGGGCTTCGAGAAGTCGAGCACCCGCTTGATGACCGATTCGATCTTGTTGGAAGCCCCCTGAACCTGGTCGACAATCTTTTTCATCATTCCGATCGTTTCGGCATCGAGTTGTTCGGCCTTCAGCAGGTCCGCCAGCGAAA
>JBAPWQ010000286.1:0-3789 GCA_049283795.1 Desulfobacterales bacterium | reverse complement strand
ACCGTGGCGACCATACCGGCGGATTTCAAGCGGTCAATTGGACTGATAGGAGCGACTTTTGACTGCCTCAACGTGCCCATGGCTCATTTGACTTTGCTTAGTTCGATGTTACCTATATCAAAAGATTTTAGTTTTTTCAGAAGAAACAACAGGAGAGAACAAAATGTCCAAACAAACTTTTTCCGTACCCAATATTTCCTGTGGCCACTGCGTCATGAGCATAAAAAATGAGCTGAGCGAACTCGACGGCGTTAAGAAAGTGGAAGGCGACCCGGGCGCCAAAACCGTCACCGTCGAGTGGGAGGCGCCGGTCACGGAAGACAAAATCAGGGCGACGCTCAAGGAAATCAATTACCCGGCGGCATAGGCCTCAAGCAAAGGCCCGGCACCGGCCGGACATCGGCTGAACTCTGGCCAAAACACAAGGACGGACATGAAGGAAAACGGGATCGACGGTTTGCTCGTCAAGGCAATCGATGCGGCGCTGCGGGCGGGGCAGGTGATTCGCGAGGTGTACCATTCGGAGTTCGCGGTGGAGCACAAGGCCGACAATTCGCCGCTGACGCGCGCGGACCGGCTGTCACACGACCTGCTCACGGCGGCGTTACCGCAGGCCGGCATTCCGATTCTGAGCGAAGAGGGTCGGGAGATCCCCTACCAGGACCGCCAGGCCTGGGAGCGGCTCTGGATCATCGATCCGCTGGACGGCACCAAGGAATTCGTCAAGCGCAACGATGAATTCACGGTCAATATCGCCCTGGTCGAATATGGCCGGCCCATACTCGGTGTCATCTATGCCCCGGTCCTGGACTGGCTTTATTTTGCGGGCGAAAAGCTGGGGGCCTATAAAATCGACGGTCCGCCGTTTCCGGCAGGGTCCGGCGGACCTGACGGCAACCGGCGCGATGGTGCCGCGTCACTTGAGAGCCTGCTGCGGCAGGCGGTCCGGCTGCCGAACGGCGACCGGCCCCTGCAGCCTTTTATCATAGTGGGAAGCCGCTCGCACGCCAATCCGGACCTCGAAAAAATCGTCGAGCAAAAGCGGCGGGAGCACGGGCAGGTCCAACTCATCACGGCCGGCAGTTCGCTGAAGATATGCATGGTGGCCGAAGGCGCGGCGGACCTGTATCCCCGCCTCGGACCGACGTGCGAATGGGATACGGCGGCCGGGCAGGCGGTGGCCGAATCGGCCGGCGCCAAGCTGCTTGATTTCAAAACCGGCGCGCCGCTGACCTACAACCGGCCCGACCTGCTCAATCCCTGGTTCGTCGTGCGGCGTTAATCGGCGCGGCTTGGCCCGCGAGGCCCCGCCGATCATTGCCCTCGCCATCTGGTGTGACGTATGAGCGAAAAAAAAGTAAACTTACCCATCACGGGCATGACCTGTGCCAACTGCGCGGCCAACATCGAACGCGGCGTCGGGAAGCTGGACGGCGTGAAAGAGGTCAACGTCAATTTCGCCAGCGAAAAAGCCGCCGTGGCCTTCGATCCACAGCGAATCACCGTCGGTGACCTGATCGCTAAAATCGAAAAATCGGGATATGGCATCGGCACGGCCCGGGTTGAATTTCCGGTCACCGGCATGACGTGCGCCAACTGCGCCATGAATATCGAGCGGGCGTTGACCAAAAAGGTCCCGGGCGTCCTGTCGGCGGCGGTCAATTTCGCTTCCGAGCGCGTGAGCGTGACCTACGTTCCGGGCGTCGCCGCCATCGAGGACATGATGGCGGCCATTGAAAAAGCGGGTTACGGCGCCATTGCGCCAATCGAGGGCATCGATGCGCAAGACGCCGAGCAGCAGGCCCGCGACGCGGAGATCCGCGATCAGACCCGCAAGTTTATCGTGGGCGTCGTCTTCGCCCTGCCGCTGTTTGTGTTGAGCATGGCGCGCGACTTCGGGCTTATCGGTGCCTGGAGCCATGCCGGCTGGATGAACTGGCTTTTTTTCGTGCTGGCCACGCCGGTGCAGTTTTACACGGGCTGGGATTACTACCGCGGCGGGATCAAGAGCCTGGCCAACAAGAGCGCCAACATGGACGTTCTGGTCGCCATGGGCTCCTCGGTGGCCTATTTCTACTCCCTGGCGGTCCTGCTGGTTCCCGGGTTCGGGACCCACGTCTATTTTGAAACCTCGGCGGTGATCATCACCCTGATCAAGATGGGCAAGATGCTCGAGTCGCGCACCAAGGGCCGGACCGGTGGCGCTATCCGCAAGCTGATCGGGCTGCGGCCCCAAAAAGCCGCCGTCGTGCGCGATGGAAACGAGGTCGAGATCCCGATTGCGGGGGTGGTCATCGGGGACACCGTCGTCGTCAGGCCCGGAGAGCGGATGCCGGTCGACGGCATCGTGCTGGCCGGCGAATCCGCCGTGGACGAATCGATGCTGACCGGCGAACCCCTGCCGGTCGACAAGCAGGCCGGCGACATGGTGGTTGGCGGGACGATCAACGGCCAGGGGCTGCTGCGCTTCACCGCCACCCGCGTGGGGCGGGAAACCGTGCTGGCCCAGATCATCCGCCTGGTCCAGGAAGCCCAGGGCAGCAAGGCGCCGATTCAGGCCCTGGCGGACCGGGTGGCGGCCGTGTTTGTCCCGGCGGTCATCGGCATTGCCCTGGTGGTTTTTGCCGTCTGGTGGATGATCACGGGCGACTTCGTTTCCGCCATGATCCGGCTGGTGGCGGTCCTGGTGATCGCCTGCCCCTGCGCTCTGGGGCTGGCAACCCCCACGGCCATCATGGCCGGGACCGGCAAGGGCGCGGAAAACGGAATTTTGTTCAAAAACAGCGCGGCGCTCGAGATGGCGAACAAGCTCGATACGATCGTGCTCGACAAGACCGGTACGATCACGCTCGGCAAACCCGCGGTTTCGGACCTGGTGGCCTTCGAGGCGCTGGACGGTGACGAGGACCGCCTGCTGGAAATGGTCGCCGTGGTCGAGCGCGGTTCCGAACATCCGGTGGGCAAGGCGATTGTGAGCGCCGCCCGCGCGCGCGGGATGACCCTGGCGGAACCGGCCGAGTTCAAGGCCACCGGCGGGATGGGGGTCCAGGCGCTGGTTGGTAGCCGGCCGGTTAAAGTCGGCAAGCCCCAGTGGTTCGAAGAACAGGGGATCGACCTGGGGCCGGTGCAGCACCGCATTCAAGCCTTGCGGTCGCAAGGCAAAACCGTGATGGTGGCGGCCGACGATCGCGTGCCGCTGGGGCTGATCGCCGTTTCCGATACGGTCAAACCCGAATCCGAATCCGCCATTGCGGCCCTGCATCGCGAAAAATTGAGAGTTGTCATGCTGACGGGCGACAATCCGGAAACAGCCCGCTCGATTGCCGGACAGGTCGGAATCGATGAGATTGTCGCGGAGGTCAAACCCGACGAAAAATCGATAAAAGTTCGTGCGCTGCAAGCCGAGGGACGCCGGGTCGGCATGGTGGGCGACGGCATCAACGATGCCCCGGCCCTGGCCCAGGCCGACGTCGGACTGGCCATCGGGACTGGCACGGACGTGGCCATCGAGACGGCCGATGTCATTTTGTCGAGCGGCAGCCTGATGGGCGTGGCACGGGCAATCGCGATCAGCCGCGCCACCATGAAAACGATCAAGGAGAACCTTTTCTGGGCTTTCGGCTACAATGTGATCCTCATCCCCATCGCGGCGGGGGTCCTGAGCCCGTTTGACAGCCTGCCCCATTTTCTGCGGCAGCTGCACCCCATTCTGGCGGCATTGGCCATGGCCTTCAGCAGCATTTCAGTCGTCGGCAACAGCCTGCGCCTGTACCGGGCCAAACTCGGCAC
>JBAPWQ010000285.1:0-2784 GCA_049283795.1 Desulfobacterales bacterium | reverse complement strand
TGCCGTCCATCATGTTGTAAATGAGATCGACGATGTCCTGGCGCTTGCCCTTGGCGATGTCGGCCAACTGGGTATCGAGCGGGTCGGCGATCACCGAGACCATGCCGCATTTCCCCAGCATGACCATGTAGGTCTGGTTCAAAATCGGGCGCAGGTGGTCGGGCGGCCCGTTGGAGATGTTGGACAGGCCGCAGGTGCTCTTGGCGCCCGGGGCGATGTCGCCGATCATCTTTTGAAATTCCATCAGGCTGATCAGTTGCGGCTGTTGGATGTTGACGGGGGTAACGATGCCGTCGACCCAGATTTTCTCGTTCGGAATCCCGGCTTCATTGGCAAAATAGAGCAGCTCGACGCACAAGGCGGCGCGCTCGTTCTCGTCGCGCGGCAGCCCTTCCGGCCCCCACATCAGGGCGATGAAGTCCGCACCATATTCAGCGGCGATCGGCACCATCCGTTCATAGCGTTCGGGGCGTACCATGATCGAGTTGACGATGTGAGACGTGCCGCTCTTGACCGGCTTGATCACCTTCAGCGCCGCCTCGATGGCATCGATATTCGAGGTGTCCAGCGCCAGCGGGATGTCGTCCACCACTTCCTGAACGGTCTTGACCACCCACGGCATCAGATCTTGCCCGTCTTTCTTGGCCGGCCCCAGGTTGATATCGATGTAGTCCATGCCCTTTTCGCGCTGGAAAAGAGCTTCCTCCTGGATCGGTTTGGGGTCGCGCTCTTTATACGCTTTACCGATCTTCCGTGAAATGACGTTTAAACTTTCGCCTATCAGCAGCATCGACTCTTCCTCCTCGTTGGCGTTTCTAAAATTTTTCGACACGCGGTTGAAGAAGGGCATCGAGCCCATTCTTCAACCGGCAGCGTCGCTCTGACTAATTGCTTTTGAGAAATCCAGGAATATGAGCGGCTTCGCGCGGCCCCACGGTAATGTTCCAGCCCGGCAGCTCCTCCTCCATATCACCGGCTATCGCGGCGGCGTATCCGGGGATGATGATCTTCTGGTGCTTGACCTTGTCGGCGATACCGCTTTTCTTGACGAAGGTGCCGACATCGTCGCCCGAAAATTTACCGGCCGCCCAGGCCGTCATGACCGACAAACCTTCGGAGTCCTTGATCAAAAGCCACGAAGGTACGCGGCTGCCCTCGATTTCACCGGAGACGATAAAATAGGTCAGGGCGAAATTGGTGGTGATCAGAACCGGCGAGTTCTCATCGGGGTTGCCGATTTCATAAATCCCCTCGGTGACCATCATCGGCCGCTGCGGGTCGGTAAAGATGTTCAACCGCTCCAGAAGCAGCGGAAAGAGGCTCTCGCTCCTGAAATCCGAAAAGACGACGATGCCGGCGTACTTGGCGATGAACAGGGCCCCGAGCATCGTTTCGACATCCAGGTTGGAGGCCATCTCACAGGGAAAGGCGATGGTCGGAAACCCCACCGTGCGATTGGCGTTTTTGAGCGCCGCGCGCCGGATCGCCACCTGGTCGGTAAAGGCCTGCTTGGGTTCCCTGGACCCCGGATCGAGAACCAGGTCCTTTAACCCCATGCCCGTCAATTTGTCCGAGAGGGACAGCAGGGCGTCGACGGAGTCGGCTTTTATGGCCAACGGCAGATCGTTCTCCTTGGCCAGGGCGCCGAAGGCATCGGCATTGGCCGCGGTGGCGGCGTACATCAGGGGTCTTTTGAACTGGCAGGCCGCAACGCCGGCCTTCATCACCTCGGGATCCTCGGTCATCAGGATCAGGTTGAACTCGGAGGTTTCGGCGATCGTCTTGGCTTTTTCGGCGAAGGCCGCTGCGTCACCGCCCACATCCTTGAGCGCCACCAGCTCCGGACGCAGGTTCAGCCCGACGCGTTCGAACTGAAACGCATTCCAGGTCTTCAGCTTGGCCTCGAGGTCGGCCGGCGAAATGTCCGATGCGATGATGGCCGCCAGGCCGGTCGGGTTGTAAAAGGTCTTTTCGTGGCGGCTTTGCACGAGTTCACCGCCAACGGTGAGCTTGCGCACGCCTTTGCCGATCACCACCGGCCGGATAGGCGGCGCGGAAGCTTCGGCCAATTGTTCGCGGGCTTCGGCGGACACATACGGGCAGGCGTCGAGTTCGGCCTTGCCCGAAGCGAGGTTCATGGCAAACGCCAGGCAGGTCGGGACCCCGCATTCCTTGCAGTTGGTCTTCGGCAGGAGTTTGAAAATCTGAATACCGGTTAATGCCATTTTTATCTCCTTACAGTCGAGTGAGTCGAGTTGCCGGTTCCGTATCGCCCACCGCGGCGGCCGGCCGCATGATGCGTCCGCCGCCGGCGATGGGCGATGGGTGAAATGACGGGTGTGGTTACTTGATGATCGGCTCCATGGACAGGGCCGGGTGTCCCTTTTCCTGCAGGAAGGGCATGATTTCCTCTTCCGTCAGCCCGACGGTTTCATCGGCAATCTTGTCGTACAGGTCCGGCACGCCCATTTCGGTGCCTCTCTTGACGATCCGGTCCTTGATTTCCTCCTTCAGGCTCTTGGGCATCCACACCATCCGCAGCAGCCCGCCGTCGCCGACGAGGAACTTGCCCTGGGTGATGTTGAACTTGGAGTGTCCCACGAATCCCGGCGAGGAAGCGCCGCCGCCCATGACACCGGCCAGGGTGGTGAATTTCATGCCGCAGGGGGTTTCTCCGGTGTAATCCCGGTGAACGGTCATCACGCCGTTGCAGGCCGGCAGCATGGCCGCGATGCATTCGCAGCAGCCGCAGGTGGTCATCGGGTCGATGACCATGGAGTAGAA
>JBAPWQ010000284.1:0-14581 GCA_049283795.1 Desulfobacterales bacterium | reverse complement strand
TGATCATCCCGAACGGATCTGCCGAAGCCGCCGGGAGCAGGGTGGGCCACTATCGAAACGAGGCCGTATGCACGCATTGAAAAAAATTATCGCTGGGTTGATGGCGTTTGCTGTCCTGTCGGGCCTGATCGGCACGCCGCCGGCGGCGGGCATCACCATCAAGGAAGAAGAAGACCTGGGCCGTGAATTTCTTACCTACATCAATTTGCAGATGGAGATCATCGACGATCCGCTCATCGTCGCGTATGTCAATTCGATAGGGAAAAAGATCCTGGCAAAGGTGCCGCCTCAGCCGTTTCCCTACCACTTCTACGTGGTCGATCAGGAAGTCTACAACGCCTTCGCCACCCCGGCCGGTCACGTGTTCATCTACGGCGGGCTGATGGCGGCGATGGACAACGAGGACGAGCTGGCCGGAATCATAGCGCATGAAATTTCCCATGTCACCGCCCGCCATATCTCCCAGAAAATCGAGCGCTCCAAACTGATCAGCATCGCCACCCTGGCCGGCGTCGCCGCCGGAATGCTGTTGGGAGCCACCGGCGGCGGCCAGGCGGCCGGCGCCCTGACGATGGGATCCATGGCCGCCGGCCAGTCCGCGTCACTGGCCTTCAGCCGCGAGAACGAGGTTCAAGCCGACCAGATCGGAATGGGGTATCTGACCGAAGCGGGCTACACCGGGCAGGGGCTGCTCACGGTGCTGAATAAGATTCGCGCCAAGCAGTGGTACGGCTCCGACCAGATTCCCACCTACCTGATGACCCACCCGGCCGTGGAGGACCGGTTGGCTTACATCGACACCTACCTGGCTGGCCGGAAAAAAGATTCCGGTTCGATTCAGCCGGTCAACACCGAGGCGTTCCGCCTGATGCATGCGCGGCTCCTGGCCCTGTATTCCGACGAAAAGACCGCCCTGGGCAATTTCGAGGCCGCGGTCAAAAGCAACGACGCGGATGCGATCACCTATTACGGCTACGGGCTGGCGCTCGCCCGGGCCGGCAAACAGGAGCAGGCGGTCGCCGCGCTCAAAAAAGCGCTGGAGACTGAAGCCTTCAACCCCACGATGCTGGCGGCCCTGGGCCGGGTCTATTTTCTGGACAAGCGCTATAAAGAGGCGCTCAATACGTTTGCTAGTGCGCTCAGCCTCGACCCGCAGGAGCCCGAGGCCCTGTTTTTCCTGGGGCGCACCCACCTGGAACTCGACCAGCCGGCGCAAGCGCAGTCGGCCTTCGAACGGCTCCGCCAGCAGGAGTTCGTCTCCAGGCAGGTCTACTATTTTCTCGGCAAGGCATACGGGCAGCAGGGGAAGCTGGCCGAGGCCTATGTGAACCTCGGAGAGTATTACTACCTGAAGCACGACTATGCCAACGCCCGGATTCAGTTCAGGCAGGCCCTTGAAAAAGTTGAAAATCCCGACCAGCGGCGCGATCTTGAGGAGCGTCTCAAGGAGATCAAGAGGATTCTAAAGGCCTTGAAAGAATCGTGAGGCCGGGCAGCCCGGGTTCGGCGCCGGCTCCAGGGCCGAAGCGGGGTCAGGGGCGATCGAAGTGCGAGAATTGCATGGTGAAGGTCCCGCGGCCCTGGGTCGCCGACCGCAGCACCGTCGAATAGCCGAACATCTGCGCCAGCGGCACGACGGCCTTGATGACCTGGATTCCCGCCTGTGACGCGATGGCTTCTATTTTTCCGCCGCGGGCATTCAGGTCGCCGATCACCTCGCCCATGAAAGCTTCCGGCACGAAGACCTCCACTTTCATGATCGGGTCGAGAAGGTAGGGTCTGGCGTCGTTGAGGGCGTTTTTGCAGGCGATCGATGCGCTGACCGTATAGGCCAGGTCGGTCCCGTTGGTTTCGCGGTAAGAGCCGCCGATGACCTCCACGGCGACATCGACCACCGGATAGCCCATCAGTATTCCGCTTTCAAGCGATTCCCGGACCCCTTTTTCGACGGCCGGCATGAAGTTTTCCGGAATCGTTTCGGCGCCGATGCGCGATGCAAAGCGGGTGCCCGTGCCGCGCGGCAGCGGCGTCAACCTCAAGGCCACCTCGCCGAACTGGCGTTGGCCGGCGATCTCCTTGTCAAAAACCGCGCTGCCCTGCGCCTCCGCATCGATGGACTCCCGGTGCACCACCTGGGGCTTGCCGACATTGACCTTGGTGTTGAACTCGCGCTGCATGCGGCTGATGATAATTTCGAGATGAAGTTCACCCATGCCGGACAGGATCGTCTGACCGGTATCCTCGTCCTGGCGGACGCGCAGGGTCGGGTCCTCGGCCAGAAATTTTTCCAGGACCTGGGTGATTTTTTCCTGGTCGGCATGGGTCTTCGGCTCGATGGCGATCGAAATGACCGGTTCGTAAAACTCGATGCGCTCCAGCAGGACCGGGTGCTTGGCCGAGCAAAGCGTTTCACCGGTGGAAGACAGCTTGAGCCCCACCACGCCCACGATGCTGCCGGCCCCGGCCGCATCGATGCGCTCGCGCTTGTTGGCGTGCATCCGCAATATGCGCGAGACTTTCTCCGTTTTTTTCAAAGACGGGTTATAGATGTCGTCGCCGGCCTTCAACCGTCCGCTGTAAACGCGGACGAAGCACAGTTTGCGGCCTTCCATCATCGCGACCTTGAAGATCAGCGCCGCCAGGGAGGTGGCGTCGCTGCTGCGGCAGGTGACGATCTCATGGGTGTCGGGGTGAACGCCCTTGATCGGCGGGACGTCGACCGGGCTGGGCAGGTAGCGGACGATGGCGTCCAGCAGGGGCTGGATGCCCTTGTTCTTCAGGGCCGAGCCGCACAATACCGGCACCAGTTTCAGGCCGCAGGTCGCCCGGCGGATGGCGGCCCGGAGGGCGTCCGCTGAGATTTCGGCATCGGAGAGATAGGCCTCCATGACGGCATCGTCCTGTTCGGCCACGGCCTCCACCAGGCGCTCGCGGTATTGGCGGGCCTGGGCGGCCATCGACTCGGGGACCTCCTCGAGCTGATAGCGGGCGCCTAATGTTTCGTCGTCCCAGACGATGGTGGTCATGTCGATCAGGTCGATGACCCCCTTGAAAGTGTCCTCGCCGCCGACCGGCAACTGCAGGATGAGCGGATTGGCCTGCAGCCTGGATTTCATCATCGCGACGGCGCCGAAAAAATCCGCGCCGATCCGGTCGAGCTTGTTGATGAAAGCCATCTTGGGCACCTTATACTTATCCGCCTGGCGCCAGACGGTTTCCGACTGCGGCTCGACCCCGCCCACGGCGCAGAAGACCCCCACCGCGCCGTCGAGGACCCTGAGGGAACGTTCGACTTCGATGGTGAAATCGACATGCCCGGGCGTGTCGATCACCTGGATTTCAGCTTCTTTCCACTGACAGGTGGTGACGGCCGAGGTGATGGTGATGCCGCGCTCCTGCTCGTCGACCATCCAGTCCATGATGGCCTCGCCGTCATGGACCTCGCCGAGTTTGTGCGAGCGGCCGGTGTAATACAGAATCCGTTCGGTCACCGTGGTTTTACCGGCGTCGATGTGGGCGATGATGCCGATGTTGCGGATGCGGTTTATTTTGTCTTTTTCACTCATCTTATCAGCGACATGTCGGCCGTGAAGGTCTGGCGGATATCGATGTGGCCGGCCAGGGTTGAAACGTCCCGGCCGCCGACGAGGATCTTTACCGTCGAGACTTCCGGCATGTTCAACACCAGTGAATTCACGATTGAATACAGGGTCAGCAATTCGGTTCGGCATCCCCCCGGGTGCTGCTCCGCGATGCTTTCGGAGAAATCGACATAGGCCCGGTTTCCGGACGCCAGGTAGAAACCGCGCAGGCGGGTGCCGGCGGGCAGGGTGCGCATCAAGCCGGTCTTGGGGCCCTTGATCAAGGCCTCCACGATCGTTCGGCCCCGCTCGGGTCCCCTCTCGGGGCCGGTGAAAAAGCGCTCTTCGGCCTGCAGATAGCGCCCGTTGCGATCGGCAAAGTAGATGTGGTCCACCGCAACAGGGCGCGGTTCGGCCGCCATCGGTATGCCGGCTGTCGACGTTTCACCGGCCGGTTCGGCCGCCCGGCCCGCGCCGCCGGCACCCGCCAGTGACAGCGTCACAACGGCCAAAAACGCCAGAAACCTCCAGCGCCGGGGATGTGCGCCGAAAGCATCGGTTGACATGCCGGTCGGGTGCGAGGGGACGGATGGCATCTCATTAAAAAAATAAAAAACGGCCAACCAAGGGGGGTCAGCCGTGCCGATTGACTTTCTGGTGGAGCTGAGGGGGATCGAACCCCTGACCTCATGACTGCCAGTCATGCGCTCTCCCAGCTGAGCTACAGCCCCGAAAAACAAACAGGCGCTACGTTAACAAGTCACCAAAAGTGTGTCAATACTTATTTCTCCGGTCTAAAACGATGGTATTTTCGCCCGGCGAATGGGTGCGGAGGCTTGGGCGGTTGACAAAATGAAGGATTGAAAATATTATGCTTTCTAATAAAATCGGATTGAAATGATTGCCATAAATAACCAGAGACAAAAACTTCACGCCGTTATTTATTGACCCTTAACCGAACCCGCGGGATCGATGAAGCCGAATTCCCCATATCCCCATGCCGCCGGCCGGCCCCGGGCCCAGACCGCGCAAGCCGCCTACAAGCAGTTCGACGCCACGGAGCTTTACTGCGCAAACTGCCGCCGCGCCGTTCCGGTTCGAAAGCGGCTGCTGCTGGTTTTGCCCGAAGGCGATAAATATGAATACCTGTGCGCGTTCTGTTCGGCCTCGGTCGGAACGAAACTCGATCGCAGCGGGCCCCCGCCCGGGATTGTCATGTGATCGCCGCGGGGCCGGTGAAGGTCTCCATCCGTGCGCTCCGCGGTAAACCCCCGATGATAAAAACAATCAATACGCCGGACCGCCAGACGTCGAAATCCAGGTTTCGCCCACAAAAAAGGCGCGAACGGCCGCGGTTGTCTGGGCCGTCATCCGCCATGCCGTGAAGAAAGGAAAGAAATGCTCAGTCTCATGCGAAAAAGTGCCGGAAGCTGGATCATCAAGTTCATCCTTGGCGCGGTGATCCTGGCCTTCATCCCCTTTGGCTACGGGATCTACCAGGACCGCCGGGATGTCAAGGTGGCCACCGTCAACGGTTCTCCGGTCCGGTTGGAGGAGTACACTCGCCAGTACAACAATCTGGTCGAACAGGTGCGCCGCAACTTCGGCGGGACCCTGAACGAGGAGACCCTGAAGGGATTGCGGTTGAAGGAACAGGCCCTGAATCAGTTGATCGACCAGAAGTTGATGCTCGCCGAGGCCGAAAAGCTGGGCATCAGCGTCAGTGACCAGGAACTGGCCGAGTCGATCTCTAAAATCGAGGCTTTCCAAACCGCCGGGGCGTTCGATCCGAAACGCTACGAGTATGTGTTGAGCCGCCTGCACCTGACCCAGGACGGCTTCGAGGCCGATCAGAAGCGATCGCTGCTGGTCGACAAGCTGAGCCGGTTCGTGACGACCAGCGTGAAGGTTTCCGATGCCGAAGCCCTGGACTGGTACAAATGGAACAACGCCCAGGTGAATCTGCGCTACGTGAAGTTTCCGGCCGACCACGTCAAGAACATCGATGCGAGCGCCGAGGAGGTCAGCGCCTGGTTCGAGGCGCATAAGGAAAACTACAAGACCGACGTGGAACTCAAGGCCCGCTATGTCCGCATCGACCCGAAAGCCTATCTGGACCGGGTCACGCTCACGGACGATGACCTGCGGGCGTATTATGACGCCACTCCGGATGAATTTCACACGCCCAAGACCGTCGAGGCCCGGCACATCCTGATCAAGGTCGACCCCCAGGCCGACGAAAAAACCGTGGAAGAGACCCACCAGAGGGCCCTTGCGGTATTGAAACTGGCCCGCGCCGGCCAAGACTTCGCGGAACTGGCCAAAAAATACTCGGAGGGCCCCACGGCCCCGAACGGCGGTTATCTGGGCGCGTTCCGCAAGGACGCCATGGTCAAGCCCTTTGCCGATCAGGCCTTCGCGATGAAGGCCGGAGACATCAGCGAACCGGTGCGGACCCGTTTCGGATGGCATGTCATCAAAGTCGAGAATGTCAACGAAGAGGGGACGGTCGCCTTCGAAGACGCGCGCGAGGATATCCGCCGTAAGCTGACCGACGAACGGGCCGGGGCGCTGGCCAATGAAACCGCGGCGTCGATCTACGACAATTCCTTTCAGGGGGACGACCTGGTTCGAAATGCGGCCGCGCAGAATTTGGCCATCGTGGAAACCGGTTTTTTCACCCGGAAAGGCCCGGTTGACGGCATTGCCGACAGTGAAAAATTTGCAGCGGCCGCCTTCGATCTCGCCGTCATGGATATCGGGCCGGTGCAGGAGTTGAGTGACGGCTATTACATTCTGCAGGTGACCGAAAAAAAGGACGCGCAAATACCGGAGTTAAAAGACGTGGAACCGCTGGTGCGGGCCGATGTGATCAAGCAGAAGCAGAAGGAGGCCGCGCGCGTGCAAGCCGAAGCGTTTCTGGCCGCGCTCAAAGAGGGCAAGTCATTCGCGGACGAAAGCGCGCGCGCCAAACTGCCGGTGGAGACCACCGGATATTTTACCCGTCAGGGACCCCCGCCTCAAATCGGATACAGCCAGGAACTCCTGCAGGCGGCTTTTCAGCTGTCGCCGGATAACCGGTGGCCGCAGCAGGTTTTCGAGGTGGGCGACGGGTACTATGTCGTCGCCTTCGAAGAGCGCAAGGAACCGTCGGCCGAAGATTTCGAAAAAGAAAAAGCGGACATGATGCAGAAGCTGCGCGAGCAGAAGCAATACCGCGCCATTACCGAATGGCTGGCCGAACTCAGGAGCAGCGGCCAGGTCACGATCGACAAGAGCTACCTCAACTAGGCGCTTTGTCAGCCATGAAATGTCCGAAATCGTGTAGAATAATATTCACGCTGCCGAATTCACCATAACGCTGCCGGTTTCGAAGGAGCTTTTTTTGACATGCAATCCGAAACGAAAGACAAGAGCATCGTTTATGCGACCAAAAGGTGCCCGGAGTGCTACGCCTATGTGGCGCTGCGGGTGAACCAATGCCCTTCGTGCAAGTCGAAGCTTGGAGAAGTCGATTCCCATGGGATGGCCAAGCGGACGGTGAACTGGTCGGCTTACCTTTCGGCGTTTTTGGCCCTGGTGGGCCTGGGCGCTTACATCTGGTGGGCTTTTTTTTTGCGGTGAACGCGCCCCTGCGATCCGCGCCCAAACTTTACGTTTGCTG
Organism: Desulfobacterales bacterium; assembly: GCA_049283795.1. Taxonomy (GTDB): domain Bacteria; phylum Desulfobacterota; class Desulfobacteria; order Desulfobacterales; family SG8-13; genus JARFQH01. The sequence continues at coordinate 7,336 of JBAPWQ010000284.1, read as the reverse complement.
GTGTGACCATGCAGAATCTCTCCGCTGACGATCGCGCCGCCTTGCTGACACTGGCGCGCAGCGCCATTGCCGCCGAACTGGTCGACGGCGCCGGGGTGAAACGACCGGCCGATGACTCGGCGGCCCTGAACGAGAAGTGCGGCTGCTTTGTGACCCTGCACAAGAACGCCGCCTTGCGCGGCTGCATCGGCACAATCGAAGCCAGGCAGCCGCTTTTATCCGCGGTAGAGGAGACTGCGCGCCACGCGGCCTTCGACGATCCCCGTTTCCCACCGTTGGCGGCAGATGAACTGCCGGCGGTCGCCATCGAAATCAGCGTGCTTTCCGTGCCGACCGCGCTGGCATATGACGATGCCGACGACCTGCTCGCCAAGATTCAGCCGGGGGTTCATGGCCTCATCATTTCCAAAGCGTGGCATTCGGCGACATTTCTGCCGCAAGTCTGGGATCAGCTGCCCGATAAAAAGTCCTTTTTAGAGCACCTTTGCCTCAAAGCCGGCCTGGAGAGAGACTGCTGGAAGGCCGACGGCCTGACCGTCAAAACTTACACCGTTTCCCATTTTTCCGAGCAGTCCATCTGACCGCCCGCTTTTTGTGTGCCGCCACTGCCTGTCGTTTGTCGGCGTAAAAGACGCCGGCCCTCTGCCTTTTTATACCTGTCCCCCTTTGCCCGGTTACCATGGGGAAACCGAAGCGCGCTCGATGATCTTGTCCGGTAGCTCGTCGACGAAGCGAGACGGACGTCCGAAATAGAGCCCGGCCCCGCGGTCGAAAACCTGGCTCGGGTAGGTAATGAAGAGGTTCTCCCTGGCCCGTGTGGCGGCGACGTACATCAACCTGAGTTCTTCCTCGAGATCGTCCGGGTTGTCGAGCGAACGCACCGACGGAAAACGACCGTCAACGGCCCAGATGATGAAAACCGTGTGCCATTCGAGGCCCTTGGCGGAGTGAATCGTCGAGAGAACCAGCCGCTCGTCGCCACCGCCGTCGGTCGCCAATAACCCCTCGACGCTGGCGGTAGGCGGCTCCAGGGCCATGTCGGTCAGAAAATCCTCCAGGTCATCGTAGCGGATCATGATGGTCAGCAGTTGTTCCAGGTCCTTCACCCGTTTGGGGTGATCGTCGTATTTGCGCTTTAACACCGGAAGATAGTACGCCAGAACCGCTTCGCCCATTTCGACCACGCTCATCGGCCGCGTATCGATCGCGGCATACAGCTCCACCAGACGCTCGAGCCCCGCCGTTTTCTTGCGCCCGGCGACGGCGGTCGTGATCCCCATGGTTCCGCTGCGCTCTGCGGCCAGCGCCTCGTAGATGTCGTGGGCGGATTTCGGGCCGATGTTCTCCAGCAGCAGCAGCAATCGGTACCAGCTGATTCTGTCATAAGGATTGTAAACCACGCGCATGTGGGCCAGAAGGTCTTTGATATGGGCCGATTCCATGAACTTGAACCCGCCGACCTTGACAAAGGGCATCTGGGCGCGGGTCAGTTCGATTTCCAGATCGAAAGAGTGAAAACTGGCGCGGAACAACACGGCAATTTGATTCAGGGCCACACCCGTGGCGAGGATTTCACTTATTTTGTCGATGACGTAACGCGACTGATTGTTTTCGCTGACCGTGTCCACCAGCCTGGGCCGGCTGCCGCCCGTGCGGCGGGTGAACAGCTTTTTTTCGTATTTTACGACCGCGCGGTCGATGACGGCATTGGTCAAGGAAAGGATCGGCTGGACACTGCGGTAATTTTCTTCCAGACCGATAATGGTGGCCCCCGGAAAGATCCGGGGAAAGTCGATGATATTTTTGAAATTGGCCCCCCGGAAAGCATAGATGCTTTGGGAATCGTCGCCCACGGCCATCACGTTCCAATTCCGGTTTGCGAGATGGTAGAGAATCTCGGCCTGCAGGTAATTGGTATCCTGATACTCGTCGACCATGATGTAGCGGTAGGTTGCCGAAAGGCTGCGGCGGACATCGTCCCGGTCCCGCAGCAGGCGGTAAAGATAGACCAGAAGATCGTCGTAATCGAGGAAGTTGAGCTGTCGCTTGCGGTCGGTGTACTGGTCGAAGAGAGTGGTCATGTCCTCAGCGGCCGAGGTGAAGTGGGAGTAATCGTTGAAGACGACCTCATCGACGCTCAGGCCTTTGTTGACCGACCGGCTGAAAATACTGGCGAGGGTCTGATTTCTTGGCAAAGCGTGCTGCTTGCCACCCAGGCCCAGGTCTTTCTTGACCATCCCGATCAGGCTCTCCGCATCCGCCCGGTCCATGATGGAGAACCCGGAATCGAATCCGCACGCCGCGGCATATCTTCGCAAGATGGCGTTGGCGAATGAGTGAAAGGTCCCGCCGGAAACTTTTTCGCACCGGTCGTCGAGCAGCCGGCAGGCGCGAAGGAGCATTTCGGCCGAAGCCTTGCGGGTAAAGGTCAGAAGAAGAATGGCCGGCGGCGGAACGCCGGCTTCAACCAGGCGCGCGACGCGATAGGTCAGGGTTCTGGTCTTGCCGCTGCCGGCACCGGCGATCACCAGGAGCGGTCCATCGTCGAACATCACTGCCTCGAGTTGAGCGGCGTTGAGTTCTTTGGCGTAATCGATGACATTTTGTTTCGGAGTCATATGGGTGATCGACATCCTTTCAAACAGCCGGCCGGGCTGGGTCGGCCATCTCCGGCGCAGCGAAAAACAGCGCCCGCGCCGATGCGTCGTTATGTTATTGAATGCGTTTAAATCCGCGCTTGACATCTATGGGCGGCGGAGACAATCTGGCGAGCGCATGCGATACAACCAAAAAACGGGAGAAAACGTGCCAGCCTTTACTATTCGAGTTTGTCAATAGCACGAATCAGGGGCATTGTACAGCCCGAGGGCGTCTCGGTGGCCTCTCCGAAAGCTTCCTCCTCGCGCACGGTTTCAGCGCAACCGCACGGATTACTGTCAGTAATTCTATATTGCGCTGAAATAATTGTCGAAATCTCCTTTTTAATTGTTGACATTTATTCAGGTCGCTATATACTACTGTGAAGCAAAATCGGAATTTTTGCCATAACAAATTAATTGAACAAGGAGGAACGCAGAAATGACCCAGGAAAGCAACCAATTAAAGAGCATCGCCAAACACCTCGCCACCCTCTCGAAACAGGTAGAAAAACTTTCGAAACAAGTCGACAAGGGTCTTGCGGCCAAAAAAACAGCGCCCAAGAGCAAGGTGGTGAAGGCCAAAACCAAGCCCGCGTCCAAGTCTAAGACTAAAAAAGCGGCTCCCGCCCCCGAGGCCAAATCGGCCAGGGAAGACAAAGGCGCAACGGTCCTCAAGTCGGTTTTCGACGTCATCAAAAAGAGCAAGAAAGGAATTTCCATCGCTCAGCTGAAAGAAAAAACGGATTTGAACCCGCGCCAGCTCAGCAATGCCCTCTACAAGCTGACCAAAAAGGGATCGATCAAGTCGATGTCCCGGGGAATATACACCAAAGCTTAATTTATTCTCGCGCCAGTATTTTATTTAAAAGCCGGGAACGGGGTTTTGACGCCGGCCACAATGGTGGTGCGCTCATTAGACCTCGAATGGAGTCATCAATGCCGAGAGTCTTCAGTTTGCCGCCGGCGCTCACTGAAGACTTTTTTTGTTCCCATTCGCAGATTGGCCGTGGAGAATCGGGTAAAGAGCCAAGCAGTCTGTTTGGTTCAACGATAGGTATCTCCACCCACCCGGATAAACGGTTGCGAGACACAACGAATTTTCCTGCATCATGGTGGCCGGCAGGATCGTGAACATTTGTTTCCCCCCTCCCGCATGACCTTCCGCCTGTAATATCATTTTTTTTTAAGAATTGACTCTCGAACGAGCCTCCCAAGACGGTCGACGGACAGGACCCGCCGGCCCTCCTTTCCCATTGCAATGACCGCCGCAATTTTGTATGACACCAGACTCGCGCTTGAAAAGTTCTCTTTTGGAAAGGAAATCTGATGGACAACCGGGAGATTCCAGATGGTGCTTCGAAACCACATGGACTCTGGGGTTTTTTTGCCTCCGTAAAGCTAACCGTGGCCCTTTTGATGACGCTGGCGGCCACCTCCATCATCGGCACGCTCATCCCTCAAAATGAAAACCCGGAGAATTACCGCCGGGCCTTCGGCGAATTTATTTACCGTTTGTTCGAGACCCTCGACGTCTTCGACATGTACCATTCCTGGTGGTTCCAGCTGCTCCTGCTGCTGCTGACCATCAACATCATCGTTTGTTCGGTGAACCGCCTTTCAGCCACCTGGAAAATCATTTTCGTCAAGCAGCCGCAGGTCAATTTGGCACGATTTCGCGGCGACAAACACCGAATCAGTCGCAAGGACCCGCGGCCGCCTGAAGAACTGCGGCCGGTCATCGAAGGCTTCGTGGCCAGGAAGTTCGGTTATCATCGCTGTGATGCGACGGCGGAGGGATTTTTTTGCTTTGCCGAGAAATGGCGCTGGACCCGGCTCGGGGTCTATATCGTTCATGCCAGCGTCATCATCCTCCTGATCGGAGGCCTGCTCGGTTCCCTTTTCGGTTTTGAGGCCTTTGTCAACATCGCCGAGGGCGAGACGACCCGCACGGTTCTGCTGAGGAATTCAGGCAAGCCGGTCGACCTGGGGTTCGATATCCGCTGCGAGGATTTCGATGTCAGCTTCTATCCCTCCGGCATGCCCAAGGAATATCGCAGCCGCCTGTCGATCGTTGAAAACGGCCGGGAGGTCGTGCAAAAAGACATCCTGGTCAACCACCCCCTGCGCTACAAGGGTATCAATATTTTTCAGTCCAGCTACGGGGAGTTGCCGGCGGAGCTTCAGATGAGCGCTGCACCCGAGGAGATCGCGCTGAGTTTCACCAGCAAGGAAACCGGCATGGTCTATAATAAGAAGGTGCATATCGGCGAGCGGATCACCATTCCGGAGGAACTCGGGCAATTCGAAATTGCGGAATTCAAGGCCGCCTATGATTTTCGGGGCCGGGAACTCGGGCCGACCCTCATCGGCCGGCTGACCCAGAAAAACGGTGTGGTGGTCGAGGTGCTCCTGCCGTTCAAATTCCCCGGTTTCGATCGCATGAGCCCCATGATCAATCCCCAGCGCAGCGATGCGGTCCTGATAGCGCTCGATGAAGCGAACCCGCCGCCGGGGCCCCAAGCCAAGCGATACTACACCGGGCTGCAGGTGACGCGGGACCCCGGGGTCTGGGTCGTCTACTCGGGTTTTATCTTGATGATTATCGGTTGCATCATCACTTTTTTCATGTCGCACCAGAGGCTGGGAATCGAGGTGGTCCGCAGCGGCCGCCAGAGCCTTGTATCGGCCGCGGGGACCGCCAACAAAAACAAGCTCGGCATGCGCCGAAAAGTCGGGGACATTCTCGATCAACTGCTCGAAACCGGGGGCGGACCCGGCTCCGCGGCCGCCACGGACGACCGCAACGCCGCAAAGGATGACCAATGAACAGCTCGTTGACACTTTCCATCACCACTTTCGTGTACGGGTTTTCCGCGTTTCTGTATATCCTGGCCCTGGTTTTCAGGCGTCGAGCCCCGGGGGTGCTGGCGACCTGGGTCGCCCTTTTAGGGCTGATCGGCAACACGGCCGGCATTGCCATGCGCTGGGCTGAGTCCTACCGGATGGGGTTCGGACATGCGCCCTTGTCGAATCTCTACGAATCGCTGGTCTTTTTTGCCTGGACGATCACCCTGCTCTATCTGTTCATCGAGCGCCGCTACGGGAACCGGGTCATCGGGGCGTTCACCATGCCGCTGGCCTTTCTGGCGATGGCCTACGCCTCCCTGTCTCCGAATGTCAGCGATCGCATCCAGCCGCTCTTGCCGGCCCTGAAAAGCAACTGGCTGATCGCGCATGTGATCACCTGTTTTATCGGCTACGCCGCCTTTGCCGTCGCTTTCGGCCTGAGCATCATGTATCTCATCCGCCAGCGCCAACCGCAGGGCAGGGAGTCGCTGCTCGACCGTTTCCCGAAGCCGGCGGTGATCGACGAATTGACTCACCAGATGATCGTGTTTGGATTCCTGTTCCTTTCGGTCGGCATCATTTCGGGCGCCGTGTGGGCCAATTCCGCCTGGGGCCGTTACTGGGGCTGGGACCCCAAGGAGACCTGGTCGCTGATCACCTGGTTCATCTATGCCACGCTCCTGCATGCCAAGCTGATGCGCGGCTGGCACGGCCGGCGCATCGCCTATCTCTCCCTGATCGGATTCGCCGCCGTGCTGTTCACCTATTTCGGCGTCAATCTGCTTCCCGGGCTGCACAGTTACGGGGCCATGGGACAATGATTTTCGCTTGACAAAGGGGGACTCGCACGGTACACAACCCAAAATTTTGCCCCCCGGTTATGAGAACTGCCGGGTGCGTCGGGCAGCCATTTTGCACCGTCAGGCCGTGACACTTTCACTCATTCAGAGACGGAGTTTCCATGAGTACAGCAGACGATCTTGACAGGACGGAATCGGAAATTGCAACCGGCGAGGCCCTGCCGACGGCGCCCTCGGGCGGTGGAGACAAAAAACAGGATGGATCCGGTGCTTCGATCATCCTGTTTTTTATTGTCGGCCTCGTCGCCAGCCTGGTCGTCGGGTGGGTGATCTTTCCCAAGCTCCTCTACTCCCAGAAGGAGCAGCCGGTCGCGTTCAACCATGCACTGCACAACGAGCTGGTCGATGCCGGCTGCGAGAGTTGTCATTTCTTCCGCGAAGACGGCAGCTATGCCGGTGCGCCGAAGCTGGCGCAGTGCAGCGAGTGCCACGAAGAGGTGCAGGGCGAAAGCGAGGCCGAGAAATATTTCGTCACCGAGTTCGTCCAGAAAAATCGTGAGGTTCCCTGGTTGATCTATTCGAAACAGCCGCCCTGCGTCTTTTTCTCGCACGCCGCCCATGTCAAGAAGGCCGGCATGGACTGCGTCACCTGCCACGGCCACATCGGCGAGAGCGAAGAACTGCGGCCCTACCAATACAACCGGATCAGTCGCTACAGCCGCGATATTTGGGGGCACAACATTGCCGGTATCAAGCGCAACAGCTGGGACCGTATGAAAATGAATGACTGCTCCCGGTGCCACGTCAGAGAAAACGTCAGCCAGGGCAGCGTCCAGACCCGCCGGGGCGGTTGTTTCGTGTGCCACAAATAAAGCAGGCACTGCTGCCTCTCTCTGCGGCAATGGTATAAGTTTACATGATAATTTTGCAGCTTGCTCAGGCATAAGGGGATGAATCGATGAAGATTGACAGAAGAAGTTTCTTGTCGTTTTTAATCGGTGGTGCCGCAGGGACCGCACTGTCGCCGCTGCCCTGGAAACTGACCGACGA
>JBAPWQ010000283.1:0-18553 GCA_049283795.1 Desulfobacterales bacterium | reverse complement strand
GGGTGTCAATCGCGTTGATGGTGAGCGGCTGCACCATGGTCGGACCGGATGTCGTCAAGCCGGAAGCGCCGATGCTGACGGACTGGGTGGAGACACAAGCGCCGGGCCTGAGTGCCGGCCAAACCGATTACAGCAAGTGGTGGCGTGTGTTTGACGACCCCGTGCTCGACACCCTGGTCGAAAAAGCTTACCGGCAGAACCTTTCCCTGCAGATCGCCGGCATCCGCATTTTTGAGGCACGCGCTCAATTGGGCATTGCGGTCGGCAACTTGTACCCTCAGCAGCAGTCGGCTTCCGGAGATCTGTCGAACAACAAGATCAGTACAAGTACCGACACCCCCTTTATCGACCGTAATTTTAATGAACTGCGGCTCGGGTTCGATGCTGCGTGGGAGTTGGACATTTGGGGCAGGTTTCGTCGTTCGGTGCAATCCGGCGTCGCCAACCTGGAGGCCACTGTCGCCAGTTATGACAACGTTCTCGTATCGCTGACGGCTGAAGTCGCGCGCACTTACATTGCGATCCGCACGTTGGAGAAACAGCTGGTGGTGGCCGGGTATAATGTCAAGCTGCAAGAGCAATCTTTGCGGATTGCCGAAATCAGGTTCAATGAGGGCGCGGTTTCGGAGCTGGATGTGGCCCAGGCCAGGATGTTGTTGAGTGATACCCGAGCCCTGGTTCCCCGGTTGGAATCCAGCCTGCGTAAGGCCCAAAACGCTCTGGCTATCTTGCTGGGCGTGTTGCCGGGGGATCTGAATGAAACGTTGAATGGGCCGCCTGAGATACCGGCGGCAGCCCAGACCGTCATTGTTGACATTCCCAATAATCTTCTCAGGCGTCGGCCGGACATCCGGCTGGCTGAATTGCAAATCGCCGCCCAAAGCCCTCAGATCGGAATTGCCAAGGCAGACCTGTACCCTCAATTTTTCCTGTTTGGAAATATTGGGTGGCGGTCTTCAGACGCAACGTCGGCCTCCGGCCAGAATTCGCTGGGGGACATATTCAGCTACAAAAGTTTGTTCTGGAACGCCGGGCCTGGTTTCAACTGGGATATTCTCAATTACGGGCGCATCAGAAACAGTGTGCGGGTAGAAGATGCGCGCCTTCAGGAGCTTGTGGTCAATTACAAGAACACGGTTTTAAACGCCCAGCGAGAAGTCGAGGATGCGATGGTGGCGTTTACACGCTCCAAGGAAGAGGAGCGGTTTTTGGAAGAAAGCGTCACGGCGGCCCAGCGATCGGTAGAGATATCTTTGCTGCAATACCGAGAGGGTCTCGTTGACTATCAAAGGGTATTGGATTCACAGCGGTTTCTGGCCACGCAAGAAGAACGGTTGACTGACGTCAGCGGCCAGGTGTCGACGAATCTCGTGGCTACTTACAAGGCGCTGGGAGGCGGTTGGCAGATCAGGGAAGGTGAGGAAATTCTTTCGACGGATAACAGAGACCAAATGATCGAGCGCACCAGCTGGGGCGGGTTGCTGGACCCGGAAGGACTCGCATCGCCTGTTAATGAAAAGGACCGCCGGGATTGGCAATGACCGGACTGGTAATTTGCTGAAGCAGCGAACCCCTTTTAGCTATTGGAGCCACCTTGCGGAATCGAACCGCAGACCTACGCATTACGAGTGCGTTGCTCTACCAGCTGAGCTAAGGTGGCGTCTTTAAAACGTCAATTCCATCGATCACGGTGACGCAGCCGGAAGGGCTGCCATGCCATCGTGTCGAGAAAAGTAAGGGCTTTGATACGTTTTTTATGACACAAAATCAAGCAAAAATGTCGGTGCGGGAATTGATCGAACGGCTGCCCGACCGCAGGGCCGGGATCGACTGCACCGGTCTGACCGGTGCCGGCACCGCTTACCTGGTATCGCGCCTGCGGGCCGAGCTGGGCCTGCCGGTTTTCATCGTGACCGGTTCACAGAAGGCGACCGAAAGCCTGGCGGAAGATCTGCAGTTCTTTCTGCCGCCGTCCGCGGCGCCGGTCTCGGTATTTCCGGCTTACGCCATCTCGCCCTTCAAGTTCATGGCCTACCACAACGAGACGGCCGCCCGACGCATCGAGTCCCTGTACCGCCTGGTGGACCGCGCCGCGCCGCCCCTGGTCATCACCTCGATCGACGCCCTGCTGCAGAAGGTCATTCCCCGGCGTGAACTGATCGACTATGCCGAACTGATCATGGCGGGGGAAGGGTGCGATCGCGACCGGCTGGTCGAGAAACTCGTGGCCGGCGGTTACAACCGCACGGCCATCGTGGAGGAGCCGGGTGATTTCTGCGTGCGGGGGATGATTCTGGATGTTTTCAGCCCCGGTTATCCGGAACCCCTCAGGATTGAATTTTTCGGCGACACGGTCGAGACCATCCGGCTCTTCTCGGCGGCGACCCAACGGAAGTTAAGCGACCTGTCCGAAGCGGTCATCTTGCCGGCCAGGGAGGCGATATTGCCGGCCGAGAGCCGCATGGCGGTGATCGCGCGCATCCGCCAGGAGGCCGCCCGGCTCGACCTGCCGGTCACCCGCGTGCGCAAAATCGTCGACCGCATCAAGACCGAGGGGGTCTTTCCGGGGGCCGAGGGGCTGCTGCCGTTGATCTTCCCCGAACTGAGCACCCTCTTCGATTATGCCCCCGACGGGGCGCTTTTCGTCCTGGCGGACGCCGAGGACATCGAACGTCAGGCCCTGGGGACCCTGGAACGGGCGCGCACCAACACCCTTGAGGCCGAAAACAGCGGGCGCCTGTGCGTGGAGCCCGAGCGGATGTTCCTGTCATGGGAAGAGGCGCAGCGCATGCTGAACCAGAGAAAGCCGCTGCGGCTCAGGATGTTTGCCGTTCCGGGGCCAGACGGCCAGGTGGCGGAACCCCGGCCGGTCGGGGTCTTCGAGATCACCGACACCTCGGACGTCCAGGCGGCCCTCAGGCATTCGCCCGAAAAAGAACGGCTGTTCCTGCCGCTGGTCGACTGGATCAACGCCCAGCGGCAGACCGGCAGCCGGACGCTCCTGGTCTGCCGGTCGCGATCGCGCGCCGAGCGCCTGCAATCGATCCTTGTCCCTTACGGCCTGAAGCCCGAATTGGCCGAATCGCCGGCCGAAACCACCGGGGGCCGGGGGCGGGTCTTTGCGGTTCTCGGCCGGGTGTCGGGCGGGTTTGCCTGGCCGGACGAACAGCTGGCCGTCATCGCCGAGGAGGAAATTCTCGGATCGCGCCGCCGCCGCCGCTCGTCCACCAAGCGGCCGTCCGCGGCGGAGCTGGTCAATGTCGAGGACCTCAAGATGGGCGATCTCATCGTGCACACCGAGCACGGCATCGGACGCTATGGCGGCCTCGTCAAATTGAAGCTGGACGGCACGACCAACGACTTTCTGCTGATGGCCTACCGCGACGAGGACAAGCTCTACCTGCCGGTGGACCGCATGAACATGGTTCAGAAGTACCTGGGCGTGGACGGCGTGGCGCCGGTGCTCGACAAGATGGGCGGAAGGTCCTGGGCGCGGGTCAAGGCGCGGGTCAAGAAATCGGCCGAGAAAATGGCCGGCGAACTGCTGAAGCTTTATGCGGCCCGCAGGGTGAGCAAGGGCGTGGCCTTCGAGCGCTTCGAAGACGAACTGCGGGAGTTCGAGGCCGGGTTCACGTTCGAGGAAACCGCCGACCAGCTCAAGGCGATCAACGACGTTTTAGAGGACATGGCCGATCCGGTCCCGATGGACCGGCTGATCTGCGGCGATGTCGGCTACGGAAAAACGGAAGTGGCGCTGCGGGCGTCCTTCGTGGCCGTCTACAACGGCAAACAGGTGGCGGTGCTGGTGCCGACGACCGTGCTGGCCGAACAGCATTTCGCCACGTTCACGGACCGTTTCGGGCCATTTCCCGTGCGCATCGCCGGCCTGAGCCGCTTTCGCAGTCCGCGCGAGCAGCGTGAGATCCTGCAGGACCTCAAAGCCGGCAAGATCGACATCGTGATCGGCACGCACCGGCTGCTCTCGAAAGACGTGGCCTTCAAGGACCTCGGCCTGCTGGTCCTGGATGAAGAGCAGCGTTTCGGGGTCAAACACAAGGAAAAGCTCAAGGCCCTGCGGCGCAATGTCGACGTGCTGACCCTGACCGCCACCCCGATCCCGCGCACCCTGCACATGTCGCTGCTGGGAACGCGCGACATCAGCCTCATTTCCACGCCGCCGGAATACCGCCAGGCGATCATGACCTACATCTCGGCCTTCGACGACGTCGTGGTGACCGAAGCCATCCGCAAGGAGCTGCAGCGAAACGGGCAGATCTTTTTTATCCACAACAACATCGCCAGTATCGAAAAAGTCGCCAAGAAAATCAAAAGCCTGGTGCCTGAGGTGCGGCTCGACGTGGCGCACGGACGCCTGAGCGAAGAGGATCTGGAGCGGATCATGCTGCGGTTTTTTTCGCGCGAGATCGACATGCTCGTGTGCACCACCATCGTCGAATCGGGCCTCGACATTCCGGCCGCCAACACCATTCTTGTGAACCGCGCCGACAAGTTCGGCCTGGCCCAAATGTACCAGCTGCGGGGGCGGGTGGGCCGTTCCGAGGACCAGGCCTATGCCTACCTCTTCATTCCCGACGAATCGCTGCTCGGCAAGGACGCCCAGAAGCGGTTGAAGGTGCTGATGGAGCACAGCGACCTGGGTGCGGGGTTCCAGATCGCCATGAGCGACCTGCAGATCCGCGGCGGCGGGACGATCCTCGGCGCGTCCCAATCCGGCCACATCGCGGCCGTGGGCTATGAGATGTTTCTGGAACTCATGGAAAACGCGGTGGCCGAAATGAAAGGCGAGCCGGTGCAGGAGCCGCTGTCGCCCGAGATCAACATCCAGCTCTCGGCCTTTATTCCCGAGTCCTACATCCCGGACATCGACCAGCGGCTGTCCGCCTACCGGCGCCTGTCGCGGTTGACGGAAGTCGCGGAAATCTCGGACTTCAAGACCGAGTTGGCCGATCGCTACGGGCCGCCGCCCGAAGAGGTGCTGAACCTGCTGCTCAAGATCATGCTGCGGGTTTTCGCCATCAAGGCCGGCGTCAAACGCCTGGATCTGGTCGGTCCCGGTCTTACGCTCGTGTTTTCCGAGGCCCATCAAAACGATCCCCGCGGCCTGGCCGAGATGGTCGTTTCGGCGCCCGACACCTGCAGCCTGACGCCGGACTGTGTGCTGAAAACGCGGCTGCGCGGCCGGGAAAAAAAGGCGTGGCTGGGGCAGGCGAAAAACATCTTGAAAGAAGTCGCGCGGCATGTTAAAAATAACGTTTAATTTAATGATGTTATATCAGTACCCTTCCGAAGAATGGTTTTCCCGGGCCGCAGGTCGGGCGCTTGGGCCGGCAATCGGCGCCGGTGCCGACGGCAGGGGAAGGTCACCCTTCGCAAGCCCGTGAAAAAAATGCTGAAACACTGTTTTTGCTGTGGTTTCGCGGCCTTGGTCCTGACCCTGGCCGGATGTCCGGGCACCGAGACCGGCACCGGGGACGAATACCTGATCCGAATCGGCGACCGCATGGTGACCGTGGCTGATTTCAACCGGGCCTACGAGATCACCAAGACGGCCTATCCCCACAACAGTCTGCAAAACCCGGAGGACACCGCCGATGCCCGGCTCAGGTTGCTCCACCAGATGACCGAAGAGCTGGTTCTGCTGCAGCGGGCGGGTGAACTGGGACTCACGGTGACCGAAGATGAGCTGGAGCAGGCCATTGAAAAAATCAAGGCGGATTTTCCGGACGACGCCTTCGAGGAAACGCTGATCGAGTATGCGGTCTCCTACAAATCCTGGAAAAATGGTCTGAAGACGCGGCTGCTGATGGAAAAACTGGTTCAAAAAGAGCTGCAGGATGAAACCGTCATCCAGCCCGAGGAGGTTGCAAAATTTTTCGAGGAGAACTACAATAACGACGCCGCTCAATCGGGTGATACCCGCAACCCGGCAGCGGTCGAAGAGATCATCGTGAAGCAGCTGCGACGCGTCAAGATGGAAACCGCCTACCGCAACTGGATCGACACTCTTCGCACGCGTTATACGATCGACATCAACAAAGACCAATGGAAGACTATCCTCGCCGCACCGCGCTGATGGCGCCCGCCCGCGACGGTCAGTGACGATCGCGCGGGCGTTGCCGCGGCGCCCGTTCGTTGCCGCAAGGGGTCGTTTGCTTGTCCTGGCGCAACATGACGCGTCCACGCCGGCCGGGGACGGCAAATCGGGCGGTGGACCGCCCATCCGTGCCCACGCCGCGACCCGCCGGTGTGACATCCGCGTTCACCAGAGACAGATTCAGATATGATGCGTTTTTTCCGGTTCACTGTGCGCGCTTACTTGTCCGGCCCGGGCCGTTTCGCGGCCTTTGCGGCCGGACTTTCGTGCCTCTGCACGTTGTTTCAGCCGGCCGCGGTCGGACGGGCCGAAGTCGTCGACCGGATTGTCGCGATAGTCAATGACGAGGTCATATCGCTCTATGAATTGGACCAGGCGATGCAGCCGTACATCGACCAGGTTCGCAGCTCGCGCTATGCGCCGGATGTCGAACGCCAGTTGATGTTCGAGGTGCGCGGCAAGATTTTAAACGAGATGATCAACGAGAAGCTCGCCGACCAGGAGTTGAAGCGCCAGAAAATTTCGGTCACCGAGAAGGAAGTCGACGGCGCCATCGAACGGATCAAGGAATCGCGCGCGCTGACCGACGAAGAGCTGCGCAACGTCCTGAGCGCCCAGGGATTGGCCTACGACGAGTTCCGCCGCCAAACCCGGCAGCAGATCCTGCGGGCCAGACTCGCCAACCGCGAGGTGCGCTCGAAGATCGTGATAACCGAACAGGATATCCAGGCTTACTATGACCAGAACAAAGAGCAGTATGCCGGCGAAAAAAAATATCATCTGCGAAACGTCTTCATCCGCGTGACGGGCTACGCCTCCGACGCCGACCGGCAGGCGGCAAGGGGCAAATTAGAAGCCGCGCGGGCGCAGTTGGCCGCCGGCCGGCCGCTCGCGGAGGTGGCTTACGCCGCGCTTGGCCCGGAGGCGCCCATCGAAAGCGACGATCTGGGCTTATTCAAGCTGGAGGACCTTTCGCCGCAGCTCAAAGATACCATTGGCGGGATGCGTGCCGGGGAATTGACGCCGGTCCTCGACGCCCCCTTCGGGTTTCAGGTCCTGATGGTCGAGGAGATTGTCGATACGACCGGCAAGACACCGGCCGAAGCCGCGAAGGAAATTGAAGAAAAGCTCTTCAACCAGATCGTCGATCAAAAATATCAATCCTGGGTGCAGGACCTCAGAGACCGTGCCCACATCAAAATCATCAACTGACAGTTGATGGCGGGGCCGGACATCCGGCCGGCCGGCACACTGCAGAAGACGGACGCGCAAAGATGACAGCTGAATCCGGAAACACCGCCCTTTCCTTCGGACGCTACCTTCAGTCGGTCCGGATCGAAAAGGGAATAAGTCTCAATACGGTTTCCCAGGAAACCCGCATCAGGCTGGAAACCCTGCACTACATCGAGGAGGAGGACCACCGGCACCTGCCCGACGAGGTGTATGTCAAGGGCTTCCTGAGGTCCTACGCCAAGGCCATCGGCGCGGACGGCGAGGAAGCCGTGCAGCGCTACAATTCCCGCCTGGCGGTAAAACGCAAGATCGCGCTGTCCGAAGCCGCCCTGCACCGGACGGGCGGGGGCTTCTGGCGGCGCCTGCTGTTATCGCTGGCGGCCGTGCTGTGTCTGATCGCCGTGACCGTTTACGCCGTATCGGCCTGGCGCGAGCGCACCGCCTCGAAGACCGCGGTAACCGGGACGATCGAATTGCCGGCGACAGAGCCGGCCGCCGAAAAACCGCCCGCCGTTTCAGAGCCTGCGGCAGAAGAAAAGGTGCTGACGGCTGCCCCGCCGGCCGAATTGACGCCGGCGCCGGCCGAGGACAAAGAGGGCCCTGGCGCCTCTGCGGCCGAATCGGCGGCGGTGGCCCCGGAAGAAGCCGGCCGGCTGCGCCTGACCATCGACACCATCGAGGAGACCTGGCTCAAGGCCATCGTGGACGACCAGCGCGCCAAGCAATACCGGCTCAAACCGGGCGATCACATCGAACTGGAAGGCACCCGCAATTTCAACCTCCTGATCGGCAATGCCGGCGGCATCCGGCTCGCCTTGAACGGCAAGACGGTAGCCCTGTCGGGTAAGAGCGGTCAGGTCGTGACCCTTCAACTTCCATGAAAACGGCATGTCGAGCCTGTCCACTTCCGCCATCGTGCTGCGACGGATCGAGTACGGTGACTTCGATCTGATCCTGTCTTTCCTGACATGGGAAAAAGGCAAGATCTGTGCGATTGCGAAGTCCGCCCGCAAAAGCACCCGGCGCTTCGGGGGCATCCTGGAACTTTTCGCGGCGCTCGACATCCTGTGCAGTTCGGGGCGGCGCGGCGGTTTGCCGGTCCTGCAGGAAGCCGTTCTCAAACAGCCGTTTGCCGCCATAAGGGCCTCTATCGTTCACACGGCCTATGCGAGCTACTGGGCCGAGCTGATTGACGGCTGGTCGGAAGAGGGTGAGCGCCAGCCGGGTCTCTATGGCCTGCTGCTGCACGTGCTCACCGAACTGAGTTGCACGCGGACGCCGGCCGATGTCCTGAGTATTTTTTTCCAGATCCGGTTTCTGGTGCTTTCCGGGCATGGACCGAACCTGCGGGCCTGCAGCCGGTGCCGACGCGCGGCCGACCGGATCGAGGGCGCGGATCTGACGTTCGAGCCGGCGCGGGGCGGAATCGTCTGCGGTGACTGCCGGACAGCCGGCCCGGGCCGACTGACCCTCTCGAGGGGCACGCTCAAACAGCTGCAGTGGCTCGAAACGATGGACTTGTCCAAAGCCGGGCGACTGCGTTTCTCGCCGGCGGCGATCGCCGAAAGCCTGGCGGCCATGGAGGCATTCGTTCCCTACCAGATGGGCCGGGAGCCCCGCAGCCTGGCATTTCTGCGGAAAATCAGAAAACCTCAAGCGACGCGTTGATACCGGGGGGCGATCGTTACCGATGAAGGGCAGCTTGCGCGAAATACTGACCGCCGAGCCGGTGGCGACATCGGCGCCTTGCCGGATAGACATGGGCGGAACGCTCGATCTGGCCGTTTTCTACAATCCGCTGCGACACCTTGTCCCCTGCACGTTCAATCTGGCCATCGACTTGCGGACCACCGTTCAACTTTTGCCGCACCGGCCCGGGCGGGTTAAAATATCATCGCGCGGATTCGAAAGCGCCGATTTTCCATCCGATGCCGCCCCTTTCGATCACCCCTTGGGCCTGATGTTCGCCACGGCGGCCTTTTTCAAGGCCGATGGCGTGAAGGTGCTGATCGAATCGTCCTCGCCGCCGCGCAGCGCCCTGGGTGGATCTTCGGCGGCGGCCGTGGCCCTGGCGGGCGCTTTTTTGATCGCGATGGACAGGGTCGCGCTGACGCCCGCCAACCGGCGGCGGATCGCCCTGCTGGCCCACCGCATCGAGGAAAGCGTGGCCGGGGTGCCCTGCGGGCGTCAGGATCAACTGGCCGCGGCGATGGGCGGCGCCAACGCCTGGTTCTGGCGGCCGGGGTGGCGCGGTTTCGAACTCGAACGAAAGCCGCTGTTCAAGAAGGCGTATTATCCGGTTTTAAACCGCCACCTGCTGCTGGCCTACTGCGGTGTGCCGCATGAGTCCAGCGACGTCAACGGGCGGTGGGTGCGCCAGTTTCTCGGCGGCGGATACCGCCGGCACTGGAGTGACATCGTCCGGTTGACCAAAAAGTTTATTGACGCTCTAACCGGTTGCAACTATATAGAGGCAGCCGAGGCCATGAACCGTGAAACGGCCCTGCGCCTCGAAATGACACCGGATGTGCTCGACGACATGGGCACCAGACTGGCAGCGGCGGCGGTGCGCTGCGGCTGCGGGGCGCGATTCACCGGCGCCGGCGGCGGGGGCTGTCTCTGGGCCCTGGGTCGTGCGGAAGACATCCGGCGGCTCGGACCCGTTTGGCAGGAAGTGCTTTCGGAAAGGCCGGAGGCGCGATTGCTGCCTTTCGGCATCGACCGCCGGGGCCTGGCGGCCGTCGTCGGGGATCCGGGTACGGCCCGCCGGCGGGCACAGGGTCCGGATTAAAATCACCGTTGGGGCGAAAAAATTTTTCGCCCCAACCCGATAAACCCGAACAACCCAATAAACCCAAACAACTCAATAAACCCAAACAACCCAATAAACCAAACAACCCCAATAGCCGTGCAACCCGTAACCCATAACCCTACACTCCCATCACGAGAGAAAACCGATGAATTTTCAAGACGTCATTTTCGAACTGAACCGGTTCTGGGCCCGCAAGGGATGCGTTATGGCCCAGCCGTATGACATGGAGGTCGGGGCCGGCACCTTTCACCCCACGACCCTGCTCAAAGCCCTGGGGCCCGAGCCCTGGAACGTGGCCTACGTGCAGCCTTCCCGCCGTCCGACCGACGGCCGCTACGGAGACAACCCGAACCGCCTGCAGCATTACTACCAGTACCAGGTGATTCTGAAGCCCTCGCCGTTCGACGTCCAGCAGCAGTATCTGGAAAGTCTCAAGGTCCTGGGGGTCGACCCGCTCGACCACGACATCCGTTTCGTCGAAGATGATTGGGAATCGCCGACCCTGGGCGCCTCCGGCCTGGGGTGGGAGGTTTGGCTGGACGGGATGGAAGTCACCCAGTTCACCTACTTCCAGCTGGCCGGCAGCATCGAATTGAAACCGGTGTCCGTGGAGTTGACCTACGGCCTGGAGCGCATCGCCATGTATCTCCAGGGGGTCGACAACGTCTACGACCTGAAGTGGAACGATCGGATATTATACGGCGATGTCCATCATCAGCAGGAAGTCGAACAGTCGACCTATAATTTCGAAAAAGCCGACGTGCCGGTCCTGTTCGATCTGTTCGCCAGGTACGAGGCCGAATCGCTGGCGCAGATCGCGACCGGCCTGGTTCTGCCGGCTTACGAATACTGTTTGAAATGTTCCCACACCTTCAACCTTCTCGATGCCCGCGGGGCGATCAGCGTCACGGAACGCACCGGGTACATCGCCCGCATTCGCAACCTGGCGCGGCTCAGTGCCGAAGCCTATGTCAACCAGCGCCGGGAAATGGGATTTCCGCTGCTGGCCAGGTGAGGCGGGGAAGTACTTCGGATCATTCAATCGGACCAGAGGTAACCATGGATATGCTACTGCTTGAAATCGGTTCGGAAGAAATTCCGGCCGGCTACATCGCCCCGGCCCTCGAGGCGCTGGCTTCACGGCTCGGCCACAGGCTCGCCGAGGCCCGCATCGAACACGGCGCCCTCAGAACTTACGGCACGCCCCGCCGGCTGGCGGTTACGGTCGACCAGGTCGCCCCCCGGCAGCAGTCGATTAAAACCGAACTCATCGGACCACCGGCCGCCATCGGCTTCGACCAGAAGGGGCGCCCCACGATGGCCGCCCGCAAGTTTGCCGAAAAAGCCGGGGTGGCGGTAGAGAAACTGCGCACCGCCCACACGGCCAAAGGCGCCTACCTGGCCGCCGATAAAATAGAACGCGCCCAGCCCACCCGCACCCTGCTGCGGGAGATCCTGCCGGAAGTGATTCTCTCGATCCCCTTCCCGAAGAAAATGCACTGGGCCGATCTTGACATCGAGTTCGCGCGGCCCATTTTTTCCGTTGCGGCGCTGCTGGGTAAATCCGTCATCCCCTTTCAGCTCGGCAACCTGAAGAGCGGCCGCACCACGCGCGGGCATTACTTCATGTCGCCCGGCCGCCTTAAAATACCCCGCAGCGAGGAGTACGGCGACGTTTTGAAGGCCGCCGACGTCCTGGTCGACATCTCCGAGCGCAAAAAGGTCCTGCAGCGCGAGATAGCCGGCGTCGCCAAAAAACTGGGCGGGCGCATCCTGCCCGATCCCGAACTGGAGGACATCAACACCAACCTGGTCGAGTATCCGGTGGCCGTGGCCGGTAACTTCGACGAGGGGTTTCTCGAGGTTCCGGACGAGGTCCTGATCAATTCGATGCGGGAGCATCAAAAGTACTTTGCGGTCGTCGATGACCAGAACCGCCTGATGCCCTGTTTCATCTCCGTCAACAACACCAAGGCCCGTGACATGGGGCTGGTCGCCCGCGGCCACGAGCGCGTGATCCGCGCCCGCCTGGCGGACGCCCAGTTTTTCTACCGCGGCGATCTGGAGGTGTCGAACGATCAGCGCGTCGAACGGCTGAAAGGCGTATTGTTTCAGGCCCAGCTGGGAACGATGCACGCCAAGACCGAACGCGTGAGCCTTCTGGCAAGCTATCTGGCGCAGGCCGCCGGTGACGGCCGTCCGGATTTCACCGAAACGGAGCGCCAAGCCAAGCGCGCGGCGCAGCTGTGCAAGTCCGATCTGGTGAGCCACGTCGTCGGGGAATTTCCCAAACTCCAGGGCGTGATGGGAAGGGTTTACGCCGCGCTGGCCGGCGAACCGGCCGAGGTCGCCGCCGCCATCGAAGAGCACTATCGCCCGGTCTATTCGGGCGCGCCGCTGCCCGAGACGATGACCGGGGCGCTGGTGGCTATTGCCGACAAGATCGATTCCATTTGCGGCTGCTTCAGCGTGGGCCTGGTGCCGACCGGCGCCTCGGATCCGTATGCCCTGCGCCGGCAAGGCATCGGCATCGTTCAGATCATGCTGGACAAGGGATTTTCGTTCTCCCTGGCGGCCCTGATCGAAAAGAGCCTGGGCCTTTACGGAAAGAATAGTCACGGCGAACCCGGCGACCTGTCGGCGGCCGTGTTGAGTTTTATCAAAAACCGCATGGCCCACCTGCTGGGCGAAGAAGGATTTTCGAAAGACGTGATCGCGGCGGTGATCGATATCGCCGGCGACAACGTGCCCGACATCTGGAACCGCGTGCGCGCGCTCGAGGCCTTGAAGGCCCAGCCCGATTTCGAGCCCCTGGCGGCGGCGTTCAAGCGGGTCGGCAACATCATCAGGAAGGCCGGCACGGCGGGCCGCGGGTCGCAAAAGATCGATGCCGCCCTTTTCGAGCACGAGAGCGAGGGGGCCTTGTATGCCGCCTTTCAGGCCGTCGAAAAAAAGGCGGCGGCTGCCGTCGACCGCGGCCGTTTCGATCTGGCCCTGCGCGAAATCGCGACCCTGCGGGCCAGGGTCGATGACTTCTTCGATGGCGTGATGGTGATGAGCGACGAGAAGCGACTGCGTGAAAATCGCCTGGCACTGCTGGGCGCCATTGCGGGATTGTTCGAGAAATTCGCCGATTTCGCGAAGATTTCAGCTTAGGGCTCGCGAAAAAATAAATTGGTTTTTTCGGAGGGCGGGGTGCGCGTCCAGCAAGGCGTAAAATCGCAGGAATATCTGGATATTCCGAGATTTTACACCGGCAGAAGGGCGTGATGCATCGACATACGAAAATGGTAAGTTATTTTTGAGCGAGCCTTTAGGACCCGTTTGCAGAAGAAGGGATGGACATGGTCTACGATCCGGATAAGGACAAAATGCTCGAGCAGTGGAAATGCCCGGAAACCGGTTTGCTGGTGTCGATCAACCGTTACGGAGACGGTGAACCGAAAGTGCAGATCGGCCCGCGGATTCTCATGAAAAAAGACGGCAGCGAACGGGCGCCGGCCAAAGCGGGGCGGCTGAGTGTCGAAGATGTCATGTGGCTCTATGACATCATCGATGACGTCAAGGGAAAATTGTCCGCCCTCGCCAAGCCCGCCTGAGTTTTGTATCGTCAATGCCAACTTCCGAAGACCGGACCGATCGACCACCACAAGCAGCCGCATCCGCCGCCGGCATTTTTAGCGACGATGCCGTCGTCAAACCCGTCAAGGGCCGCAGAACGCCGGAAACGGGCCGTTTTGCGGTTCTGGTGGCGACCGCCGTCGACCTCGACCAGCTGGTGCGCGCGCTGGGACTGGCGGCGCCGGCACCGCACCGGCTGTTCACGAGCCGGGTTTACGTTCACCGGACCGACGGGGCCGAGCCGGTCACGCTCGTCGGCCCGATGGTGGGCGCGCCCTATGCGGTGATGCTTCTGGAGACCCTGCTGGCCTGGGGCGTCCGCCATTTCTTCTTTCTCGGCTGGTGCGGCGCCGTTTCCCCCGCGCTGAAAACAGGCGATCTCCTGGTGCCGACCGCGGCCTTGATCGACGAAGGCACCTCGGTTCACTACCGCGACCCCGGCCGGTTGCCGCCGGTTTCTTATCCGTCGCCGCGGGCCGTCGATCGGATCAGGCAATTGCTGAACGGTGAAAACGGCCGCCTGCATGCCGGAGCGGTGTGGACAACGGACGCCATTTTCAGGGAGACCCCCGCCAAAATAAGGCATTTTCAGGCCGAGGGCGCCCTGGCGGTCGACATGGAAACTTCGGCCCTTTTTTCGGCCGCCGGTTTTCGGGGCGTGGACCTCGGCGCCCTCCTGGTGGTGTCCGATGAACTGTCTTCGCTGCACTGGCGGCCGGGATTCAAGACCGAGGCCTTCACCACCGGACGCTCCCGGGCCTGCGAGGTGATCGAACACTTATGCCGCCAACTGCCGATGCGCACATCCTCCAAAGGGTCGCCGACCTGAGAGCGGCGCTCCACCACCACAACCACCGCTACCATGTTCTCGACGACCCGGAGATTTCGGACGCCGAGTACGATGCCCTGATGCGGGAGCTGGTCCGGCTCGAAACCGAGTATCCCGATCTGGCCAGCCCGGATTCACCGACCGCACGGGTCGGGGCGGCGCCGCTGACGAAATTCGATACCGTGCGGCACGCCGCGCCGATGCTCAGCCTCGACAACGGTTTCGATGACGGCGATATTCGCGCCTTCGACGAGCGGGTGTGCCGGCAGATCGGCGAACAGCCGGTCTTGTACACGGCCGAGCCCAAGATGGACGGCGTGGCGGTCAACCTGGTCTACGAGCAGGGCCGGCTGGCGACGGCCGCCACCCGCGGCGACGGCCTCACCGGCGAGCAGATCACCGCCAACGTGAAAACGATCCCGGCCGTGCCGCTCGTGCTGCGCGAGGTTCCGGGCGGCCGGGCTCCGCGGCTGCTGGAGGTCAGGGGTGAAATCTTTCTGGAGCGCGAAGGATTCAAGCGGCTGAACGCCGAGCGGCTGGAACAAGGGCTGCCGCTTTTCGCCAACCCGCGCAATGCGGCGGCGGGGTCCCTGCGTCAGCTCGATTCGAGAATTACCGCCGGCCGGCCGCTGAGAATCTACGTCTACGGTGTCGGAGCGATGACGGAGGAGCCGGGCGTGAAAACGCACGCCGATCTCCTTCGACACCTCAACCGGCTGGGTTTCAGGATCAATCCGCTTACGCGCTACACGATCACCATCGATCAGGTGCTCGAGTTTTACGGCGAGCTGCAGGAAAAGCGTCACGGCCTGCCGTATGAAATCGACGGCCTGGTCATCAAGGTCGACCGCCTGTCCGATCAGCTGCGGCTGGGCAGCACGTCCCGGAACCCGCGCTGGGCGATGGCATATAAATTCCCGGCCGTCCAGGCCACGACCACCGTCGAAGCCATCGAGGTCCAGGTCGGGCGCACCGGAAAACTGACGCCGGTGGCGCACCTCAAGCCGGTGCGGGTCGGCGGCGTCACGGTCAGCCGCGCCACCCTGCACAACGAGGACGAGGTCCGGAAAAAGGATGTCAGGATCGGCGACCAGGTGCTGGTCCAGCGCGCCGGGGATGTCATCCCCGAAGTCGTCAAGGTGATCGAGTCCCGGCGCAGCGGCGCGGAAATCCGGTTTGACATGCCGAAGACCTGTCCGGCCTGCGGTGCGGCGGTCGTCCGCGCGGAGAATGAGGCCGCCACCCGCTGCGTCAACGCCAACTGCCCGGCCCAGATCAAGGAGCGCCTGCGGCACTTCGCTTCCAAGGGGGCCTTCGACATCGACGGGCTGGGAGACAAAATCATCGACCAGATGGTCGAAAAAAAGATCCTGGCCTCCTTTGCGGATGTTTTCACGCTGGATCGACAGACGCTCGAAGGCCTGGAACGCATGGCGGCCAAGTCGGCCCGCAACCTGATCGAGAGCATCGACCAGAGCCGCCAAGTTTCACTGGAACGGTTTTTATACGCGCTCGGGATCGGCCACGTCGGCGAACACATCGCCAGGATACTGGCCCGTCACTTTCCGACGCTCGAAGATGTGTCGCAGGCTGCCCGCGAAGACCTCGCAGCCATCGTAGGGATCGGCCCGATCGTGGCGGACAGTGTCGCGACTTTTTTCAGCCGCCCGGAAAACCGGGATTTGCTGGGGCGGCTCCGGCAAAACGGTGTGGTCATCCGGCGCGAAGACCAAGGGCAGCGGGCCACCCTGGCCGGCCTGACTTTCGTCCTGACCGGCACGCTCGCCGGCCTGAACCGGCGCCAGGCCAAGGAAATGATCGCGGCCGCGGGCGGAAAGGTCAGCGGCACGGTCAGCCGCAACACCGATTACCTGGTTGCCGGCAGCGCCCCGGGTTCCAAGCTGCAGCGCGCCGAAGAGTTGGGGGTGCCCGTCATCGACGAGGAGGAGTTGCGCCGGCTGATCGGTTAGGAGAGTCTCCTGTAAACTTCTTTTCGGTGACCAATTTTTAAAACCATAATTACCAGAATATCGCCGTGGATCTCATAAATAATCCGATAATCCCCAACCCTGATCCTCTGAAAGGGATTGTCGCCTTTCATTTTTGTGATGGCGGTATCCGGCAAATTTTTAGAAAGGCTATCGATTCTATCGCGTATTCGCCTTTGGTCTGATTTTGGAATTTTCTTGAGTGCTTTAGCTGCCGAACTTTTAAATTCGACTCTATATTTCAAAGTTCAAGCTCCTCTCGAAGCTTTTCCCACGAAATATTTTCACCTGACTCGTTTCGAGCCTTCCAGGCATCATCAATATCCATTTGTTCTTCAACTTCCTGCAGGAGCTTTAAATCCTCCATTGAAACAATAGCAGCAAGCGCTTCGCCCCGTCTCGTCAATACGAAGGATTCTTTTCCGTATGCGACCCTGTTGATAATATTTGCAAATTTTTTTCTTGCATCAGCAGCCGATATTTTGTTTAACATGACGTATCACCTTTTGTACAAATCGTTTATTCTGTAATATAAGTACGTATTGTACAAAATACAGATCATCGTGTCAATAAAGTAAATCGTAAATATAACGGTACTTTAAAAAAAATTCAAGAGATCTGATCATGGAGAAACAGGCCAGGGTTCATATCGTTATTTCCGGAATCGTCCAGGGGGTATTCTTCAGGGTGGAGACGCAGCGGGCCGCCCAGCGCTGCGGCGTCAACGGCTGGGTGAGAAACAGGCGCGACGGCACGGTCGAGGCGGTCATCGAAGGCGAGCGGCCCCGGGTCGAAAAGATGCTGGACTGGTGCCGTACGGGACCCTCCCGGGCGGTCGTGGACAACGTGGCTGTCGAATGGGAGACATACACCGGCGAGATGGCCGATTTCCGGGTGACACACTAAAGGGGGTTCTGGGTTCAAGGTTCTGGGTTAAGGGTTCAAAACCATAGGGGCAGGCCTATGTGCCTGCCCTTTTTGTCTCAAAAAAGCGCCTCGACAAACCGCCGCGGTTCGAAGACCTGCAGGTCTTCGAGCGTCTCGCCGACCCCGACATAGCGCAGCGGAATGTTCAACTGGTCGTGGATGCCGATGACGATGCCGCCCTTGGCGGTGCCGTCCAGTTTCGTCAAGGCGATGCCGGTCACCCCCAGGGCCTCGTCGAACAGCCGGGCTTGAGACAGGGCGTTCTGACCGGTGGTGGCATCCAGCACCAGCAGCACCTCGTGCGGGGCGGCGGGCATGATTTTAGCGATCGAGCGCTTTATTTTTTTGAGTTCCTCCATCAGGTTGACCTTGGTGTGCAGCCGACCGGCGGTGTCCACCAGCACGACGTCGGCGTTGCGGGCCGCCGCCGCTTCGACCCCGTCGTAGGCCACGGCGGCCGGGTCGGCGCCGTCTTTGTGGCGCACGAAATCCGCGCCCGACCTGTCGGCCCAGATGGCGAGTTGCTCGACGGCGGCCGCGCGAAACGTGTCGGCCGCGGCAATCAGGACCTTTTTTTGCTCGCGCGCGAACCGCGCGGCCAGTTTGCCGATGGTGGTGGTCTTGCCGACACCGTTGACGCCGACAACCATGATGACGTGCGGCCGCGAAAAGGCGGCGGCGGGCGCCGGCGGCTCTTTGGTCAACAGCGCCAGGATTTCTTCCTGCAGCACCTTTCTGAGCGCGGCCCCATCGCCGATGCGGGCGGCCTTGCGCCCGACGTGCTCGATGAGGGCGGTGGCGGTTTGAACACCGAGGTCGGCCGTGACCAGGATTTCTTCGAGGTCCTCGAGCATCTCGTCGCCGACACCCTTGTTCTCTGCGAAAAGCTCGTCGAGATCGGTGGTCAGCAATTGCCGCGTTCGGGCCAGGCCGCGCCGCAGCCGTTTAAATATGCCGCCGCCGTCTTCGCTGCGGCCGGAATTTTTCGTCGCCGGCTCGCGGGCGCCTTCCGCAATGCCGGGCGCCGA
>JBAPWQ010000282.1:0-1778 GCA_049283795.1 Desulfobacterales bacterium | reverse complement strand
CGGACCACCGGCGCCTGGAAGTCGGTGACCATCGGCTCTTTTGCCGCCACCTCCAGCAGGATCTTCTCTACCGCCCGCGGGTTGGCGTCGTAGGAAACGCCCACCGGTATGGCGACCCGGATCAGGGATGAGGTGAGCGAGTAATTGACGATCGTGTTGGAAACGAAGTTCGAGTTGGGAATCAGGTACTCGATATTGTCGCGGGTGCGGATGCGGGTGGAGTTCAGGAAGATGTCGGTCACATACCCCAGGGTGTCGGACACCTCGATCCAGTCGCCCTTGCGGACTTTGCCCCCGAAAATCAGGTTGAATCCGCTGATGACGTTGGCGGCCATGTGCTGCAGCCCGAGGCCGATGCCGATACCGGCCGCACCGGCAAAAACCAGCAGGAAGCGCAGGTCCAGGCCGACCGCCTTGAGGGAAATCAACATGCCGATCGCGATGAGCAGGTAATTCAAAGAGATGTTCAAGGCATAGCCGAGCCCGGAGTCGATGCCCAGGGACGGGTACACCCGGTAGTCGAGATACGCCCGCAACAGGCGCGAGACAAACACGAACGTCAGCAGGATCAGAACGGCCTTCAGGATAAGCCAGAGCGTGATCGGGGTTTTGCCCAGCGTGATCACCGGAAACGACATCAAGCGCTGCAGCGGCTCGAGAAAACCGAGCAGGTTGAGGATGATGGCCGCCGTGGCGAGCACGGTGGCATACAGCAGCAGGGTTTTTAACGAGCGGAAGAGAAAAGCGGCGGTTTCATCGCGATAATCCTTGCCCGCGTACCACCGGGCGAGCCAGCCCCGCAATATGTTATAGGCCCACAAGATGAGCAGATAGGTGCCGAGGGTCGACCAGGTCTTCAGCAGGATGACCTTGCCGAACTGGCGGTAACCGAGGCACCAGAGCAGGGCTACGGCGAACGAAAAGATGATGAAGGGGTAGAAGAGCCGCACCATCATGCGGACGAAGCCCTGGTAGAAGCGATCCGGCAGGTCGGGCAGCAGCGACAGCAGGGTCTTTTTCATCATGAGCAACGAGAAGAGAACGATGACGATCGAAACCGAAATGACGAATTTCAAGAAGGCCCCGATGTCGGCCCGAATCTGAAAGGCCTCGATGACCCAAATCCCGGCAATGCCGGCCATTGCAAACAACACGACCAGCCGGGCGAAGGTGAAGACGCGCTTGCCGTAAACGGCGGTTCTGGGAAATAGATTCCCGGTCAAAGCCTCTTTGAGGACCCCGATGACCAGGGCCCCGGCGGCCCACAGGCCCAAGAATTTGCCGGTCAGTTGAAACCAGACCAGTTGGTATTTGATGAAGGCATCGATCAGGGAAAACGCGGCCAAAAGAAGCAGCGGCAGCAGGGCCGCGGCCAGGACTTTCATGAGCGAAACAAAAAAGGGGTAGAGTGCGGCCGGCACCTTTTTCTCGAAAGGCGTCAGGACGGCGATCATCCGCGCCAGCACCTTTTTGCGCCCGGTGAGGCTGTAGACCACGGCCCCGATGAAGGTGAGCACCAGAAGCGAACCGGCCAGCCCGAGCAGCCGGCCCTGCTCCATGATTTTCTGCGCCAGCTGCGGTATCTGGAGCGGCAGACCGATGGTCCAGCGATACAGGTCCCTGATCGTCTGCAGGTCCCAGCCGAGAGGGGTGCGGTAGAAAAGCGATCGGGCCTGCTTGACGAAGTCCGCCTTGACCTTCCCGGCCTGCTCGGCCAGGGATTGTCCGACCTCCGGATGCAAAATAACGGCCGGGGCCTTTTCGGCCTCGGTCGTCGT
>JBAPWQ010000281.1:0-17916 GCA_049283795.1 Desulfobacterales bacterium | reverse complement strand
GCTTCCGCACGGGTCGGTGATACCAGCTTCATCACTTCTTTCTTCACTGTCTCTTCCAGTCCCGGTTTGGCCTTGATCCGTGCGATCACGGTGACTTTGCCATCCGCCATGAGTGATCTCCTTTGGTAGATAGTGGTTTATCCTTCGGCGCTCGTCGGATCGATCATTCGCCTGACTTTCGAGATTTTGTTGGCCGGGAAGCCGCCTTGCTGCGCGTGCTTTTCGATCAATTCCTGGCTGGGGGCAATATAAACGCAATAGATTTTATCATCGGTGACAAAGCTTTCAACCCATTGAATCTGGGGTCCCAATTCGCCCAGTACCTGGCATGATTTTTGTGAAATGCCCTGAATCTGATCGTCTCCGAGTGCGCCGGCTCCCGGCAGTTCGCGTTCGATGATGTACTTCGGCATGTGATGTCTCCTCTCGGGTTATGGGTTTAGGGTTCAAGGTTCTGGGTTCAGGTTTAATAAAAGACTTCAATCCTTCAACCCCGAACGCTGAGCGGTGAACCTTTGAACCTTTTGGTTTAAGCTTCCGGGAAAAATTCCAAAGCACAAATAACAACCACCAAATCAATCACAAGGGGCAGAATTCGAAATCACAAACCTGTTCGCATTGGATATCTCGGATCGATTCTTCTTTCCGCTTTGCAAGTTTCAAGTTTCAAATTTCCGTTTACATTTTCGAGTCCATGCGCTTATGAATGATCCGCGGCAGCACCGGGTGGAAGTTGACCCTATGAATGCACTCCCACCACACACCGGATTGATAGGATGCCTGTTCCAGAGTGAAAAAGAGCAAAAACGACAACGGATTCAGGCGCGGTTTCTTGACCATATATTCTACAACGCCGGCTGTCAGATGCATCCCGAAAATGACGGCGGCGGTCAGTGGAGAAAAGAGCAAGACCACCGGCACGACGACCAGATAATAACGGGATATAAAACTGCAGCAGTGATAGACGAAGGATAGATAACCGCGGATGATGGCGGTGAAAACCTGGCATCGTGTGACAGGGATCTGCCGGGCCTTCAGTTTGCCGTGTTTTCTTATACCGTCCACCAGAAGCAACCCCGCGGCCGGAAAAAGAGGAAGGGTGGTTTTCAGGGCCATCGACAGGACGACCGTCAGCCAGAAAAGGGATTCGGGCCAAGGCAGAAACAGGGTTTTCACCCGGCCGGTGTGCAACTGCTGGAGCATGGGTTCGGAGGTCCCGTAATCGAAGCGTCTGGTGCAAAAGGCGGTGAGGCGGTTCCGATGCTTGTGGGCCACCCTTCCCATGGGCCGATATTCCAAAATATGTCCCGCGTCTTGCAACCGCCAGCATAAATCGACATCCTCGCCCACATACAGGGTCTCCCGGAAGCCGCCCAGGCTTAAAAAAGCCTCTCTTCGCACCAGGAAATTACAGGTGGGCACATAAAAAAACCGTTCGGCCTGTTCGGACCGCTTGAACCAGGCCCCTATTTTTAGGGACGACTTGACCTCTTCGTACCGGTCCAGCCCGTTTTCTTCGCAGGCGGCATCGACCCGGCCGCCCAGTGCGCCGAGTGACGTGTCTCGAAACGCAGGCACCAATTCCTTGAGCCAGGTGGGATCGGCCAGGCAATCCGAATCGATGAATGCCAGGATGTCGCCCCGGGCAGCTTCGGCGGCCCGATTTCGACAAAAAGATGCCTGGCGGTGATGCTGCATCCGGAGCAGGCGCGCCGCGGGGAATTGCGTCACCGCTTCGGGCGTTGCATCTTCGGAGGCATCGTCCACCACGATGATCTCCAGCTTTTCGGCCGGATAATCGAGGCGGTTCAATGAACTGAGGCAGGCGGTGATCTCCGCCGGCCGATTTCTGACCGGTATGATGACGGACACCGCCGGATACTCGGCTTCATCGAGCGAGGGAAAGCCTTCCTGGGCGACATACCCCTTCTGGACCAGGGTGTTCAGGAAGAACTCGACCTTCTCGGGGGGAACAGGGGCAACCGCTGCGGCGATACGATCCAGCGGCTCCCACTCATCGTGGCCCAGGCAAGCCAGCACCGGGTGCCAGGAAGCATGAACAAACACCGCCCGCAGCGGGAAGAGCAGCACCAGCGCCGCCTTCCCGTCCGGCAGGCGGTGGTATCGGGCTGAAGGTCTCAACCGAAAGGTCAATGGGCGGTTATGGGTCTGCATTGGTCGATACGAGAAAGTTATTGGCTCTCAGAAAAGCGATAATGCCCTCGACCTGAGATTCAGGACTCCCGGTCAGCACGTCTCCTTTTTTCTCCACTTTGCTGCCGGCGAGAAGCTGCATGATGCGCTCGTAGGCCTGCAGGCGGCTGTCCGGCGCGGGGACGATCTTCGGACGGGGGCGCGGTTGAAACCGGTGGGCGCAGACCATCTTTGGGGCATCGACGTCGGCGCCGTAATCCAATTGCCGCGGAGCATAGGCCGCGGCCCAGTGTCGCTTGGCAAATTTGGGCAACCGGAGATCGGGCCCCAGATCCACGCTGAAGACGGCCGGCAGCCGGCAGGCGATGATTTCTCGAACCCCGCGACCGGCGCTGCGCTGCACCTGAAGGGTGCCGTCGGTTTTATTCGTGGAAAAATCAGTTATCGTAAGATCTGTGATGGCCGACACAAAGGGCAGGTCGAGGCGATGTGCCAGCAGCGCTCCCACTTGGCCGCTGCCTTTATCGAGAGATGATTTGCCGCAGAGCACCAGATCCCCCTCGAGGTCTTTCACGGCTCGGGCCATGAGATCCGATTTGACCCACGGGTCGGGCTGATCCAGGGGGTCTGACGCATCAGGCGGGTGCCCGGTGAGGTTGATCTGATACAGGTCGTCGGCACCGGTGGCCAGGCACCGTCGAATCTCCTCTTCGGCGATCATCGGCCCCAGGGTGAGCAGCACGACGGTGATGTTTTCGTGTTCGTCTTTCAGGCGCAGGGCCAATTCCAGGGCCGCTTCATCGTGAGGGTTAACGCGATAAACCCCGTCTTCGGGGCGGATGTAGTGTGATTCGGGCGATATTCCCGTTCTCGCATAGGTGTGTCGAATTTGCTTGGCACAGACGATGATTTTCATTTCATCCTCGGCTTGCAACAAAGTAGGTCAAATTTATTTCATGGTTCTCGGAGCCAATAATGAGACTGGTTCTTCTCATCTCACAACACATGAGTCGTCCTCATTGCCCCGCCGTCTTCCAACCTTCCAGTATTCCTACATTCCAACTACCCGCCCTTTGCCTTTAGCCTTCCTAATTTCCCATCTTCCACCACTCCATCACTCCAGGATCCCAATGATCCATCACTCCACCACTCCAGCACTCCAGTACTACCGTACTCCACCAATCCCGCTTCCCGCTTCCGCGCTTCCCAGCCCCCAATTCCCATCTTTTTGCGCCGTCATCCTTTCGCCCTTTGCCTTGCGCCTTTAGCCATTCGCCTTCCCATCTTCCAGCCCCCCCAAGTTTTTAGCCCATAGCGGCGGCGACGATGTCGATGATGTCGGCCACTTTCGGCGGTTTTTCCAGTTCGAGGGATTTCACGCCGTCGTCCAGCATGACCAGGCAATAGGGGCAGGCGGTGCCGATCAAATCGACAGCGGTCTTTGCCAACTCCTCGGCCCGGACCACATTGATGTTTTGACCGATGTTCTCGTGCAGCCACATCCGTCCGCCGCCACCACCGCAGCAGAAGCCGCTGTCCCGGCTGCGCGCCGGTTCCGTGAGGCGGGTGCCCGGCACGGCCCGGCAGATATCCCGCGGCGGCTGATACACCTGGTTATATCGACCCAGATAGCAGGCATCGTGGATGGCCACTTTATCCGCCACGGGATACTTCAGGGTGATGCGTTTGTCACGGATCAGGGTCATGACCAGTTCCGTGGCATGAATCACTTCCATTTTACATCCCAGATCCGGATACTCATTTTTCAGGGTGTTCAGGCAGTGAGGGCACAGGGTGACGATTTTTTGCACCTGATAATGGTTTAATCGGGCGATGTTCGCCCGGGCCAGTTTCCGGAAGAGGATCTCGTCGCCCAATCGCCGGGCGGGATCACCGCAGCACATCTCCTCTTTTCCCAATATGGCGAACCGGATGCCGGCGGCCTTTAGGATCTTCACCATGGCCCGGCTGGTCTCCTGGTTCCGGGGATGAAATGCCCCGGAACAGCCGACCCACAAGAGGGTGTCCACATCGAATCCGCTTTGATCCGGGGCCCGGGACATCCGGGGAACTTCCCGGTTCATGGCCCAGTCCGTCCGGTGGGCCACGCCCTTGCCCTGAACATCGCCGTAGAGGTCCAGATTCCGGATCATCGGCCGGGCTTCGGCCGGCAGCCGGGCCTCGCCCATGACCTGATACCGCCGCATGTCGATGATCTTGTCCAGGGGTTCGATAAAGACCGGGCAATGTTCCACGCAGGCCATGCAGGAGGTGCAGGCCCACATTTCATCCGCGGTGACGGCGTTTTCCAGAAGCAGCGGTTCGGGTACGTTTCCCGGTACATTCCGTAGTCGCTTTTGATCGGCGGTAACCGTCTCCATCTGTTCCCGGATATTTCGGATGATCTTCCGGGGGGACAGGGGTTTGCCGGAGATGGCGGCCGGGCAGTTCTCGTCGCACCTGCCGCAGGCGACACAGGCTTCGGCATCCAGCATCTGTTTCCAGGAAAGGTCTTCCACCGTTTTTGCACCGATCTCGCCGTTTTCGATCGCCGGGAGCGTCAACGCAGCCCTGGCGCCCTGCTTCCTGTAAAATACGTTCAGGGGCGAGGCTGCGGCATGGCGCATGAAGGTAAACGGAATGGCCGCGATGAGAGCGAGCACGGCAAGGAAATGAAGGCGGATCATCATCTGCATGAAGACCGGCGAGGGCGGGGATATGAGGGAAAAAACCCATCCCATGGGCGAGGGCCACGGAAACCCGTCGCCCGGGAGGATGCTCAGCCGGGCGCCTTCGGCCAGAAATCCGAAAACAAGGATGGCCAGCAGCAGTACCATGGGCAGCAGGGTGCGCGAGGGCCCTTGGACATCCGTGCGCCCTATTCGTCGAACCAGCAGGAACAGGGTGCCGAGCAGCAGCGCCAGGCCCGCCAGGTCCTGAACCAAAGAGAGCAGCCTGGCCGGCGCCTGGGGGATGATAAACCCGATTTGAGCCAGAATGATCACGACCAGGGGAATTACAACGCCCCAGAATGCCGCCAAATGCGCGCCACCCACCGATGGCCTTTTCAGAATGTTGCGCTGCGCTGTCAAGGCGGTCTTCAGTGCTTGCCAGTCGCCGGAGATGCCGGCCGGTTTCCTTGTCCGCCACAACGCCCAGCGCCGGGTCAATCCGGCCGCCAGGATGAAAAATGCCGCCGCGATCAACAACAAGTCAAATGAGGTTAACAATGCCTGCACCGCTTATCTCCTCTGCAACTGAATACTCCCCATCGTTTTTCGATTTACCGGTCCGACTTCCGCGAGAATCGGTCGAAGACAAGGTCCAAAAACTTGCCCAGGAGCGCGATCAGACCGATGGCGACAAAGACCTGATAGATCGATGCAGCGGTAAAAACGGCCGGCTGCGTCTTCACGACCGGCTTGGGATGCATATATCCCCACAAGGCGTCGGCCGCCACCGGTGACCGGTGGCATTTGTAACAGTCCTGCGCGTTGATCGGTGCTTCCTCGCCGTGCGCGGCGGCGCCCTGATGACATCCCAGGCAATTGTCTTTTTCATAGGCGTTGGCAAAATCCGCCTTGTTGTGGGAAGCGATCCGGTAAGAGGGAAACCACGCGAAAAAATCGGTTTCACCGGATGCCGCCGGATGGCAACCGGCGCAGGTGCTTGCCAGTTGATCGGGATGGACGGCGGACGCCGGATCGGTCTTCGATAACACGTGATGCCGGGTATGGCAGTCGTAGCAATGGGGACGCTGTTCTTCCGGACCCTTCAGACCGTGCCGGTTTTCCTGTTCGTGGCAGGCGCTGCAGTCCACAGCCCCCGAGCCCTTGGTGCTCTGGTGTTGATCGTCAACCACACCGGTGTGGCACTCCTGGCAGGTGATTTGCGGGCCGTGGACGGAGGCTTCATATTCTTCGGCGGAAATATGAAGCCCGCTTTCCTTGCTCCCCGTTCGATGGCACTCGATGCAGTCCGCAGGGGTGTAGGCCGTCGCGGCTTTAGTTTCGGATGCCCGCGCATGCCCGGCGATCAATACGGCGATGGCCATGGGGATCACCACGGTGTAACCGCAGAAGAATTTGAACAGGTATCGATTCATTTCTGATCCTCGATTCGGGAGATCAGCAGGGGCAGGATTTCATGGACATCGCCGACCACACCCAGGTCGGCAAACCGAAACATCCGGGCCCGCGGGTTGAGATCGATGGCGATGACCTGCTGAGATTTTTCCATGCCCGCCGTGTATTCATTGGCACCTGAGATGCCGCAGTTGATGATCAGTCGGGGGGAGACATACTTGCCGGTCTGGCCGATCTGGCGTTCGTAGGGCAGGACGCCCCAGTCGATGATGGGCCGGGTGCCGCCCACCGAACCGCCGATGGCCCGGGCCAATGCGTGGACGACATCGAAGGATGCTCCCTTGCCGACGCCCCGGCCTCCGGCCACGATGATGTCGGCTTCTTCCAGGTCCAGGTCTTCCGGTGCGGCTTCGATAACCTGTACGGTGCGGGTTTTCGGGTCATCCGCCGGTTCCGGGACTGGAACATCGATTACCGCGGCCGCGGCTTCCCGGTCGGGTTTCGTATCGAGCAGCACGGAAGGCAGAAACAGGGCAATGGGTGACGGGCAGGCAGCGAGGGCCACGTCTTCGAAAAGATACCCATTGGCCACCGGTCGAATGGCGCGGGCGTTGCCGTCGGCCGTCATGGAAAAATCCATGGTGCGGGTGACCAGGGCCGTTTTCATCAAGGCGGCCACCCGCTGCGCCAGGTCCTCGGTTTCCGATGCCTGGGCCATGAGCAGGAGGGCCGGATTTTCTTTTTGCACGAGACCAAATACCGCCCGGCCGAAGATTTCGCCCTGATAGCGATTCATCCGGGCGTTGGAGACATGCAGCACCCGGTCGACGCCATAGTTTCCGAGTGTTTCCAGCACCGAGTCGGAAATGGGTCCCAGAGCGACGCCCGTGACCCGACCGGCTTTGCCCGGCTGTGCGAGGAGCCGCCTGGCTTCGGCGACAAGACCGTAGGTGGCCTCCTCGATTTCGTCGTCTCTGTGCTGAACGAATATCCAGATATCGAACATGGCCCCTCCTAGTGCCCATCCTTGGTTATCTTGTGGCACTGTTGAGTGTCCAATTCATAAATGTGGCGTAGTTCGCCGGGCAAAGCCGCATCCCGCGGCGGGACCCAGTGGAATAAAGGCCATTTGTGGATGGCCGCCGCCTATATGGTTCTGCCGATGCGGTGGCCTTCGATAATGGCCATGTCCGTTTTCCGGGGCGCCACGCAGTCGCCGACCCGGTACAGTTCGTCCACTTTGCCCTTCAGCTCAAAATAAAGGCTGTCGTTGGCGACGTTGCCCGCGGCCAGCACCACCGTATCGTAACCGTCGAAATCGATCAATTCGTTGGAATAGACGTTCAGTGCCTTGACCAGGGTGCCCTGGATCTCGAGCACCGCGATGTCGGGGGTGAAGGTCACCCCTTTTTTGGCCAGCCGGCTGCGGGTGAGGTAGAGATCCTGAAGGGGGCCCAGGGCCGATCCGATGAACAGCGCCGCGGTAAGCATGTGAACCTTTTTGCCGCGATCCGCCAGGAGCTCCGCCGTGCCGGTGGCCTGATGATGGCCGTCCTGGTCGATGAGCAGCACCTTGTCGCCGGCCTCGATCTCACCCGTGAGAATCTGCACGGTGGTCACCACTTGCGGCGGACCGTATTCGCCGGGAAACGGCGCGGTTTTAGGGGTCGAACCGGTGGCGATCACCACGACATCCGGCCGTTCTTCGAGCACCATCGTCGCGCTGGCTTCGACGCCCAGTCGGATGTCGAGATCGAGCTTGTTCAACTGGCTCACCAGCCAGCGGGTGACGCCGGTGATCTCCTGCCTGCCGGCCGCTTTTCCGGCAATGATGTTCTGGCCGCCGACCTCGGCCGACTTTTCGAGCAGGATGACGCGATGTTTGCGCAAGGTGGCCGCCCGGGCCACTTCGAGACCGGCGGGCCCCGCGCCCACCACGACAACCTTTTTGGGGGTTTCGGCGGGTTTGAGGGTGCCGATGCCAAGGGCTTCTTCTTCGCCGGCGGCCGGGTTGTGCAGGCAGCCCAGACGGTAGCCGAGTCCCATGCGGGCGATGCAGCCCTGGTTGCAGGCGATGCAGTTGCGGATGTCGTCCGTCCGGCCTTCCATGGATTTGTTGGGCAGCTCCGGATCACAGATCAGGGCCCGCACCATACCGATCATATCGGCCTGGCCGTCTTCCAGGATCTTCTCCGCCAGGTGGGGGTCGTTGATGCGGTTGGTGCAGAACACCGGCAGTTTGACCACCGACCGCATGCCGGCCGACAATGGCACCGTGTACGCCAGCGGGGTGTGCATGGAGCCTTCCACCAGGAAAAGGTTGTAGAAGGTGCCCAGGCTGAGGTCCAGAAAGTCGAGCCGCCCGGAGGCCTCCAGCCGCATGGCCACCTGTTTGGCGTCTGCATGGGTCAGCCCGCCGCGGGGGTGCATCTCGTCGGCATTGAGGCGCACCCCGAGGGTAAAATCGGCGCCCACGGCCTTGCGGACCGTATCGATCACTTCGAGGGCGAACCGGCACCGGTTCTCCATACTCCCGCCGTAGGCGTCCTGGCGGTGATTGGTCAGCGGTGAAAGAAACTGCCGGATCAGGGAACTGTGCCCCAATTGAAGCTCGATGCCGTCAAACCCGCCTTCCACTGCATTTTTGGCGCAGATCGCGAAATAGTCGATGCATTCGCGGATATCCTCTATTTCCATGGCCTTGCAGGTTTCGCGGAAGATGGGATCCTTGCCGGGCGACGGTCCCCACACCGGCAGGCGCGAGATCTTGCCGTCGCCTTGCATGCCGTTGTGGTTGAGCTGGGCGAAGATTTTGGTGTCGTAGTCGTGAATGGCACGGGTCAGGCGTTTGAAACCCGGAATCACCTCCGGTTCGTAGACATCCACCAGCTTGTCATAGGGGTGATCCGTGGGATGGATCCCCATCTCCTCGGTGGTGATCAACCCGACGCCGCCCTTGGCCCGCTCGCGGTAATAATGGATGTGCCGGTCGCTGATCAGATTGTCCACCGCGTAGTTGGTCATATGGGCGGCGAAGTGAATCCGGTTGGGCACGACCGTGGCGCCGATTTTGAGTGGTGAAAAAAGATACTTGAATTCGCTCACAACAGTTCTCCCACCCGTCTGCCTTCGATAATCGCCATGTCGATTCCCCTGGGCGCAACGCAATCCCCGGTCCGGTAGACGTCTTTGACCCGGCCTTTCAGCTGGTGGTAGAGCCCGTCATCGACCTCGTTGCCCACATCCAGGACCACCGTATCGTAGCCTTCGAATAGGATGGTTTCGTTGGTGTAAATGTCCCGCGCCTTGACGCGCGGCCCGCCGTTGCCCGTAGCGATTTCCAGGATTTCCAGATCGGTTCTGAAGGTGGCCCCCTTTTGCAGCAGGCGCTGACGTCCCAAATAAAGTTCCCCGCGCGGGGCCAGTTCGATGCCGATGAACAGATCGCTGGTCACCATATCCACCTTTTTGCCCTGCTCGGCCAGCAGCTCCGCCGTGGCCATGGCGTGGTGCCCGCCGTCTTCATCGATAAACAGCACCTTTTCGCCCACCGGGTGGGTGCCCTGGATGACATCCCAGCCGGTCAAAACGGTCGGCGGCCCGTAATCGCCGGGGAAGGGCCTTGAAATGGGTACGGAGCCCGTGGCCACCACCACCGCATCCGGGGCCTGTTCAAGTATCAGTTCCGGCGTGGCCGTCACGCCCCTTTTAATCGGTACGCCGTGCTCGATCAGCATGTGCCTGAGATAGCGGGTCACCCCCTGCATAGCGTCGCGTCCGGGACGCTTGCCAATGAGCTTGACCTGTCCGCCCACGCTGTCCGCCTTCTCGTAGAGCGTCACATCGTGACCGCGTTCGTGGGCCACCCGGGCGGCTTCCATGCCGGACGGTCCTGCGCCCACGACGATGACCTTTTTCTTCTGGCGGGCAGGGGGCCAGGACT
This sequence comes from Desulfobacterales bacterium, assembly GCA_049283795.1. Taxonomy (GTDB): domain Bacteria; phylum Desulfobacterota; class Desulfobacteria; order Desulfobacterales; family SG8-13; genus JARFQH01. Next base: position 7,734 of record JBAPWQ010000281.1, on the reverse strand, counting down.
CGTCGCCGGTCAAGGGCTCGAGACCGACCCGGGGGTTCTGGATACATCCCAAAGCCTTGGATTGATTGATCCGGCCGATGCACCCCTTGTTGTCTTTGACGCAGTAACGGATATCGGCCATTCGGCCTTCACGCGCCTTATTGACCATGTCGGGGTCGCTGATCATGGCCCGCACGTATCCCACCATATCCGCTTTGCCGTCCGCAATGAGCCGTTCGGCTTTGCCCGGAAAGCCGATCTGGTAGCTGGCCATCACGGGAATGCCGATCCCGTTTTTGATCTGTTCGGCCAGCTCGACGGTGAATCCGAAGGGGATGTGCATGGAGGGCATGATCAGGTGCAGATTATAGTAGGTGCCCACGGCGACATTGATGAAATCCACCGCGCCCGTGTCCTCCAGAACCCGGGCCATCTGCACGGACTCCTCGGGATTGATGCCGCCCCAGAATTTTTCATCCGCGCACAGACAGACCCCGATGGTGAAATCGCTGCCCACAGCGGCGCGAACGGTCTCGAGTACTTTCAAGGGAAAGCGCATCCGGTTCTCGAGGCTGCCGCCGTATTCGTCGCCGCGGTGGTTGCTGATAGGCGACAGGAACTGGCGCAGCAACGATTCCGGCCCCATGTCGATTTCGAGCCCGTCGAACCCGCCTTGCCGGACCCGATCGGCGCCGCGTCCGAAGGCCTGCGCAACGGCGTCCATGTCTTCGGGCTCCATCGGTTTGCACGTCTCGCCGAAGACGATATCGGCGACGGCGGAAGGCCCTAAAATCGCCTTGCGGGTCACGTGGCCGCTGCTCTGAAATCCGCGATGGTTCAACTGGGCCATGATCCGGGTATCGAAATGATGGACGGCATCGGTGAGTTTTTGAAAGTCCGCCGTCACCTCCGGGCGATGCACCTCGATCAAGGTTTCCCACGGGCGGTCATCCGGGTGCACCGCCAGTTCCCCCACGACGATCAAGCCGCATCCGCCCTGGGCCCGCCGCCGGTAATAGGCGATGTGCCGGTCCGTAATCCGCCCGGATTTACCGAAATTGGTGCGATGGGCCAACAGGGCGATGCGGTTCGGCAATTCGGTTGCCCTCATTTTCAAGGGGGAAAACAGATTTTCATGCATGGCCGGCTTCAATTTAACGGTCTGTTTTTTTTGGGATTATGACAAGGATAAAGAGTGACGCGTGATACCGATCGACGATACATCGAGCAATTTGTGTGCCATGGGGCGATATGCATAGTGACCCGCAACGATCCGGGGGCAGTCACCGAATGCCCCCGGCGATGTTAAAATACAGTAACGACAGGATTTTAGGGTATACGACAGAGAAGCTGTACGATTGGCAAAGCATCATAACGGTGGGGTGAATCCGATAATTCAGGGGCGAGCATTCGGGAAGTCATGTCCAATATTGGGACAATGAACCCCATCTGTTAATCGCCGCGTGTTGGGCTGCTTCTAATGCGGCAGCGGGTAGAAAAACCGGGCTATTTCTTACACCGCGCTGAAAAATGCCTGTTCCGAAAGCATCGACGCCGCGGCCGCCGGAAATGCCCTGCAATCATAGAATACTCATCGATCACCGATAAAATAAGGGAAGGGCAGTATGGCCCCTTTATGGCCGCCGGAGTACGATTCCTGAAATGAATTCACAATCTACAGCCGCACACTGCATCTCAAGCCATTGGCCTTTGCCAAGATGATCAATATCAAGCAACCATCTCAACTTCGAATCTTGCTGGTGGAAGACAGCGTCCACGATCAACGGGCAATTGAAAGGGCTCTTAAAGATTCCGAGATTCCCTTTCATCTGGACGTGCGCGAGCGCGCCGAAGACATTCCGGCGGCGATGCAGGGCGGCAGCGAATCCTTCGACCTGGTGGTGGTGGACTTCAACCTGCCGGGGCTCAACGGCCTGGCGGCCTACAAGCAACTGCAGCAAAACTCCGACCTGCCGCCCTTTGTGATGCTGACCGGAACCGGTTCCGAATACCTGGTGATCGATGCGCTCAAGGCCGGAATGTATGATTACATCATCAAGGACTCCAAGCAGGGCTATCTGCGGCTGCTGCCCTTGAAATTGATGGACGTCAAACAGCGGCACGAGGACCGCAAAGCCCGCCTGAAGGCCAAAGCGGACCTCAAGAAGGCCCATGACGAACTGGAGAAGATGGTGAAACGGCGCACGGCCGAGCTGGCCCGGACGGTCACGGCGCTGGAGCGCGAGAATGCCGAACGCCGGCAAACCGAGCGGGCGCTGCGCCGCTCGGAGCGGATCCTGCGCGCCCTGTCGCTTAAAATCATCGAAACCCAGGAAAAAGAGCGCCGGCTGATGGCCAAGGAACTGCACGACAGCATTGGATCGAGCCTGGCGGCGATCAAATTCGCCGTTGAAGGACGGCTGCAGAACATGCCCCAGGCCCCGCCCGGCACCGTGATCTCCCTTGAGAAAATCGTCGAGCACATCCACGATACCATCCGCGAAGTGCGGCGGATTTCAACCAGCCTCAGACCCTCCATGCTCGATGATCTCGGCCTTATAGCCACCTTGCGCTGGCACTGCCGCAACAGCGCTGAAATGTTTAGCGACACCCGGATCGACATGCGTTTTACCGTTCAGGAAGACGATATTCCCGAGTTCAGCAAAATTGTCATCTACCGCGTGCTGCAGGAAGCCTTGAACAACGCTCTCAAGCACAGCCATGCCGACACGGTGACGGTGAACCTTGAGAAGGTCAGGGGGTGCCTGCGGTTGTGTGTGAAAGACGACGGCTGCGGGTTCAACCCGCAGGAGGTGCTGAAAAATCCGGATTCACTGACCGGATACGGCCTGAAGTCCATGCGCGACCGCGCCGAGGTGGTGGGCGGCGCACTGACCCTTGATTCCTCTTTGGGCCGCGGCACGTCGGTATGCCTGGAACTGCCCTGCGAAATCAACCTGACGACCTGCGAAGCCCCCGTCCCGAACCTCTGATTTTTTTTCGGCCGTCCAACGTAAAATAAGGGATAGACCCCATTGTCAGCCACGCGCCGAAGGTAGATTATTGACCGTGTGGAGTTGGAGAACACCACGCCGATCAAGCGTCAATGCGCCGCCTGGATTTCCCGGAAATTTCACAGCAGAGGGGGCGACTGAAAAATGACAGGGGCATTGACACCCGCATCAACCAGAGAGAGGGACCTTATGACGAATCAGCACAACGGCGATCGGGGAATGCGACAGCTGATCAGAAAATACGTGCGTGAATTCAGGATTCCGGAAAATTTGCACTACTACGCTCCGGATGATTTAAACCGGGCCCAAAAGCAGTTCGTGAAGCTGTGCTTGACGCGTGGGCTTTTGTCGGAATTGCAGGAGGTCGGCCGATGAGAGAAGCAGGCAATACGATTAACAGGCATATTTCCCGCGGCATGTGCAACGCAGCCATGGATGACGGACCCGCCACACGCGTTCTGGTTGTCGATGACGACTGAACTGCTCTCTTTGTTTTTTTCCGGCATCGGCTGCGACGTGGCGGCCGCCGAAAATGGACAGGCGGCGCTCGACCTGTTTCAACGACGTCCTTTTGATCTGGTCGTGACCGATCTGCAAATGCCGGTGATGAACGGCCTGAAGCTGATGGCGGGCATAAAACACGAGTCGCGGCACACGCCGGTGGTGCTGATGACCGGCATGAACACCCCGGAAGTCGCCCGGTTTGCGCGTGCGGCTGCCGCCATCCTCTACAAACCCTTCGGTTTCGACAAGCTGAAAAAAACCGTCGAGCAGATCTTCAAATTCGAAGAGCGCGATACCGCCCGGCGCGCGCACTCCGCCCACTCTTGAAAGCCCCCCTTAAAGCAAAGAAAGGGCGCCGCGCAGGGCGCCCCTCAATTTATTTCACTCGCTTTTAAATAAATGCCGTGGTGCGTCCCCAGGCCGGCTGAAGGCTCATTTCCTCAGGTTGCAGATCCGTGTGCAAATAATCCTCCAGCGGCGGAAAAGCGGTCAGGTCGTGCGCGAAAACGGCCTCGAGAAAGGAATCGACCCACCAGTAGATGTCCTGTCGGCGCACTTTGCGCCGCAGGCTTTTCATGCGGCGGTGTCTTTCCGCCGGCGGCATGTCGCAGGCGGCGGCAATAGTGTCGGCCACCTGCTCGACATCGTAAGGATTGACGAGCAGCGCTTCGGCGTGCAACTGGGCGGCGGCGCCGGCGAATTCGCTCATGATCAGCACCCCGGTTTCGGTCACGTTGGCCGCGCAGTACTCTTTGGCCACCAGGTTCATGCCGTCTTTCAGGGGCGTGATCAGGGCGATGTCGGCCGCGCGGTAGAGGGCCAGCAGTTCGGGCCGGTCCACGCTGCGAAAAATATAATGGATGGGCAGCCAATCCATCTGGGCATACTTGCCGTTGATGTTACTGATAAGGCGTTCTATTTGCAGTTTGAGATCCCGGTATTTGGGGATGTGCACCCGGCTGGGGATGACGATCTGAACCAGGCTGATTTTCTCCCGCAGCTGCGGAAAACGCTCCAGCGCATTGCCGAAGGCCGCCAGCCTCTCGGGAATGCCCTTGGTGTAGTCCAGCCGGTCGACGCCCAGCAGCAGCGTCCGCCGGTTGGCGTCGGCGCCCAGGTCTTTCTGGATTTCGGCCACCCGCAGTTCGACCTCGGCGCCGGCGGCCGCAATCGCAAACTCGTCGAAATCGATGCTGATGGGAAAATTGCCGATCCTGACCTCGCGCCGGTCGATTTGGGCCGTGACCACCTGGCCCTTGCCCCGCACCGGAACATCCTTGAGCATCGACCGCACGCAATGGATAAAGTTGCGCTTGTCGCGCTGGGTCTGAAATCCGACCAGGTCATAGGCCAGCAGGGCGTTGAGGATCTGGTGGCGCCACGGCAGCTTGAGGAAGAGGTCGAGCGGCGGAAAGGGGATGTGCAGGAAATAACCGATTTTGGAAGTGATGCCGAAGTCCCTCAGTTCGCGGCCCACCCCGATGAGGTGGTAATCGTGGATCCAGACGTGATCGTCGGGGCCGGTATGGCGGTAGATGGTCTCGGCAAATTTGCGGTTCACGCTCTGGTACACCTTCCAGTAGCGTGGATCGAAATTGCAGCGCGTCTGCAAATCATGAAACAATGGCCACAGAATTTCATTGGCAAAACCGTAATAATAACCGCGCAATTCCTCTTTCGTGATCGGCACGGGCTGGTAGGTGTAACCGGAATCCCGGGCGGCCTCGCGCAACAGACCCTCCAGGTCCATTTTTTCATCTTCCGTCGTCCCCGGCCAGCCGATCCACAATCCGCCGCGGTGCTTCAGCACCGGCGCCATGGCCGTTACCAGGCCCCCGCTGCCCGATTCGGCCCGCCAGCGGCCGTCGGCGTCGCGTTTCAGCACGATGGGCAGCCGGTTGGAAACGATGACCAGCCGGTTGTTCGTCCGATAATATGCATTCATTGTTTAGCCTCGCTGCTGCGGCCTGGAGTGGAGCCTTGCGCCGCGGTTTCCAAAGGGACACGATCTAAAAGGGGGCATCATTTTCCATTTCCGGACGCCGGTGGACGACAGGCCTTATTGATTGTTGCGAATCGTCCGGCAAATAAGAAATGATGGCAGCGACCGATTACCACCCGTCGTCGGCTTTCAGCCCGGCACGCCGGATGTCGCCCACGCTTCGCTGCATGTCATCTCATCAGCTTTTCTCACTGTTCCCACCCCGCCGGCTGAGATACCTGCGGGTCGGTTACCTTCGCCGCGCGCACGCCCGGCTTGTCGATAATCTGCACCGTGCTGGCCTGAGGTCCTTTTTCGCCTTCGCCCGGAAAATACCTGACGCCGGTTCCGATTTCCAGCCGGTCGAAGTCCTCGTTGAGGACGCTGTTGCGGTGAAAGAACAGCTCCCGGCCTTCAACGGAGCGGATGAATCCGTAATCGTTTTCCCGGAACAGTCGCACCACGTGCCCGATCAGATCCGGCTGCGGATGGGTTTTCACCTCTCCCTGCTGTTTTTGCTTAAACTTCACCAGGCGGCGGCGGATGGCATCGAAAGCGCTGATCACCGCGGTGGACACCTTTTCGTTCACCTGCCCCTCGCCGGGTTCGCGGGTCACCACCAATTCCCTTCCCGGCGGCAAGCGCAAGACGATGCGCACGCGGTAAGGGCTGCCGCTGCTCTGCTCCTGGGCCTTTTCCACGGCGATGCGGCAGCTGATGAGCTTGTCGTGGATCTCGTCCAACTTGGCCGCCTTTTCGCGAATCAGCTCCTCGAGGTCGGCACTTTTGTCGATGTTGCGGTAGGCGATTTCCGGTGGTATTTCCATCCCCTATAACTCCTCGTTTACTCTATGTCGCTGCACCTTCTTAAAGGATCATTCAAATGGCAGCGTGGCTTCGGAATTGAAAAAGGCCGGGGGGCGAGAAAAAATTCATAATACATCTTATGACGTATACATGACGCCTCGGCGGGAGAATATAAATAGGGTTTATACCTTATTTTAGACTGTCATGAGGCTAAAATCCCGACCGCTCTGCCGCGCACCTGCAGGGAAACCCCGGGAAAAACCGGGCAGTCCCTATTACTCTGGGCCCTGCAGAGTGACGGGCCTCTTTGACTGGGAAGCCGGCGCGGGCTGGCTACCGGGCCGTATAGCCGCCGTCGATCACCAGTTCGCTGCCGGTCACGAACTTGGATTCGTGCGATGCCAGGTAGAGCGCCCCGTAAGCGATGTCATCGGGTTCGCCGACATGGCCGATGGGATGTTTGGCATCGAGGCTGCGCTGGAAATTTTCCACGCCTTCTCCCGACGACTCGGCCAGATCCGCCACCAGCGGAGTCCAGATGTAGCCGGGATGGATCGAATTGACGCGTCCCATTGAATCCTCCTTTTTGCATCTTTGCGATATAAGTCGTGGATGGATACTCGTTGTTGGCTCAACTTTATCTGATTCGAGATGAGAATACATACCTGACGGCATTTACTTTGGTTTCTCAGGGACGGTAGTCGGAAGGTAATTTCCAATAAGATACAGGGAAAAGATTGAAACGTCGGCTGCTTGAAAGCGCCGCGTTTTCAGGATATTGATTTTGGTGAGGCCAGAGGGAAGCGGCTGTAGAGTCCTACGCCAACGACCGACACCGGCAGCCGAAATATGTGTTTTGAAACCTATAGGTGGGATATCAGCTGCGCGATGGCACGCCCGCACAAGGAAGATCGAGGGTGAAGGTGCTGCCGGTGCCGGGCACCGATTCGCACCGCAGCGTCCCACCCAGCAGGCGGGCGGCCTTGCCGGCGATGGCCAGACCGATGCCGGCGCCTTCGTCGGCATTTTCAACGTGAAGCCGGTTGAATATGCTGTCTTTCAACCCGTTGGCTCAGGCGGTGAAGACTTACATGTCAAATTTTGTCCCCTTGCGGTCACCCCGTTAAAAATAGGCGGAATCGTGGTCCGAATGCAGGGAAATAAACCGCAGGTAGTCTCCATCGATAGTAAGGGTAGCCCGAAAGGATTTGCTGATGCGGATGGAATAAATCGTTCTCTGCCCGATGGTTTTCAAGTTTTTGATTTTTTCAAGATTGAACCCGGATGAGTTCCGGAGTTGATCGATATCTAATTTGGCGAGTTTATTCAAGGACTTGATCAAAGTTTGGAGTTGATTTTTTTGCAGCTTGAACAGATCTTTTTGAAAATCCGGGAAATTCAGATCAAGCTTCACTGCTTTTCTCCAGGTCCTTAAGGTCGGTTTCGGCC
>JBAPWQ010000280.1:0-4175 GCA_049283795.1 Desulfobacterales bacterium | reverse complement strand
ATTTGATGATGCCCATGTCTTGGATCTTGTCGCCGTTCGCGGCAACCACTTCTCCATAATCATCCATCCAAAAAGAGTGACTGCCGGCGCGGGTTCGGGAGTTGACGCGATAGTCCACCTGCGTTGTCAGCGTCGTGGCATCGGATACGGAGGGAAGGGTAAATTTCATCAAAATGTGATGGCGGGGCCTGTCCGGGTGGAGCTTATCGATAAATACGATGCCGCTCTCATCCGGAGATGCGATCCAGATAACCAGAGGTGCTGCCGCATTCCGGTCCCATAGCGGATGGTTCTCAGAGGAGCCTTCCGGCCCCTCCAGCCGGGCTTCGAGCACAAAACTGTCGGTTTCGCCGGCGATAAGGGTTTTAAGCGGCTTTTTCATCCTCACGGAAATATATCGTGGCGCTCGGGAAGGGGGAGCCGTTCCGGAAGTGACCGGTTGTTGCACGAATGGCGACAAAGGGGATGGCGTTTCTTGTGTTTTGTGGTTGGAAATAAAGTTACTGATGATGAAAACAGCCGCAACGACGAAACACACCCCTAAAAAGGCCCATTTTGAAGTTCGCATGGAAGCGTACCTATCACGAAAACACTGGAATTTCAAAAATTCTAGTCCGGATTCAGGTGAAACAGCGCCTGCCTGATCCGGCACTTTTTCAGGAAAACCCGCGACAAGCCGCCGGCGGCTATCTGCTCCCTACCCTCCCTCCTCCCCCTCGGTCCATCTCCCTGTAGGTTAAATATCGACAGATTTCCTCTCACGATTCCTACCCCGGAATCAGACCGAAACCGATACCCCCGAAACGCCGGCGAGAATATCTTCAGGCCGCAGATGGTATTGAACCATCGTTTGCATCAGCAGGCGATCAAGGGCGTTGCGTCGGGCGGCAATCTGCTTCTTTTGGCGCAGCGCGACAGCGGCAGCTTCTTTGTCGTCCTGCAGCCGTCGCAAAACCAGTGAGCGGTTGTTTTTACCGGTAGCGCCCCGGGAGACTTGAGACGGAAATCAGCGTCGAGGCTCCCGGCGGCGCCGGCTCGGAATCAGCCGCTGACCGGGTTTCGGCCCGGAGGCAACAGCGATCGATCGTCCGGTGGCCCGCAAGAGAAGAGTCTGCGGGCCACCGGACAAAACCAACTCTCATCAATCAGCCGGCTCGCAGGCTTATGCGGGAAGGAGGCGTTGATTTCCAGATATTTCGGCGAATGGCGCGCCGAGGGTCCGCGGCCGCGGATTGAGCTGCCGCCGGTGCCCCTGAGCACGGCCGAGGCCGTCACCGTTCCCAACGACACCCGCGTGCAGGACAAGGTCGTGCTGGCCGAGACTCTGGGATTGGGTCGTTCCAACCCGGAATATTACGCCCTGCAGCTGGGCAACCACGTCCTGGGCGGTGGGTTCTACGCCACGCGCCTGTACCGCGACCTGCGCAAAAAAAACGGGCTGGTTTACTTTGTGTCCTCGTCCTTTGACATCGATCAGACCCGGGGAATCTACCTGGTTTCCTATGCCAGTGATCCGGCCAAAGTCTCGGCGGCCCAGCGCATCGTTCAGCAGAACCTGGTGCAAATGCAGCGCGAGCCGGTATCGGCCTCCGAACTGCAACTGGCGAAGGCCATGCTGCTCAAAGAGATTCCCCTGTCCGAATCGAGCACCGGTCAAATCGCCGAAGGACTCATCGCGCGGGTGGAACTCGACCTGCCCTTGCAAGAGCCGCTGCTGGCGGCCCGGCACTATCTGGAGTTGACCGCCGGGCAAGTCGAAGCGGCTTTCGCCGAATGGGTGCGGCCGGGGAGCCTGGTGCGGGTGACCGAGGGACCCGGGCCCGGGTGACGGGCCGTCCCGCTTCAATGCGACATGCAGCGGCAGGCGTCTGACTCCGAATCAAAGCGAGCAGATTTGGGAATCTTTGGTCATGGTTTCTGGGTCGGCCTCGACAACGTCTATGGCCGCCGCGGCGGCAATCAGGGACAGGTGCGTCAGCCCCTGGGGAAAATTGCCCAGCATCTGCCGGCGTTGCGGATCGTATTCTTCCGCAAAGATGCCCAGATCGTTGCCCGTTTCGAGGGCCCGATCGAACACGGCGCGGGCGTCATCGAGCCGCCCCTGGTGCGCCAAACACTCGGCCAGCCAGAAAGTGCAGCAGCAAAACACCCCTTCGCTGCCCTTCATGTCATCGCCTTCGGACGCATACCGGCGCAGCAGACCGCCTTCTTCGAGTTCTTTTCTGACCGCATCGGTGGTGCGAAGCATGCGCTCGTCCCGGTAATGGACAAAGCCGGTCGTGGGCAGCAGCAGCAAGGCCGCATCCATTTGTGGAGAATTAAACGCCTGGAGGAATATGCCGCGCCGGTCGTCATAGCCCCGCTCCTCGATGGCCCGGCGGATCTTGTCGCGTTCGGCCTGCCAGAGGTCCAATGGTGCGGATCGGCCCAGTTCCTGCGCCAAGCGGATGCCGCGGTCAAGGGCCGACCAGCACATGGCCTTGGAGTGCACGAAATGACGCGGCGCGCCCCGCATCTCCCAGATGCCCCGATCCGCATCGCTCCAGCCTTTGGCAGCGCCGTCGACCAGGCTGACCAGAAATTCCCAGTAGTCGTCGTCGGGCGAGCAGCCCTGCTGGTGCCAGAGCCAGGCCAGCCCCAGCAGTTCGCCATACACATCCAACTGCCGCTGGCTTTCGGCGTCGTTTCCGATGCGCACCGGCCGCGACTGACGATAGCCCTCCAAATGCGTCAACTCGTACTCGTGCAGGCGACGCTCCCCGCCCAGCCCGAAGAGCACCTGGATCTCCTCGGCGCTGCCGGCCGCGGTGCGCTCGATGAAGCGGCGAAAGCCGTCGGCCTCTCTGACGTAGCCCAGCGCGGCCAGGGAGCGGACCGTAAAATAGGAGTCCCTGATCCAGGAAAAGCGATAGTCCCAGTTGCGCGAGGCTCCCGGGGCTTCGGGCAGGGAAGTTGTCGCCGCCGCCGCGATGGCACCGGTCGGGGCGAAAGCCAGGCCCTTGAGGATGATCGCCGACCGGCGCATTTCCTCGGCGTAGGTGCCGGCAACGGCGCCACGGCCCGACCAGTTCTGCCACCATGCCAAGGTTTCGGCCAAACGCCGTTCCTGTTCTTCGGGCGCCGGCGCCTCGACCAGGTCTTCATCCAGATCTTCGGGCGGCCGCCAGAGGATCGACAGATGCACCCGCTGGCCCTTGACCACCGTCCACTTTCCTTCCAGGTGGTGCCGGTGCTTCAACTGCAGGTCAAGATCGCTTGAAATCAGCAGCCCGTTGCTGCTGCCGAGGGCGATGAAGTGATCCCCGCGCTTCTGAATCCAGGGCTTGACAGCCCCATAGTCGAAAACCGGCGCGACATCCACGGTGAATTCCATTTCTCCCGCCACCCCTTCCAGAATACGCAGGATCTGCCGGTGCGGGTGGTGCTCGCCGCCCTCGCGCATCGTCATGCAGTCCATCAGTCGCACCTCCCCATCGCCGCTATTAAAGCGTGTCTCGAGCACCAGCGTATCCGGCCTATACCGCCGCGAAACCTCGTACGGAGCGATAGGCGTCACCTGGCAATAACCGCCTTTTTCCCAATCCAGCAGCCGGCCGAAACAACTGGCGGAATCGTAGCGGGGCAAACAGCACCAATCTATGGCGCCGGACCTGGAAATCAGCGCCGCCGAGTGGCAGTCCGCGATGTAGCCGTAATCAGAGATGCTGGGGTAAGGGCTTTCTGTAGACATGAGGTCGCTCCTCTGGAATCCTTGGGTTCATCGCAGCGCGGCCAACCGGCCCGGACTTGAAACCCTGGTCAAAAGATACCACTATCAATTCGGCCGTGACGATATCCATCTGCCGGTATTTATCGATCGTTTAATCCATAAGTCCGGCAGGTTCGTTTGTCCATCGGATGCATTCCGACGGTCAATCGAAACGGCTTCATTTATCGGAGAAGGCACACGCCAAAATGAGATCCATGTTGCGCAAAATTGCGGGTCCCGGCCTCAGCCTGATTCTTTTCGCGGCGGCCGTCTGGTTGCTGCACAATGAGTTAAAAACCTATCATCTCAGAGATATCCTGCATGCTTTCGAGTCGATTCCCGGACCATACCGGTGGGCGGCCGCCGGGCTGACCCTGCTGAGCTACGGGGTGATGACCGGCTACGACGTGCTCGCCATGCGCTATAT
>JBAPWQ010000279.1:0-4657 GCA_049283795.1 Desulfobacterales bacterium | reverse complement strand
GAAACGAGGCGATCGGTGAAGCGGCGATCCGGGCCGGGTGCCTGAACTACTTCGCCTACCCGATCACCCCCCAGTCCGAAGTGGCCGAATACCTGTCGCGGCGGTTGCCGGAGATGGGCGGCGTTTTCCTGCAGGGCGAGAGCGAGGTGGCGGTATCTTACATGATTTTCGGGGCCGCGGCGGCCGGCGAACGGGTTTTTACCACCTCATCGAGTCCGGGCATCAGCTTGATGAGCGAAGCCATCAGCTACATGGTGGGCGCCCAGTGCCCGGCCGTGATCGTGAACATCATGCGCGGCGGACCGGGCCTGGGCGGCATCCTGCCCTCCCAGGCCGATTACCTGCAGGCCACCAAGGGGATCGGCCACGGCGACTGCCGGTTGCTGGTGCTGGCGCCGGCCAGCGTCCAGGAGGCCGTGGAGATGGTGATGACGGCCTTTCCATTGGCGGAGAAATACCGGAACCCGGTCATGATCCTCGGCGACGGACTGATTGGCCAGATGATGGAACCGGTCGAATTTCCCGACTACCTGAAGACGGCGCCGTCGGATAAAAACGATTGGGCCGTCAGCGGCATGAAAACCCGCAACAGCGGGCAGCGCAATCTCATCCGGTCCCTGTATCTGGATCCGGTGATGTTAAACGAGAACAATTTGAGGCTGAAAGCCAAGTACGACCGGATGAAAGAAGAGGAGGTCCGCTTCGAGGCCTACAACACCGATGGCGATTACCGCGTTCTCATCGTCTCTTACGGCACCATGAGCCGGGTGTGCCGCACCGCGATCGATCAAATGAAAGATGGCGGGATCGAGGTGGCGATGATCCGCCCCCAGACCGTGTTCCCCTTTCCCGAAGCGGCCGTCGAAGAGGCGGCGGGTAAAGACAGCTGCCGGGTGGTGACCAGCATCGAAATGAGCATGGGCCAGATGGTGGAAGATGTCGAGCGCGCGGTGAAAGGCAAACGGCCGGTTCACTGGTACGGAAAATGCGGCGGAGATGTACCGACGCCCGAAGAGGTGATGGCGTTCGTCAAATCACTGGCCGACTGACCGATCGTTCTCATTGTTGCCGGGCACCCGGCGCTGCTCTCGCAACCCACTCGCTATAATTGGAGCACTTCAAAATGGGCAAGACTTTTCAAAAACCACTGGCGCTGTCCGACCAGGCGACCCACTATTGCCCCGGCTGCACCCACGGCGTCATTCATCGCCTGATTGCCGAGGTCATCGACGAGCTGGGTATTCGCGACCGGACGGTGGGCATTGCACCGGTTGGGTGCGCGGTGCTGATGTACAACTACTTCACCTTCGATTTCCTGGAAGCCGCCCACGGGCGCGCGCCGGCGCAGGCGACCGGCATGAAGCGGGTGCGGCCCGACCTGGTGGTGTTCACCTACCAGGGCGACGGCGACTTGGCGAGCATCGGCATGGGGGAGATCATTCACGCCGCCAACCGCGGCGAGAAAATAACGGTCATTTTTGTGAACAACGCCGTCTACGGAATGACCGGCGGCCAGATGGCGCCGACCACGATGCCGAACCAGCGGACCACCACCTCGCCCTTCGGCCGGCGGGTGGAGGATGTCGGCATGCCGATCAAGATGTCCGAACTCCTGGCCGCCCTGCAGACGCCCGCCTACATCGCCCGGCAGACGGTCATCAAGCCCAAATTCGTCGGCAAGGCCAAAAAATCGATTAAAAAGGCCTTCGAATATCAATTGGCGGGAACCTGCTTCAGTTTTGTCGAGGTAGTGAGCACTTGCCCCACCAACTGGGGGCTCACGCCGGTCGAAGCCCTGAAGTGGGCCGAGGAAACCATGTTGCCCTACTATCAGCTGGGCGAATTGAAGACGCCCGATTGACGCGATTCATTGCCTGAGTCAGGGCAGCAACTAAAGGTGGAGACGTCATGCAAAGTGAAGTGATGTTTGCCGGTTTCGGCGGCCAGGGCATCCTGCTGAGTGCCAAGATTCTTGCCCATGCCGCCATGGAAGAGGGGCGCGAGGTCGCATGGGTGCCTTCTTACGGTCCCGAGATGCGCGGCGGGACCGCTTATTGCACCGTGGTGGTGAGCGATCGCTTGATCGGATCGCCGATCATCCGCAATCCGATGCACCTGGTGGCCATGAACCGCCCGTCGCTCGAAAAGTTTGCCGCGCAGGTCAAACCCGGCGGCGTCATCCTGATCAACAGCTCCCTGATCGACATCGGTTCGGGGCGCACCGACGTCGATGAACTGAAGGTGCCGGTCAACGACATCGCGGTCAAGCTCGGCAGCGTGCGCTCGGCCAACATCATCGCCCTGGCCGCTTTTGTCGCCCGCAGCAAGATTGTCGGCAACGAAACGCTGCGCGCCTGTGTCGAAGCCGAATTTTCAAAGAAGAAAAAGCTGATCCCCCTGAACATGGCAGCCGTGGCCGAAGGCTGCAAGGCGGCGGCGCAAGGGGTCGGTGCGAGGTCCCGTTAGGGGCGAAAAATTTTTCGCCCCTACAGACCGATTCAGGCCCGCCGCAGCGGGATCAAACGGCCGAACGGGCTCGAAACCGGCCGGCGGCTCAATCGATTGGAAGGGCGGGTACACAGGCCCGTCCCTACGGTGGGATGCGGCGGGCGACAGGTTGCCTTGTCCAACGGGTTAACCGGCAAACGGGCTAACCGGCACAACGGGCTAACGGGTCAACAGACCCAACAGACTCAAAAGACCTAACAGACTCAACGGGCACAACAGACCCAGCTTTCAGTCGACATGAACCTGACCATACCCGACTACATCCTGGCCATCGAGCCTTACAAACCGGGCAAGCCGCTGGAAGAACTCGAGCGCGAGTACGGCATCGGCGATTCGGTCAAGCTGGCCTCGAACGAGAACCCGTTGGGACCGTCGCCGAAAGCGCTCGCGGCCATCGGTGAGCATCTTACAAAATTGCACCGCTATCCGGACGGCGGCGGTTTCGCCCTGACGGCCAAGATAGCCGCTAAACTCGGGATCGAGGCCGACGCGATCGTTCTTGGGAACGGCTCCGACGATGTCATCGCCATGCTGAGCCGGGCCCTGCTGAAGCCCGGGGACGAGGCCCTGATGCCGCGCCCCTCTTTTCTGATGTACGCCATTTCGGTGCAATGCGTCGGCGCACGGCCCGTTTTCGTTCCCTTGACCGATGCGCTGGCCATCGATCTGGAGGCCATGCTGCGCCGCGTGACGCCGCGGACCCGGCTCGTCTTCCTGTGCAACCCCAACAACCCCACCGGAACCGTCATCAGTGCCGCTGCGCTGGAGTCCTTCCTGCGGGACCTGCCGCCGGACATTACCATCGTGCTCGACGAGGCCTATATCGAATTCGTGCGTGCGCCGAACTGCGCCGCGGGACTCGAACTTCTCGACTGCGGCCGGCCGGTGGTGATCCTGCGGACGTTTTCGAAGACCTACGGGCTGGCGGGGCTGCGCATCGGCTACGGCATCATGCCGCCCGAGCTGGCCGCCATCCTGCACCGGGTCCGGCAACCCTTCAACGCCGGTTCCCTGGCGCAGGCCGGTGCGGCCGCGGCGCTCGATGACGACGCTTTCCTGCAGCAGACGATCCGTCTGGTCCACTCGGGACTGGACTACCTGTTCGCCCGGCTGGACGATCTCGGCCTGCGGTATTTTCCGACCCAGGCCAACTTTTTCCTGATCGACGTTCGAACCGATGCCGATGCCGTTTTTGAGAAACTGCTGGCCGAAGGGGTCATCGTGCGCTCGATGCGCTCCTATGGTTATCCGCACTACATCCGTGTCAACGCGGGACTGCCGGCTGAAAACGAGCGGTTTGCCACTGCGCTCGGGCGGGTGCTGACCGCGACATGAAAAAAATCCTCGTCACGATCGACGGCCCGGCCGGGGCCGGCAAGACGACCGTCAGTCGCCTGCTGGCCGAGCGCTTGGGCAGCCGCTACATCGACACCGGGGCCCTGTATCGGGCCGTCGCTCTGGCGGTGCAGACGGCGGGGATCGATCCGGAGGACGACGATGCGCTGGCAAGACTGTGCGCCGGTCTCTCCCTGCGCTGCGAACAGACCGATAGCGGGCCGCGGCTCGTGTCGAACGGAAGCGATGTGACCGGCCGCCTGCGAACGCCCGAGATCACCATGCTGGCCTCGACGGTTTCCGCGCGGCCTGTCGTCAGGCGCTTTCTGCTGGACGTGCAGCGTGCGATCGGCCGTGAGAAAGGTGCCGTGTTCGAAGGCCGCGACATGGGCACGGTGGTCTTTCCGGATGCCGATGCCAAATTCTATCTCGATGCGCCTGAAAAAATCCGGGCCCTGCGGCGCTATCTGGAGCTGAAATCCGATACGGACCTGACCCTGGAGCAAGTCGAACGGGACCTGCTGCGGCGTGACAGCAACGACAGCAACCGGGCCGAAGCTCCTCTCAAACCGGCAGCTGACGCCATCCGCATCGATTCGGCCGACTTGCCGGCGCAGGAGGTGGTCGCGGTCATGCTGTCGCACATCGAGAGATTGACGGCCGGTTGATGCCGGCGTGCAACGAGACCGATAATAATCATTGTGTTTTGTCGTCGTCTCTGTTAGCAATCATAGGTTATGCAACCGTTAAACGGGGGCGGGGGGTTAAAATAGGCTAAGGGGGTATTTTTTTTCATGGAAGATTTGGGCAAAAA
>JBAPWQ010000278.1:0-2459 GCA_049283795.1 Desulfobacterales bacterium | reverse complement strand
GGATGAGGGTCACGTCGAAACCGGCATGGATCAGATTTTCCGCCGTCTCGAGACCGATGAACCCGCCGCCCACCACGACCGCCCGCCGCACCGGCTTCACCATCTGGATGCCGGAGTAGTTAAACATCCCCGTCAGAAACGTCGTGCCGCGTTCGATCCACTCACGGATCGTCCTGGCGTCCGGCACGGTGCGCACATGAAAAATCCCCGCCAAATCGATTCCGGGCAGGGGCGGATGGACCGAGGCTGCGCCGGGCGACAGCACCAGCTTGTCGTAGGACTCGGTCGTGACTTCGCCGGTCGCGACATTACGAAGATCCACGGTCTTGTTTTCCGGAGAAATGGAGATCGCCTCGCAGTTGGTGCGCACACCGATCCCGAAGTGCTCGCGGAACAGCTTCTCGCTCGCCACCAACAGGCTCGATTCCTTTTCGATCACCCCTCCGATGTGGTAAGGCAACCCGCAGTTGGCGTACGAAACGTACGGTCCGCGTTCCACCATGAGGATTTCCGCGTTTTCATCCAACCGGCGCAGGCGCGCCGCGCACGATGCGCCGCCGGCCACTCCGCCAACGATGATGACTTTCATTGTCCTGCCTCCTTATTTCGTAAGTCTTACCGGCTTCACTATAGGCCGCGGCTTCATCTCACCTGGCTGCGTGCCTTTTCGATGGTCTCGATGCCCGCCGAACTCGAGATGGTATGGAACCTGATTTCGGGTTGTTTGAGTGCCATCTCCAAGGCCAGGAGCAGCTTCAAGTATTCGTCTGAGCGCATATGAACGTCCAGGTCTTCCTCGGATTTCCATACTTCTTCGTACATCAGGACGTTTTTTTCCTGTAAATCCCCATAAATACGGCACCTGATACAGCCGGGGTCGAACTTGCATTGCTCAGCTATCAATCTGAAAATTTTCAATGCGTCACCACGCTTTTTAGGAGGTATCGTCATCCTAATGGTCGCAAGAATCATGCGCCGCTCCTTTTCGTGACAGTGCTGACGGATCGCCGGTGTATCCTCATCATCTCGTTTGCCAGGCAGACTCTTATTTGCTCAATTGAGTTGACATCAGTGCGGCCGAATCAGGCCCCTCCAAGTTTTCGGTGGATGAAAAGCAGAGCTGACCACGGGAGCATCGGATATTCAGGCATCACGCCATATTGCCGGCTTTCCCGGGCAAAATCGGTAGAGGTCAAACATTTTTGTCGCCATGATGCAGATCATTAAGCGAAATATGTTCCAAGTCGGACATTCCGCTTAATTTTACTTACAACTTACTGGATTTAATACGATTTATAAAAAGTAGGGCCGGCCATTCAGAGGGAGGAGGTTACGGCTATGTGTCGATATATAGACAAAATGCCTTTATTTCGACATTATGGGGCGATACGGCGGATGCTCAATTTTTTCATCTTAGAATACAGGGTCGATCTCTTCAGACCAAGGATTTCGGCGGCACCGCCCTGTCCGGCGACGCGCCAGCCGGTCTTCTTCAGCACGGCCAGGATGTGCCTGCGCTCTATGTCTTCGAGGTTAGCGGCAGCCTCAGTTTCTGAAGATGACCTCTGAGACACTTGAACAGTCAGGATTTTTTCCCTGTTCAAGATCATGGCGTGTTCGATCACATTCCTCAGCTCCCTAACGTTTCCCGGCCAGGAATAGGATTGAAGGACCTGCATGGTCTTCTTCGGAATGCTTTTGATCTCTTTTCCCATCCGCTTCTGAAATTCTTTGACAAACGCCCGAACCAGGAGAGGAATATCTTCAGGACGCTCACGCAGGGGTGGTATCACAATGGGAAACACATTCAGCCGGTAGAAGAGATCCCGTCTGAAGGTACCGTCCTTCACTCCCTGCTCGATGTCCCGGTTGGTGGCGGCAATGATGCGGGCATTAACGTGCCGGGGCTTTGTCGACCCCAACCGCTCGAAGGCCCCTTCCTCGAGAACCCGGAGCAATTTGCTCTGAAGCTCGATGGGCAGTTCGCCAATTTCATCGAGAAAAAGGGTTGATCCGTCGGCAATTTCGAAGCGGCCGATCATCTGGGTCATGGCGCCCGTATAGGCGCCTTTCTCGCGTCCAAACAGCTCGCTTTCGATCAGCGTGGGCGGAAGCGAAGCGCAGTTGACCGTTACCAGGGGCCGGTCATTCCGCAGGCTCATGCTGTGGATGGCCCTGGCCAGCAGTTCTTTTCCCGTTCCGGTTTCTCCCAGGAGAAGAACCGTGGAGTCTGTCCCGGCGACCTGCTCCACCTGGCCCAGGACCTTCTTCATTGCAACGCTTCGCCCCACGATGTCCGCGTGTTCGGCCAAGAGTTTGACTTCCTCCTGCAGATAGATATTCTCCTGTTCGAGCCGTAGTTTGAGTTCTTCGATCTCACGCAGGCGCCCCCGGAGTTGACCTTCCATTCGTTTGCGCTGGAGCGCATTGGTGAAGATTTGCGAGAGCAGTTGCAGCCG
>JBAPWQ010000277.1:0-1528 GCA_049283795.1 Desulfobacterales bacterium | reverse complement strand
GGGACCGAGTTTACCGCCCTGAATTTGCTGAATGCGGCCAACATCGATCCGAACAAGTTCCAGAAATGGGAAAAGCTGGGCGCCAAGGAGTCCGATGAGGCCCTGTCCAATGGAACCCTGGACGCCTATATCTGGTCCGGTGGACTGCCCACCGGCTCGATTGTCGAGCTGGCCAACACCTTGAAGCGCAAGGGGAGCCCTCTCTTTCTCGTCCCGCTGCCGGAAAGCGACCCGGCGGTAGCCGCCTTCAAAAAGGAGTTTCCCGGCCTGGCCGACAGCCAAACGATTCCCAAGGCGACTTACGGCGTGGCCGCCGATACGCCGACGCTGGCCTTCTGGAACATGTTCGTCGGTCCCGAATCGCTGCCCGAAGACCTCGCCTACAACATGACCAAGGCGGTATTTGAAAACCTGGAGACGCTGCACTCCTCGGTCAAGGCGGCCAAAGATACCACCGCCGAAAAATCCGCCCGCTTTGTCGGCAAGACCGCCATCCCTTTTCATCCGGGGGCCGTCAGGTACTTTACCGAAAAAGGGCTCGTGAAATAGCCCGGCGTGATGACCAAACGCCGCTCGATGATCCTGGCGATCGTGGTGGTCAGCTCCCTGGGACTCTTCAAACCGGCCGTGATCCGGACCGATGACATGACCCGGCTGGCAGTTTTTTTCCGCTGGCAGTCGGGCCAAATCCGGTTCATCAATTCCGTCACGGATCAGCCTGTCACCATCGACTTTCACATCGGCCGTCGCTTCCAGGCGTTTTCCGTTTCTACGGATGAGACAACCGAAGCCTACTACACCCATGGCGTCTACGACATCAACGATGCCGTCGCCAAGGATTCCACCGGTCGGCTCCAGTTCTGCTCGGTAAAAGGAATATCGGTAACAATCGGCTTTTATAAGATTTACGTGAAAGACGGATGTCTGGAGGTTGCCCTGTTATGGACAGTGTGGTGAAACGGATAGTCACCGTCGTGGCGATCACCGGTACCCTCTACCACATCTATATCGTCATCCACCCCTTCACCCCGCTTTCCGCCCTGAGGATTTCACTGCTGGACCTGACCCAGGTGCAGCGGGCCGTGCATGTTTTTCTGATTTCCATTCTGGGGTATCTAGTAAGCTACCTGCGTCTGCGGTTGCGTCCCGGCATCGGGGCCTTGCCGCTGGCCGGCATGACGATGTTGATCACGATCGAATTCTTCCGCCTCGATCTGCCCGCTGCGCTCAAGGTCTTTGCCATCGTCATCTGGGCCTGCACCATGCTGCCGACGGTGGTGCCGAAAACCCAGAAGTGGTCCAACCTGGCCTGCGCCGTGCTGTGCTTTCTGCCGTTTGTGTACCTGGTCGTAAACTACGAAGCCCTGATCTACCGGGCCATCATGCCCGAGCCTTGGGACATGATCATGTCTTTCGCCCAGATCCTGCTGGTGCTCGGGGTGATTTTTCGCCTCAGTGGTCCGATCATGCCGACCATCGTGATGTTTTTTCTGCTCTATAACCTCTACGGCGACGCTATCCCCGGCCT
>JBAPWQ010000276.1:0-2916 GCA_049283795.1 Desulfobacterales bacterium | reverse complement strand
TTGCGCGGGTGCCCCAGGACGGCCGGTTCACGGTCAAGATGAAAAACAAGGAGATCAACGTCCGGACCTCGACCATTCCCTCCATCTATGGCGAGAACCTGGTCCTGCGGCTGCTCGACACCAGCAGCGGGGTGTACTCCCTCGAACGGCTCGGCATGTCGGCGACCGATCGCGACAAACTCGTATCGGTCATCAATCGCTCCTACGGCATGATCCTGAGCACCGGGCCGACCGGCAGCGGCAAGAGCACCAGCCTGTATTCGATCCTGAAGACCATCAACAAGCCGGACACCAACATCATAACGGTCGAAGATCCGGTGGAATACCGGATCGAAAAAATCTGCCAGGTCCAGCTCAACCGCAAAGCGGGCATGACCTTCGCCGACGGCCTGCGCTCGATCCTGCGCCAGGACCCGGACGTGATCATGGTCGGCGAAATCCGCGACACCGAGACCGCCAAAGTGGCCGTCCAGGCGGCGCTTACCGGGCACAAGGTGCTGAGCACCCTGCACACCAACGATGCGGCCGGCGCCATCACCCGGTTCGTCGACATGGGCATCGAGCCGTTTCTGGTGGCCTCGACCATGATGGTCTCGTTCGCCCAACGGCTGGTCCGGACAATCTGCCCACACTGCAAGAAACCGTATACCGCCCCGCCCGAAGTCCTCGAATACTGGGGGTTGGACAACGACCCCGACGCCGGTTTCCTGCACGGCAGCGGCTGTTTCAACTGCATGCATTCCGGATACAAGGGCCGAACCGGGATTTACGAGGTCCTGTTGATCGACGACATGATTCAAAATATGATCCTCAAAAAACAGTCGTCGCACCAGATCGCCCGCGCCGCCAAAGATACCGGAAATTTCATGACGTTGAAGGAGGACGCCGCCCAAAAAATCAAACAGGGCATCACCACGTTCGATGAAGCGGCATCGGCGGTGTTGACCTGACGGACAAGCCCCTGATCTGACGGACGTCCGTCGCCTTGACCACCGCCACAAAAGGACCCCATGCCCAAGTACGCCTACAAAGTCATCACCGAGGCCGGCGAGGCCGGTTCCGGAATCATCGAGGCCGATTCGACCGATTCCGCCAACAACAAGCTCACGGCCCTGGGATACATCCCCACGCGGGTCAAAGAGATCGGCGGCGGGGCGGGGATCGATCTCAAGGCCTTTCAGGACCGGCTCACCCCGATTCGGACCGCGGACATCATTCTTTTCACCAAGCAGTTCCGCACCATGATCCGGGCCGGGGTCTCGATGCTGAGCCTGCTGTCGATCCTGGAAGACCAGACCGAGAACGTAAAGCTCAAAAAGGTCATCGCCACGATGCACCAGGACATCAACGAGGGCGCCAGTTTGACGGAGACCTTCCGCCGGCACCCGCGCGTCTTTTCACCGCTCTACAGCAGCATGGTTCAGGCCGGCGAGGCCAGCGGCGCACTGCCGGAAATACTCCAGCGGCTGACCTATATCCTCGAGCACGAACAGAAGGTCAAATCCGACATCAAATCGGCCCTGCAGTACCCGGCCATCGTGGTGGCCTTCCTGATCATCGCCTTTATCGTCCTGCTGACGTTCGTCATCCCTAAATTCGCCAGCATCTTCCAGAGTGCCGGGCTGGTTCTGCCCCTGCCGACGGTCATCTGCATGAAGCTCTACAGCTTCATGGCCGATTACTGGCTGCTGCTCATCGGCGGACTGCTGGCGGCCGGGGTCGCCCTTTTTTATTTTTTCCGCACCCCGCCGGGGCGCTTCATCCGCGACCGCAGCATCCTCAAAATACCGATTATCGGCGTTTTGCTCCAGAAAGCCGCCATCTCCCGGTTCGCCAGCATTTTTTCGATCCTGCACGCCAGCGGTGTCGACATTCTCGACTCGATGAACATCCTCTCCGGCACCATCGGCAATGCCGCCATCGGCAGCGACCTCGAAGAGGTGAAGAGTCTGCTGGAAGAAGGCCGGGGCATCGCCGGCCCGCTGGCAAGCTCGAAATATTTTACGCCGATGATGATCAACATGGTCGCCATCGGCGAGGAGACCGGCAATTTGCAGGAAATGCTGCAGGAGGTTGCCGATCATTACGATTCCGAGGTCCAGTACGCGATGAGCAAACTGTCGGAAGCCCTGGGTCCCCTGTTGACCATCGGGCTGGCGGCGGTGGTTGGCTTTTTCGCGCTGGCGATATTTTTACCGATGTGGGACCTCTCCACGATGGTCAAGTAATGCCCTCTCAGAAACAGCTTCTGAGAGGACATTAACCTGCTAAAGGCTTTATATGAGCTTCACGTTTTCCAAATGATTTCGAAATACCTGAAAGACATCCGGAAACTGCCGCGGTTTCACATCAGCCTGTATGTCATCGTTCCTTTTATCATCATGGGATTCACGGTGCTGGCGGCGCTGGTGGCGTTGAACTTTTCGCAGGTCCACGCCAAAACCGCGGCTTTCAGTCCGGTCTTCTGGGCGACCGCCCTGGTCGCCGTCACGGCCTTTGCGGCCGGGGTCTTCATGATGCGCTTTATCCTGAAGCCGGTGGAGCGCTTTGTTCGAAACGCGCGCCAGTTCACGCCGCACGAGGAAAATGACCGGGCCGAAGCTTCCAAGGGCTCCGGTGATCAGATCCAGCAGTTCACCCAGGTGTTCGACCAGGTCACCAGCGTCCTGAGCCGCCTGGAATCGCGCAGCTATTTTCCGAAAATCATCGGGGAAAGCCGGCCGATGCGCGGGCTGATGAGCCTGATCATGAAAGTGTCGCCGACCGACTCCACCGTCCTGATTCTCGGAGAAAGCGGCACCGGCAAGGAACTGGTGGCCACCAGCATTTACGACCAGGGCCTTCGCAAGGACAAGCCGTTCATCAAGCTCAACTGCGCCGCCATTCCGGAGGAGCTTCTGGAGAGCGAACTGTTCG
>JBAPWQ010000275.1:0-5554 GCA_049283795.1 Desulfobacterales bacterium | reverse complement strand
TTGGGCAGGCCTTCGAGAGCCTTGGCGACGTCTTTGTTGGTGATTTTCTTGGCTTCCTCCACGCTTTTTCCCTTGGCGATCTCCGTTAACATGCTCGAAACGGCGATGGCGGAGCCGCAGCCGAAGGTCTGGAACTTGATGTCTTCGATCTTTTCATCGCTGATTTTCAAATAAATCGTCATCATGTCCCCGCACAGGGGATTGCCGACCTCGCCGATGCCGTCCGCCTTTTCGATCACACCGACGTTTCTGGGATTTCTGAAATGATCCATTACGACTTTGTTGTACATGCCGTGCCTCCTTATGGTTAAAACTCAAAACAACTTCATAATAACCATTAAATCTGGGCAGTAAAGAAAGCCGGTATGCTGGAACCGCAACCATTTCCAGCCCCGGCGCCGGCATCTAAGCACAGCGGACGGAAGAAGGGAAGTCCAAAGTTTTCGAAACGGGGGCTTGACACCCATGGCCCTCGGTGCCGTCCCGGGACGTGGTAACCTGATGCTCTGTTCCGCGTTCCGGGTTCAACGCTCGATGTTGGGCGTTCTACCGCAGTCTATTGCCGAAAAAGGCCATTTCTGGATCGGAAATTATTTGGCCTTGGTGTGTTCGTCCTGAAGCAGTGGATTTTGGTTCAGGCCAAGGCCGCAGCCAATTTGAAACCGCAGGCGTAGCCCCGCTACGTTGAGGATTTCAAGTTGGCGAGAACGCCGGCCTGGGCCAAAAGACACTGTTTCGGGGCGGACACTAGGTGAGTTCCCGCACGGCCTGCCGCACCAACCGCCCGATGGCCAGTTTTTGCGGGCAGCGGTTCTCGGCGGCGCTATAATCGAGCGCGGCCAGGCGCGACCGCGCAGCGGGCGGCAGTCCGTTAAAGACCTCCCGTGCCAGGTCCCTGTTGCCGTAGCTGCGACTGTACATCAGGCAGCGCATGACATCGCCGATGGGCGCCTGATGGGCCAGGGCCGGCTCACAGACCGCGGTGCACCCGGCGCAGTAATCCGACTGCGTTTCATGGGCATAGCGCCGCAAAAGGCCGGCATCTTTCGATCCCAGGCGCGTTTTATCCAGCGCGGCGGAAACATTGCTCATCAGCAGCGTCAGGTTCGGCATCTGCGAACAGATGCTGGCGATCTGGGGGTTTTCCCAGACCGCTTTGAGTTTGGCCTGGCCGTCCGTAAATCCCTTCGCCAGAAACCGTCCCGCCAGCTTCAGCTCGGTTTCCGCTTCGGTCTTGACCGATCCGCCGCCTTGCGTCTTCATGGCCGTCAAACCGATGCCGACCCGGGTACAGGCCTCCACCGCCGCCCGCATCCGGTCACTTTGCATGATCCGGTAATTGTAGGTAAACATGATGCCGTCGATCCAGCCCAGTTTCGCGGCGCCCAGCAGGCACTCTTCCATGTTGCTGTGGGTGCTGAAACCGAAAAACCGGATCTTGCCGGCGGCCTTGGCTTTTTCGCCCCAGGCCTTGATGTCCCCATCCATTTTGTCGATGCCGCGGATGCCGTGGACGAAAAAGAGATCGATGACGTCGGTTTGCATCCGCTCGAGGGAGGTGTCCAGGTGCTCCGTCATTCCGCCGGTGGTCCAGGCCCCGGTCTTGGTGACCAGAAATATTTTCTGGCGGTCTTCGGGGTATTTTTCGAAATACTTGCCGATGCCCTTTTCACTGCGACCGCCTTCATAGGAGTTGGCCGTGTCCCAGTAGGTGACGCCCCACTTGACGGCCTGTTTGAGCAGCAGCTGGTTGTTGGGGATGTCGAACATGCCGCCGAGGGAAAGAATGGAGACCATTTGCCCGGTCTTTCCGAAAGGCCGTTCGGGCACCACCACCGGTTCGTCGGCCCGGGCGGCAGCCAGGGGCGTTGCGGCCGCCGGCTGACCGTAGCCGGCCATCACCGATCCAAGCGCAACGGTGCCGGCGGTTTTGAGGAATCTCCTGCGGGTCCAGGGGGGCGAGGCAGGGGTGACAGGCTCGGGAATGGGCTTTTTTTTCATGATTTGGCTCCACTGTTTGGCAAAGGGATGAAAAAATCGGCGACGATCGGTGCGTCCGGTGCCGCGCGATGGTTGTTTGATGTCTTATCCTTTGAGCGTCATGGCGTGCTCGGGATTGCGGGTTTCGTTTTCGGCCGACACCCGGATGGCGCGCCGTCCGCGCACGGGGCACTCGTGTTCACAGACGCCGCAACCGATGCACAGTTCCGGTCTCACCAAGGGCTGTTGCAGCCGGATCAAGATGTCGGCCGGCGCACCTGGTGTCGACGTGAAGGAGGGCGGTTCCGCGGTCGCCAAAGTCACGGTCCGGTCGGTGTTTGCGGTGATCCGCCGGGGGTCGCCGCTGCCGTCGCCGGCGATGCGGCAATAGTAGTCGCCGGTGGCGAAGCGCCCCGGCGACAGCTCGGCTGACCGGAAGCGGATCGTCCGGTCGTCGGCCTCATCCACCATCAGGGCACCCGCGGCTGTCACCGGTGAGAACACCGTGCGGGTGGCGATGGCCTTGGGGCTCACCGGACAGTTTTCCTGGCACACGATGCAGGGAATATCCATGGCCCAGGGCAGACAACGGCCGCGATCTACGAAGGCCGTGCCGATCCTGATCGGGCCCAATTCCGCGAACGGTCCGCGGCCCAGGCGTTCATCGAGGGTGAGGGGACGCAGGGCCGCCGTCGGGCAGATGTTGCTGCAGGCGATGCACTTGTACTGGCATCCGCTGCTGCCGACCCGGAAATCGAGCACCGGCGTCCAGAGCCCTTCGATTCCGGCTTGCCACCCGCCGGGCTGGATGACGTTGGTGGGGCAGATCCGCATGCACTGGCCGCACTTGATACACCGGGAGAGGAATTCCGCCTCGGCCACCGCCCCTGGGGGTCGCACCAGCCGATGGTTCCAATTGCCGGCCAGTTGGCCGTCCAGGCGCAGCAAAGGCACGGCGGCAAGTCCCGACACGGCCGAAAGGACGAATTGCCGGCGGGAGATGTCGGGCACCGCGATCTCGCCGGCGGCCGAGGTGGTCGTCCGGTAACCGATCAGGCCATGACGGCATTCGGCCAGGCAGTTCAGGCACAAGACGCATTCGGGGGTGCGGATGACGCCTGCCGGCGCGCAGGCGCCCTCGCAGTTTTGTTCGCAGATGTGGCAGTCGGTGCAGTCGGTCGCGCGCTTGCCGATGCGCCACAGGGCGTGGCGGCCGAGAAGGCCGAACAATGCGCCGAGCGGACAGACGAAGCGGCAATAGAAGCGCGGAATCCACAGATTGAGAAAGACGGCTGCCAGAAAAATCACCCCGATCAGCCAGGCCCCGGCATAGAAGCGAAAGGCGCCGCTCACGGCGAAGGGCGCCTCGTCCAGCAGGGGCAGGAGCACCAGGTTGACCGAACGGTGCATCAGCGGCAGCGGGTCGAGCAGGCCGATCAGCAAACTGGCGCAAAGCGCCTGCCGGTCGCCGGTCACGATGCCGGCCGCCACCCAGGCGCAGCCGGCCAGCAGGATGCCGGCCAGCATTTGCCACCGCGGGGCCGGTGTCCGCTTGACCATCATGAGGGCGGCGACCGCCACGGCGGCGGCCGCGGCCCACCCGAAATAAGACAGCCGGCGCGGCGGTGCCAACACCAGGTCGAGCAGCCCGGCGGCGGCCGCCGCCAGGAGAAATATCAGGATCCAGTACTTGACGGCCTGCCAGCGGGAAGGCTGGTTGATCCGGGCCTTTTCACGGGCCGGCTTGCGGCGCCGGCCCAGCCAGCCCGCGAACTGGTGCAGGCTGCCGAAGGGGCAGAGCCAGCCGCAGAAGAAACGGCCCAGCAAAACGGTCATTATCAGGGTTGCCAGGCCCCACAACAGGCCCGCGAACAAGGTGCCGGTGGTCAGAAGGGTGGCCAGCCCCACCAGGGGGTCGAGCTGGAGCAGCCAGTTCACCGGCCAGCCGCGCAGCTGCCACCACGCTTGTCCGAGGGTGGCCGCCGCGCAAAACCACAGGAACAAAACGAAGAAAAATATCTGGGATATGCGGCGGGCGGTGCGGGTTCTCATCGGTAAAAGCCCTGCGGTTTATTGTGTGAGTGAGACGATGAGCGGATAAGTCGACCGAAGTTTGCCTGGGGTGCGGTCAATCACGCCTTGCGACGCTTCCGGCCACCGCTTGAAAGGTTCCGCGGTGCAGCCCGGCCGGATGCCATATCGTTGTAGTCTTGTCATTTGCTCAGGTTTCGGGCACGAAAACCGGTTTGAGCCGGGCATAGTCGGCCGTGCCCGCACCGGCCGCGGCCGCCATGCCGATGTGCGGCAGTTCGCCGACCGCTTTGCCGATCAGTCCGGCGCCATAGGCATCCGCGGCCACTTGGTCGGTGCTGACGATCATGGTGCCGGTCTGCTTCAAGTCCGAGAGCGACCCTCCGGTGGGGCCGTTGGTGATCATGCTGGTGGTGCCGTCCAAGATAACCAGGGTCGGTTTGACCAGCAGGGCCAGCTCCGTGATGATGGTGTGGATGTCCTGATGGAAAATATTGCGGCGGCCGCCGAGAAGGCCGTACCAATTTTTCATGGTCATGGATGCCCCGCTGCGGTGGTGGTCCTTGACCGGCGCCAATCCGATCAGCTTGTTGCCGGATTTGAAAGGTTCGAACAATACCGGCCAGTTCCGGATCAGGCGGGCCCCGGAAAGGGTGATCGGCCGAAAAAAGGAATCGGCTGGCAGGACGATGCGGCCGCCGGCCGATGCGGTCGCCCCGGCGATGCCGGTCAGGGAAAAGCTGCTGGCCGGGTCGTTGATCGGGTTGTCGGTCACCATTACCTCTCGGGCACCGGCTTTGAGGCACAGGCGGATCACCGCGGACACCAGCTCCGGGTGGGTCGTGGCCGATAACGCCGGCGGCGAGGCAAAGGCGGCATTGACTTTCAGCACGACGCGGTCGCCGGGTTTGACGAAGGCCTCGATGCCCCCCACGGCCTGCAGCGCCTGGCGGATGGTTTGTGTCCGGTCCGCCCCCCGTGCGACCCCCATGACGGGCGGTTGGCCGGGAATGGAAAAATCGGCCAGATGCACGCCGGCCGATTGCCGCGCGGAGACGCGCCGGGGACCCTTGGGATCGTAAAACAAATAGGCCAGGGCCCCGGCGGCACAGACCGAAAGCCCGGCTTTGGCGCAGCGCGCCAGAAACTCCCGCCGGTTAAGGGGCCCGGCGGACGAGGTGGTGTGGTTAGCGTCCGACACCGATGGCCTCCCCGATGCGGGTGTCCAGTGCGCGGGCGAGCGTTACGGCCGAATTTTTGTCGGCGGCCGCATGCACCCCGGCGACATAGACACCGCGGGTGAAGATAATCTCGTACTCGTTCATGATTTCAACAACCACGGCCTCGCGCAGCCCGCCGTCTTCGATCGCCCGGCCGCCGAACGCCAGCAGAAACGCGCGGTAGGCCGCCGCCAGTTCCGCGGCTGCCGCCGCAGACTCGCGCGCGGAGATGAAAGCGCTCAGCGTCGCTTCGTCCAGCCGGTATTCGGCCACGAACACCCGGTCGAATTTTTCGAATCCGAAGGCATCGGCCGGAATCAAGG
>JBAPWQ010000274.1:0-8663 GCA_049283795.1 Desulfobacterales bacterium | reverse complement strand
ACGCTGCGCACGAACGGCATGGTGTTGGTCAGGATCCGCACGCCGTTCGGCAGGGTGGTTTTGTTGACGGGCGCGGGCGTCATTCGTTTTCCAGCAGCGCTTTGTGGCTCAAGCGGATTTTGCCGTCGCGGCTGATTTCAAGGACTTTGACCTTCAATTTCTGGCCTTCCTTGACGACATCCGAGACATTGGTGACCCGGTGTTTGGCCAATTGAGAGATGTGGACCAGGCCGTCCGTGCCGGGAGACAGCTGAACGAAGGCGCCGAAATCGGTGATCTTGACCACCGTGCCCTCGTAGATCGCGCCGATCTCGGGATCCATGGTGATGGCTTCGACCATTTTCTTGGCTTTTTCGCCCTCTTCCGATGAATAAGCCGCAATTTTGACGATGCCCGAGTCGTCGATCTCGATTCGCGTGTTGGTTTCGCTCTGGATCAAGCGCACGGTTTTTCCACCCGGGCCGATGATTTCGCGGATCTTGTCCGGATTGATTTTTATCGACAGCACCTTGGGGGCGTACTGGGAGATTTCCGTGCGCGACTCGCGCAGGGTGGCGAGCATCCGGTCAAGAATGTGCAGGCGGCCGGCCCGCGCCTGTTCGAGGGCCTTGAGCATGATGTCGCGCGACAGTTCGCGGATTTTGATGTCCATCTGAACGGCGGTGATGCCGTCTTTGGTTCCGGCCACCTTGAAGTCCATGTCGCCGGTGTGGTCCTCGTCGCCGAGGATATCGGAGAGCACCACCACCTTGTCCTCGCCCTTGACGAGCCCCATGGCGATTCCCGCCACCGGGGCCTTGATGGGCACGCCGCCGTCCATCATGGCCAGGGTGCCGGCGCAGACGGTGGCCATGGAGGACGAGCCGTTGCTTTCGAGCACCTCGGAGACGATCCGGATCGTGTAGTCGAAATCCTGCTTGTCCGGCAGCACTTTTTCCAGGGCGCGGGTCGACAGGCCTCCGTGTCCGATGTCGCGCCGCGAGGGACCGCCCAGGCGCCGCGCTTCGCCGACCGAAAAGGGCGGGAAGTTGTAGTGCAGCATGAACGGCCGGAATTCATCGCCGCTCAGCGTCTCCACCCGTTGTTCGTCCTGCCCCGATCCGAGGGTCAGCACCCCCAGCACCTGGGTTTCGCCGCGCGTGAACAGGGCGCTGCCGTGCGGGCGCGGCAATACGCCGACCTCGCAGGTGATCGGGCGGACTTCATCGAATTTGCGGCCGTCGATGCGCCGGTCGGCTTTCAATATCAGGTCGCGGCTGACGTTTTTCTTCAAGTCGCCGATGATCTCGGAAATTTCCCCGCGCCGGTCGGCGTAAGCCTCGCCCAGCAGGGCGAGATAATTGTCTTTGACCTCGCGCAGGGCTTTGCTGCGTTTGGTTTTCTCGGGAATGACGATTGCGGTCTCGATCTGCTCGCGCAGCTCGGATTCGATGCGGGCGACCAGTTCCGGGTCCCTCTCCAACGGCAGGAAGACGCGTTTCTCGACGCCGGCTTCGGCCTTCAGTTTTTCCTGCAGCTCGATGATCGGCTGCATTTCGGCATGCGCGAAGTAGATGGCATCGAGCAGGTCCGCCTCGCTGACGTTGCGGCCGCCGCCTTCCACCATGACGATGCCGGTCTTGGAGCCGGCCACGATGACATTCAGGTCCGCGCCTTCGAGTTCGGCGAGGGTCGGATTGACCACCAGCCGGCCGTCCATGCGTGCCACGCGCACGCTGGCGATCGGCCCGGCAAATGGAATCTCGGATATTCCGAGGGCCGCCGAGGCGCCGATCATGGCCAGGGTATCGGCATCGTTTTCCTGGTCCATCGACAGCACCATGGCGATGATCTGGGTCTCGTTGCGGTAGCCCTTGGGGAAAAGCGGTCGGATGGGCCGGTCGATCAGGCGCGCCGTCAGTGTTTCCTTTTCGCTGGGGCGGCCGATTTCCCGCCGGAAATAGTTGCCGGGGATGCGGCCGGCGGCATAGATCTTTTCCTGGTATTCGACCGTCAGCGGCAGGAAATCCACCGGTCTTTCCTCCGGTGTCGAAACGACCGTCACCAGAACCGTCGTCTCGCCGTAGCGGACCAGTACGGCGCCGGAAGCCTGTTTGGCGAGCGTGCCGGTTTCAATGGTCAGTGTTTTCGCCCCTAGCCGGGCCTCTAATGATAGTTCCATTTTTTTCTCCTAAAAATAAGCGACTTACCCTTCTGCAATCGCTCGAAAGGTCGCTTAAACGGGCGAATTCTTCGCGAACGGCGGACAAAGGGAGTAAAAAACTCACGGTCCGGCTCGTGCCGCACCCCATGTGAGTTTCGTAACGGAGGCCGAAAGTTTCAGCGCTTCAACCCGAGGGTCTCGATAATAGCGCGGTAGCGGCCGACGTCCTTGTTTTTGACATAGTTGAGAAGCCGGCGGCGGCGGCCGACCAGCATCAGCAATCCCCGGCGGGAGTGGTGATCTTTCTTGTGCAGCTTCAGATGCTCGGTCAGGTAGGAAATCCGGTGGGTCAACAGCCCGACCTGGACTTCGGGCGATCCCGTGTCGCCTTCGTGTAATTTGAATTTGTCGATCAGTTCTTTTTTCTCTTCCGTTGTAAAGACCACTTTCTTTACTCCTCCTTTTTTAAAATGGCGGCTGCGCTGAATTCATTTGCTGCCCCTTGTCCCCTTGACTGTTCGGTTGCGGGCCCGTGAGGATTTCAGCCGGCTGCAGGGCTGAAAACACAGACGTAGCCAAACGTGTCATGGTCATCGTCACCCTTTATAATCGCCAGAAGATTTCCGTGGGCATCGAGAATTTTTACCAGATCCCGCGGCCCTTCGGCGCCCCTGACATTAACGTCGCATTTTCGAACCACTCTGCCATGTTTTACGGTGTGAGTCAAAGATTTGTTGGCCACGATGCCTGGAATCTCCGGCAGGGCGTCGGCCATCGCAACCACGCGCTGCGCGAGCCGGTTTTCCCGCGTCAGGACCTCCAGATCCGGCAGGGTCACCGCATCGGAAATGCCGAACCGTCCGCTGGCCAGCCGCCGGAGTTCCCTGAGGTGCCCCCCGCACCCGAGCCGGCGGCCGATATCGGCGCACAGCGTGCGGATGTATGTCCCGGCCGAGCAGTCCACCTCGAAACGGACGAAGGGCAGTTCGGTGTCGATAATGCGGATTGCGCCGATCTCCACCCGCCGCGGGGGCTTTTGGACCGCGTGTCCCGCACGGGCATACCGGTACAGCGGGACGCCGCCGAGCTTCAGGGCCGAATAGGCGGGCGGTTGCTGCCAGTAGGCGCCCTCGAACTGCCTGACGGTTTCCACGACGCGCTCCGGGTCGAGGGCCGCCGTCGCGCTGGAGGCCACCACCCGGCCGGTGACATCCTGCGTGTCGGTCTCTATCCCCAGGTGCATGACGGCGTGGTATTTCTTGGGGCCGTGCAAAAAAAATTGCGCCAGCCGCGTGGCCTGGTTGAGACAGCACACGAGCACGCCGGTGGCGAACGGATCGAGCGTGCCGGCATGGCCGACCTTGCGGGCGTTCACCATGCGCTTGACCGCGGCCACCGCCCTGGCCGAGGACATGCCCGCGGGCTTGTCCAGAACGATGATGCCGCTGGCTGCTGAAACATCCATGATGCCCGGCCGGGGTCGGCCTAAAGTTTCTCCGCCAATCGGGCCAATTGCTGTTTTACCTCGGGAAGCGGGGCTTCGATGCTGAAACCCGCCGCGCTCTGGTGGCCGCCGCCGCCGTAAGAAACCGCGACGGCGGCGACATCGACCGAGCCGTCTGACCGCAGGCTGACATGCAAGCGGCCCGGGCCCGCGGCTGCGCCATTTCCATTCTGAAGCTCGTGGATCAGTGCGGCCACCCGCACGTCTTCGATGCGGCGGGCATAGTGAATCAAGCCGTCGGCATCCTCGGGATGCGTGCCCGTTTGACGCAGCATGTCGCGGGTCACCGTCATGATCGAGAGCTTGCCGTTGCCCGTGATTTCAATCGAGTCCAGGGCGAGGTTCAGCAGTTTGATGCGGCCGAGGGAATAGGTCCCGTAAACGTGCCGGGCGACTTCGTGGGGACTGGCGCCCCGGCGCGTCATTTCCAGGCAGATGGCGAAAGTGGCCTGGGTGGTGTTGGCGAAACGAAACGATCCGGTATCGGTCAAAATGCCGGTGTAGATCAATGTGGCCAGTTCTTTGTCGATAGGGGCCTTCATGCGCACCAGGAGGCGGTACACCAGTTCCGCGGTGGCGCAGGCGCCCGGATCGACGAGGTGAATCGTGCCGAAACCCGTGTTGGTGATGTGGTGATCGATGTTGACGACAACCGGTATCTTTTGGATCAGGGTCGCGGCCGGCCCGAGGCGTTCCAGGCCCCCGCAGTCCAGGATCACGGCGGTGTCGAAACCAAGTGCGGCGCTGATATCGGCCGTGATGCGCCCGACCGCCGGCAGGAAGCGGTATACGGCCGGAATCGGGCTGGCATTGAAAAAAGTGACGTCTTTGTCCTGCTTTTCGAGCGCCAGGCCGACGGCCAGCAGCGAACTGACGGCATCGCCATCGGGATTTTCATGGGACGCCACGACCACGCGCCGGCTGTCGGTCAGCGACCGGATGACTGCTTCCATCATGATGGCGTTCGCAAGGACCGGAGAAGTTTTTCGATGTGGGCCCCGTGGTCGAAAGAATTGTCGTAATAGAACTCGAGATCCGGCATGTAGCGCAGACCGACCCGGCGGGCCAGCGTCAGCTTGACGAATCCCAGGGCACTCCTGAAGCCCTGCTGAACGGCCTCGATTTTTTCGGGTCCGCCCGGTGTCGAAAAATAGATGCGCGCGATCCGCAGGTCGCGCGTCATTTTGACATCGGTGATCGTCGTCAGTTCCAGACGCGGGTCTTTTACTTCCTTGAGCAGGATGTCGGAGAGCGTCTGCTGTATCAGGCCCCCGACACGATCGGCGCGCGAGTAGGACATTATAGGGTGATGATCTCCATTTCCGTGTCGATGACTTCCGCCAGGCCCAGATCCTCGATCAGGTTGAAAACCTTGTCGATCTTGGAATTGATGACTTGGCGGTCGTTGCCTGCCAGCGCGAAACCGATTTCCGCCCGCTGGTGCATATCGTTTGCGCCCGTTTCGGCGACCGAGACGTTGAATTTGTTGCGCACCTGCGCGATGATCGACCTGACGACGCCGCGTTTTGTTTTCAAAGAACGGCAGTCATGCAGCCTGAAGGTGACGATTCCGATCCCCACGACCATTGGCGGCTCACTTGGCTTGCCGGGCGCTTCACTCGAACGGTCTTGTCAAATCGAAGAACAAGGGCCTGTTTACACTTCCGGTTTGATTTCTTCCAGGTAAAAGCATTCCAGGACGTCGCCGACTTTTATGTCGTTGTAATTCTCGACGCCGACGCCGCATTCGTACCCGCTCTGCACTTCCTTGACGTCGTCTTTAAAGCGCCGCAGCGAGGAGTTTTTGCCTTCGTACTGGACAACGCCGTCGCGCAGCACCCGCAGGCGCCGCCCGCGCTCGAGTTTGCCTTCCGTCACGTAGCATCCGGCAATGGTGCCGATTTTCGGCACGTGAAAGGTGTCCCGAACCTCGGCCCGGCCGAGGACACGCTCCTCGAAGGTTGAGGACATCATGCCGGCGATGGCGTTCTTGATATCTTTGATCACGTCGTAGATCACGTTGTAGAACCGCATGTCCACGCCTTCTTCGTTGGCCATCAGCTGGACCTTGGTCGAGGGGCGGACGTTGAAACCGATAATGGTGGCATTGGAAACCGATGCCAGGGACACATCCGATTCGGTGATGGTTCCGGTGGCGGAGTGCACGACGTTGATGTTGACTTCTTCGTTGCTGAGTTTGGTCAGCGAATCGGCCAGGGCTTCGATCGAGCCGTGAACGTCGGCCTTGAGGATCAGGTTCAGGTCCTTGACCTCGCCCTGCTGCATCTGTTCGAAGAGTTTTTCGAGGCTCAGCCGCCCGGTCTTGGCCAACTCCTTGGAGCGGTGCTTCTGGATGCGGTGTTCGCTGATCTGCTTGGCATTTTTTTCGTCCGCCACCGCGATCAACTCGTCGCCGGCCATGGGGACTCCGGAGAGCCCGATGACCTCGACCGGGATGGACGGACCGGCCGCATCGACCATCTGGCCCCGGTCGTTGAGCATGGCGCGGACCTTGCCCGAATAGACCCCGCAGACGACGGCGTCGCCGGTGTGCAGGGTCCCTTCCTGGACCAGCACGGTCGCGATCGCCCCGCGGCCCGGATCGATTTTCGATTCGACGACGTGCCCGTAGGCCCGTTTTTCAGGATCGGCTTTCAATTCAAGGACTTCGGATTGCAGCAGAATCATATCGAGCAGCTCGTCGATGCCGATGTTCTGTTTGGCCGAGACCTTGACGAAAATGGTGTCGCCGCCCCACTCCTCGGGCGACAATCCCTGCTCGGCCAGCTCCCGGTACACCCGGTCGATGTTGGCGTTGTCCTTGTCGATTTTATTGACGGCCACGATGATCGGCACGTTGGCGGCCCGGGCGTGGTTGATGGCCTCGACGGTCTGCGGCATGACCCCGTCATCGGCGGCGACCACCAGGATGACGATGTCGGTCACCTGCGCCCCCCGGGCCCGCATGGCCGTGAATGCTTCGTGGCCGGGCGTGTCGAGAAAGGCCACCTGGCCCTTGGGGGTGGCGACGTTGTAAGCGCCGATGTGCTGCGTGATGCCGCCGGCTTCCAGATCCGTTATTCTCGTTTTGCGGATGACATCGAGCAAAGAGGTCTTGCCGTGATCGACATGCCCCATTATCGTGACCACCGGTGAGCGTTCAACCTGACGGGTGGGATCGTCTGCTTCGACCTTCAATAACGTTTCCTCCTCGAAAGCGGCCAGCTCGACTTCATAGCCGAATTCGGTGGCCACCAGGGCGGCCGTATCGAAATCGATGGTTTGATTGACCGTTGTCATGACGCCCATGCCCATCAAGGTCCGGATCATTTCGGCGGCCTTGATGCCCATGCGTTTGGCCAGATCGGAAAGAATGATGGCCTCGTCGATTTTAACCCGCCGCTTGATGGCCTTGGCGGTCGTGATCTGGGTTTTCTGGGCGGTGGCGCTCGCCTTGGCCTTGCCGCCTTTTTTGCCCTTGCGCGGCCGCTGGCGGCCGCCGTAGAGGTCCGCGCCTTCGATGACTTCTTTCTTTCGAAACGAGATTTTCTTCTTGAAAAATTTGTTTTCGACGCCGGGCTCCTCGACCTGCCGTTTCTTTTTCTTCTTCTTGGCGTCTTTGCCCGTCTCGTCTCCGGGCGCACCGGCCGATGGTGCGGCAGGCCGCAGGGCAACGACCTTGTCCGCCGGACGGAACGGGGCCCTGCCTTTGGGCGGTTCGGCGCCCGGTTCTTTGGCTGCCGGGGCGACCGGCATGCGGATGATTTTGGCGGCCTGATCTTTTTTCCGGGATTTTTTGGCCGGCTGCTTCTCCATAACCTCGGCGCCCGGTTCCGCAGGGAGGGGTGCCGGTTCAGACGCTGTGGCCGCAGACGGGGGTTCCTGTCCGGCTTCCGGCTCGGTCGCGGTTTCAGCTTCCGCTTCAACTTCAGCTTCGGCTTTGATCCCTGCTTCCGCGGATGCCGCCTGAGTGTCGACCGCCACCTGGTCCGCAGTCTCCGGTGGTGCCAGGGGGGGTGCCTCGGCTGCCGCCGTTTCCGCTTCGGCCGCGAGCGGCTGCGCGTCGGCCGCTTCTGCAGCGGTTTCGATTTCGGGCGGTGCTTCGACCGAGACGGTTTTTTTACGACGCCGGATAACGGTCGGTTTGACCCGTGTTTCGACAACGGTTTCGGATTTCTGTCCGAAGAGACCGGCCTTTATTTGCGCCACCGCCTCGTCTTCGAGCGCACTCATGTGGCTCTTGATGTCGACGTCGATATCCATGTCCTTTATCTTGTCGATAAGGCTCTTGTTGGTCATGTTCAGATCCCTGGCAAGTTCATATACCCTGATCTTTGCCATCAATCCCCCTAAAAGTCACAGTTATGCGAGAGGACTATGTGCATGCGGGCGATGGTGTCCGGATGCATGGCCCGCCGGCAGCCGTTTCCGACCTTATTCATCGCCGGCCGGATCGGCGGTGTCGTCGGCCGCCGCGACCGGCTCGCCGACGGTGTCGGTTGCGGCGGCGGATTCTTCCGCAGCAGCTTCAGCCTCTATAGCTTCGGTTTCTATAGCTTGTTTTGAAGCGGCGATCAATTTTATTGCACTGTCTTCGCCGATACCCTTGATCTGGACCAGGTCTTCCACCGTCGCCTTGCTGATTTCTTCAGCGGAGAAAAGCCCTCTTTCATATAGGGCGTCGGCCAGGCTGATACCGACCCCGGGTAACGCGAGCAGGGAATCGTACCCGCTGCGCATGGCTTCGCTGTATTTGGACTCGCTCTTCACGTCCAGATGCCACCCGGCGAGCCTGGACGCAAGGCGGACGTTCTGGCCACGCTTGCCGATGGCGATCGACAGAAATTCATCCGGGACGATGACCTCCATCGTGCGGTTGGCCTCGTCGATGATCACGCGCGAGATCTCCGCCGGGGCCAGAGCATTGCACACATATCTGGCGGGGTCAACGTGCCAGGAAATGATGTCGATCTTTTCTCCGCGCAGTTCCTGGACGACGTTCTGCACGCGGCTGCC
>JBAPWQ010000273.1:0-3612 GCA_049283795.1 Desulfobacterales bacterium | reverse complement strand
TCATACAAGGCCGGGCGTTTCGTGCGCTTCTGCGACGCCTTCAACATCCCGCTGATCGCCCTGGTGGACGTTCCGGGCTTCATGCCCGGCCCCGACCAGGAGCACGGCGGCATCATCCGCCACGGCGCCAAACTGCTCTATGCCTTTACCGAGGCCACCGTCCCCCGCATTTCCGTTATCGTCCGCAAGGCTTACGGCGGCGCCTACCTGGTGATGAATTCCAAGCATATCCATTGCGACGTCAACTACGCCTGGCCTTCGGCCGAGATCGCCGTCATGGGTCCCAAGGGTGCCGCCGAGGTGATCTACCGCAAGGAGATTCAATCGGCCGCGGATCCAGAGGCCGTGTTGAGTGAAAAAATGACCGATTACCGCCGCACCTTCGCCAATCCGTTCCTGGCGGCCAAGCGGGGCTACATCGACGATGTGATTTTCCCGCGCGACACCCGCCACCGTCTGATCCGCACCCTGCAGGTGCTGGAAGGCAAGGAAGCCAAAGGGCCGCAACGCAAACACGGAAACATTCCCCTGTGAGGCATGCCATGTTCGATAAGATATTGATCGCCAACCGCGGCGAAATCGTCGTGCGCATCGGACGCACCTGCAAGCGGCTGGGCATCGGCACCGTGGCGGTCTACTCCGACGCGGACAGCCGCGGCCTGCACGTGCTGACGGCCGACGAGGCCGTGCACATCGGCGGGGCCCCGGCCCAGGAGTCGTATCTCGATGCCGAAAAGATCGTTGCCGCAGCCCTTGCCGCCGGCTGCCAAGCCGTGCACCCGGGGTACGGCTTTTTATCGGAAAATGCCGCCTTCGCCCGCCGCGTAGCGGCTGCCGGCCTGGTCTTCATCGGCCCGCCGGCTGCGGCCATCGACATGATGGGCGACAAGATCGCCTCCAAGGAGCTGGCCGTTGCGGCCGGTGTGCCGGTCATCCCCGGTTACACGGATGCCCTGAAGAACGAAGACGAAGCCCTGGCGGCGGCGGAGAGCATCGGCTACCCGGTTTTGCTCAAGCCCGCGGCCGGCGGCGGCGGCAAGGGCATGCGCATCGTGCGTGCGCCGGATGAAATGAAAGCCGCCCTGGCGGCCAGCCGCCAGGAAACGAGCAAGGCTTTCGGCGATGACCGGATTTTCATGGAGCGCTATATCGATGAGCCGCGGCATGTGGAAATCCAGGTTCTGGCCGACGCTTTCGGCCATGTCCTGCACCTTGGGGAAAGGGAGTGTTCCATCCAGCGCCGGTATCAGAAGATCATCGAAGAATCGCCGTCACCGGCCGTGTCCGCTGCGCTGCGGCAGCGCATGGGCCGCGCTGCCTGCGATCTGGCGCGCCAGGCCGGCTATGCCAATGCCGGCACGGTCGAGTTCGTGCTGGACCCCCGGGGTGACTTTTATTTCCTGGAAATGAACACCCGCCTGCAGGTCGAGCATCCGGTCACCGAGCTGGTGACCGGCCTGGATATCGTCGAGCTTCAGTTGCGGATCGCCGCCGGCGAGCCGCTTGGCTTCGAGCAGGGCGGCGTTACATTCAACGGTTGGGCCATGGAGGCGCGCATCTGCGCCGAAGACCCCGACCGGGGGTTCATCCCCTCCACGGGCATGATCACCCGCTACGCGGAGCCCAGGGGCGGCGCCATCCGCGTGGACAGCGGCGTTCATATCGGAAGCAGCATCGGCGTCTACTACGATTCCATGCTGGCCAAGGTCATCTGCCACGGCCGCGACCGGGAAGAGGCCCGTATCCGACTGGTCGAGGCCTTAAACGGCTACCATATCGAAGGGGTCGTCACCAATATCGATTTTGCCAACAGCATCCTGAGCCATCCGGAGTTTGCCGCGGGGAAACTGTCCACCGGGTTCATCGAGCGCAATTTCGAACACAGCCGGCCTAAAATCCCGCCGGACCGCCGGGCCTTCGAGCTGGCGGCGCTGACGGCGGCCCTGATCTATCATGTCCGTATGGTGGCCGTGCAGGAGTCTCTGCGGCCGATGACCTCCCGGATCGGCGGGGAAAAAACCGTCCGGCGCGAACATCGGTATACGATCAGATCGGGGGGCGACGTGCTGGAGGTGCTGCTCGAGGGCGTGACCGCCGGCCGGCGCTGGACCATCCGCGTCGGATCCAACGTCTACGCGGTGGAAACACCCGAATTCGAGTTTTACCGCCGCCGGCTCAACCTGACCATTGATGGACGGGTCCACCGCTTCCGGCTGCGGCTGGAACAGTCCTTCATCTTCGTTGCCTTCAGCGGTATCACGCGCGTGTTCGAGATCTATCAGCAACGGGAGTGGGATCTGATGCGTTACATGCCCGCCCGGGCCGAGCGACCGGCCGACAACGTGCTCCTTTGCCCCATGCCCGGGTTGGTGGTGGCGGTGCCGGTCAAAGAGGGTGAGCACGTTTTTCGCGGCCAGACCCTGGTGGTTCTCGAATCCATGAAAATGGAAAGCGACGTGGCCTCGCCGGTGGATGGGGTCGTCGCCGAGGTGAAAGGCGCCGTCGGCCGGGCGGTGGAAGCCGGGGATGTGCTGATCCGGTTCCAGGATTGAGCGGCCCTGCCATAAATGCGGGGGACTTCAATCATCACGGCATTCCGCCGCGCTGTGTTGCTCGGCGCTCTTCTTTCGCCTTGCTTGCGGGTATGGCCGTCATCCCTGTGCGTCAGCGCATATGCGGTCAGGATCACCGGGACGCTGCACCAGTTTTTCCGGTCAGTGAAGATGAGCTTCTTGTTCTGTTGTTCGCTACTCTGTGGTGAACGATGTGCCGAAGGGGCGGTGGTATACCAGACGGAAGGGCAGAGAGAGGAGAAAAAAATTTCGATCGGGTAATATCATTTGGACCGGCCGTGGCGAAGGGTCAATTTGTCCCGGAAACCTGCTTGTTGACGTCTTTAATTTTTTCAAAGGCCCTGCCGGCAGTGCTTTCCGCTTCTTTGGTGTGTTTTAGCGCTTGCGTTTTTGGGGTGCCGGTCGAATTCTCCATGCCCATATTTTTCATGACCAGCAGGCCTATAATCAACAACACGACCGTAAGACCGATGAGCCAGGCTCCCCGCACATTATTTTCCTTTCAAAAATTCGACTTCAGCCAAAATTATAGAACAATTATAGCACAAAACCGTGACCGTGGCGATGGATTCCCACAACGCCGCTGCCGGAAATTGACCTGCTACAGTTCCAGGGGTTCATGGCAAATGCCGCGCGCCGACCAGAAACTGTCGGCGTCGTGAAATCGGCAGCAGATTATGGTCATTTTCTCCTGGTCGCCGCGGGTGACGACCTGATTTTCCAGGCACCTGATAAAGAGGCGGTGGAGCTTGTCTATCGGTTCAATTTTATTCAGCGCCTCGTAATCGATGAGCCACACGTAAAGCGCTATGGTCTGGGGGGTGTTCAATGCATGGTCGGCTTCGATTCCAGCGAAGTTTTCCCTGGCCTTTTCAATGGCGAGCCGGATGGTGGCTCGATCGACGGGCGGTGTCATGGATGCTCCTTCGGTGCCGGTGTGATGCTGATTTAAAAATAGAAGAACCGGCCCGAAACCGTCAACGCCAATAAACCAAGTATGGATCACTAGGGAAAACTAGGGGTAAGGAATTTCGCAAGT
>JBAPWQ010000272.1:0-15547 GCA_049283795.1 Desulfobacterales bacterium | reverse complement strand
CTCCGGAGGGCACCGGAAATCGGGCCCTTTAAACCTGTGACGATGTCGCTGCCGGCTGGAAAGTCTCAGTGTGACTTTTGGGTGGAGGCATGATCCGAAGAAGGTGATGTGTGGCGGATATCATTTCCATCGATGGCAAATTGTCCCAGTCCCGGGAAAAAAAGGATGCCATCATCCGGCAACAGAAAATTCAGGCCGTCCGGAAGGTGTTTCAGTGCACGCACTGTGCGCTGAAGTGTGAAAAGTGCGGCACCCAGATCAACCCGGTCCACGGCCCCGACTTGGCCCGGGGTCACGAATCGAAAATACCGTACCACCTGTGTGAGAGTTGCGCGGAAGAATGCCACGAATACTTTGAAAGGCGCCAAGGCCGCGGTGATCCGGCCAACTACTGGCACAACGATGCCTGGATCGAAGTTTGGGGCAGATGGATCGCCTACCAGGAAGCCATCGATCGTTACCTCAAAAGCAACGAATTTCTGCAGCTCTTGCAGGAACTCAAACAAAAAAGGCCCGACACATAGCAGGAGGGATGTATGTTTGGAATCGGAATGCCCGAATTGATTATTATCCTGGTGATCATCCTGATCATTTTTGGCGCCGGAAAACTGCCGGAAATCGGTTCCGGAGTGGGCAAGGCCATCCGGAACTTCAAGGGCGCCACCAAAGAGGACGAACTTCCGAAGGAACCCGAAAAAATCGAAGACAAAAAAGACACGTAAAGACGTCTGCCGGCGCACCGGCTGTCACGGAGATGTTCAGCCGGTGCCGGCAGGTTGTTTTTTTTAACCCATGCCCCGTCCCGCGACATCCATTTCCCCCGACCAACCACCGCGTGATGCCCTCTGATGAAAAGCCCCGCCAGGATTCTGCGCACTGATCCTGTCGGCCGAGCGGGCCGATTCTTCCGTCAACACCCGCTCTGCCGCCATAAAGACCTGCTGTTACCTTGTGCATTGCGAATGAATTCAGCAAACTCGTTGAGGCCCGAAGGGCAACAATCATGAAAAGCAAGGATACAGCAGTTCAAAAAGGGATGTCGTCGTCCTTGGAATCCATGTAGGGGGGGTCTGAATCGGGCAGCGGCGGCCCGCCGTAGGCCTCCCGCGGCCTGGAGGACTCCTTGGGCCCCAGGAACTGCACCTCGTTGGCGACGACTTCGGTCGTATAGCGCTTGTTGCCGTCCTTGTCCTGCCAGTCGCGGGTCTGCAGGCGCCCTTCGATATACACCTGACTGCCCTTCGACAGGTACTGGCCGCAGATTTCACCGAGCTTGCGCCAGGCGACGATGCGGTGCCACTCCGTGCGCTCTTTCTTCTCGCCGCTGCCCTTGTCGGTCCATTCCATCGAAGTTGCAATCGAAAAGGATGCAACGGCGGTGCCGTCCGGCGTGTAACGCACCTCCGGATCGCGCCCCAGATTGCCGATCAGGATAACTTTGTTGATTCCTCTGGCCATGTGTCCGTTTCCTCCTTGCTCCTGTTTTGCCGTTTGCTGCATTGGCGTTGTGATACTGAATTCACTGGGTAAAGTCAATGCAGGATGAGATGCCGGCGGCCTGATTTACAAAAACACCTTTTGTTGATAGGGTCACGGCGATGACAAACGACCCCGATCTTCCGGGCCTTTAACAGCGTACAACAGACAGTGGACTAAGATACGATCGATCGCGCCTGGTGTTTTCGCCGTGCGGGCGGCCTGTCGCATCATCAAAAAAAACCTGATTTATCGATGCAAATCGGAAAAAACC
The DNA here is from genome assembly GCA_049283795.1 of Desulfobacterales bacterium. GTDB lineage: Bacteria > Desulfobacterota > Desulfobacteria > Desulfobacterales > SG8-13 > JARFQH01. The sequence continues at coordinate 13,797 of JBAPWQ010000272.1, read as the reverse complement.
CAACGGATCCCCGGTGGGGATACGTCTACGTGATGTTGGCCGCCGTGCTGTGGGGCGTTTCCGGGTCCTCGGCCAAATTTCTCTTCAACAGCGGCGCCACGCCGTTTCAGGTGATCCAGCTGCGGCTGACCATTGCCGCCGCCGCACTGCTGGTCTGGCTGATTATCCGCAGTCCGGCCCTGCTGCGGATCGCGCGCGGCGACATCCGGTATTTCGTGTTGTTCGGGGCGGTCGGGATGGGTGCGTGCCAGTTTACCTATCTTTTCGCGATCAGCAAAATCAAAGTAGCGGCCGCCATCCTGCTGCAGTACCTGGCCCCGTCCATTATTGCCCTGCACGCCGTGGTGTTCATGCGCGACCGGTTGAGCACCGTAACAACAGCGGGCCTGGCGGGCGCCACCCTTGGCTGCTACCTGGTTGTGGGCGCCTACAGTCTTCGGCTCCTGAACATGAACCTGCTCGGTGTCCTGAGCGGCGTCCTCTCGGCGGTGTGCTTTGCTTGGTATTCGATTCACGGAGAATACGACATGCGGCGCTACAACCCCTGGACGGTCCTGTTCTGCGCCCTGCTGTTCGCGGCCCTGGTGTGGAACATTTTGCATCCGCCGCTGGAAGCCTTCTTTAACTCGTACGGCCCGGTCGGATGGGCCTGGATCCTCTATATCGGCATTTTTGGGACCCTGCTGCCGTTCGGGCTCTACCTCGAGGGGGTCAATTTGATCCGATCCACGCGCGCCAGCATCACGGCCATTCTCGAACCGATCACCGCCGGTGTGGTGGCCTATGTTTTCCTGGGAGAAACCCTGGCGCCGCTTCAGATCGCCGGTGGCCTCCTGGTCATCGGCTCCATCGTCCTGCTGCAACTCAGGCCGGATAGGGACGACAAGGCCCCGGCCATCATCAGGGCCCGCAATGAAGTCTGAAAAAATCGGCATCGGTCCCGGCCAGCGGGCGCCGGCATTCGAAAAACGCGTCAAACGCCGAATCGTCGCCCGCCCGATGGCGTTTTTCGCCGCGACGAACCCCGGCATGGAGGAATTGTGCCTGGCCGAGCTGCAAGCCCTGTCGCTGGTCGGCCCCGAGGGCACGGCAACCGAGGGGGGAATCCTTTTTAACGGGCGGCTGCATGACGGATTTCTGGCCAACTTGTGCCTGGGCACGGCAAACCGGGTCCTCATGCGCATCAGCACCTTCGGGGCATCCAACTTTCACACGCTTGAAAAAAAAATGGCCGCGATTCCCTGGGAACTCTACCTGCGCCCGGGCCAACCGCGTCGATTCGATGTTGCCGCTCACCACTCGCGCCTGTATCACGGCACCGCCGTTAGCGATAGATGTGAAAGGGCCATCCTGGACCGGTTGTCCAATACCGGCCAGGACCCGGAACCACAAGAAAGCGCCGTCGGCCAACGGATTTTTATCCGCGTGGTCGATGATCACTTTACCGTTTCGCTGGACAGCAGCGGTGAGAGCCTCTACCGGCGCGGTTTGAAAAGCAGGGTGACCGCCGCCCCGCTCAGGGAGACGGTTGCCGCCGCCCTTCTCAGCCTGGCCGGATACTCCCCGGCCGAAGCGCTGGTCGATCCGCTGTGCGGTTCCGGTTCATTTTCGCTCGAAGCCGCAATGCGGGCACACCACATCCCGGCCGGCTGGTTCAGAGAGTTCGCCTTTTTTGGCTGGCCGGCCTTCGCCCTCACCCGCAGGCGCTGGAAACACGTGAAGGACACACTGGCCGCACGAATCGTGAAAACCGCCCCCGCCGCCATTTTCGCAACAGACATCGACCCGGCGGCCTGCAAGTCCCTTGAGGAAAATGCAGCGGCGAGCGGTCTGTCGGCGACAATTGCGGTCGCCAACCGTGATTTTTTCGAGTTGTCGCCCCAACAACTCGGGGTCGCTCCCGGCCTGCTCGTCGCAAACCCGCCCTTCGGTCGGCGGATCGGATCCCGCAACCAAAGCGATGCCTTTTTTAAATTACTGTGCAACCGCCTGAAAACCGTGTGGCCCGGGTGGCGGGTGGCCCTGGTCGTGCCGCGCAAGGGCCTCCTGAAACAAATCCCCTTCCCCATCACCGCTCGTGAAATCCGCCACGGCGGCCTCAGGCTCTTTCTCACCACCGGACGCGTGGCGCGATAGGAACCCGCAGATGACCGCCATGGATCTTTCTTCGGACGGCACGCTCCTGGCTATCATGACCTACAAACAGGTGTTGATCTTCGAGCGGCACCCGGACGACACCTGGCCGCAGGTGTTCGACCGCAGCCCCGCGCCGCTGATTTTGCCGAAAATGCGCCAGGCCGAAGCCCTGTGCTTCGCTGCCGACGGCAAGAGCCTGCTGATGACCTCCGAACAGTTGCCGGCGCCGTTGTATCGCCTCGACCTCGCGCCGTAACCCGAATGGATGCGCGGCATCCCCATCCGCGGCCGGCTTGACAACGACGGTTCAAGTGGTAAATTGTAAACAAAAAATCGAGGTGCCAGATGAAAGTTTTGATCACCGGGGGATCCGGTTTCATCGGCTCGACCATTACCAGAGATTTCCTGGACAAGGGGCATCATGTCGTTGTAACCGGCACCTCACCCCGCCCCGAAAACGGCTATCACGACAGATATCGATACATCCAGGCCGATACCACCCGCGAAGGCCCCTGGCAGGCCGAACTCGAAGACGTCGATGGGGTCATCAACCTTGCCGGCCGCAATCTGTTCGGCCGCTGGACGAAACGCTACAAGAAAGAGATCTACGACAGCCGGATCCTGACCACCCGCAATGTCGTGGACGCCCTGGCCGTTCATCGCGGGACTTTTCTGTGCAGCACCTCGGCGGTCGGTTACTACGGCGACAGGGACGAGGATGTCCTGACCGAATCCGAACCCGCCGGACAGGGCTTCCTGGCGGAGGTCGGACGGGACTGGGAAGATGAGGCCATGCGAGCCGAGGAGCACGGCATTCGGACCGTCATCATGCGGTTCGGCATCGTGCTAGGCCAGGGCGGCGGGGCGCTGGAAAAAATGGTGCCGGCCTTCAGGATGTGGGTCGGCGGTCCGCTCGGCAACGGCCGCCAATGGTTCCCCTGGATTCATCTGCAGGATCTCGTGGCGGCCTGTTTCTATGTGGTTGATGATCAGCAATCGAAAGGCGCCTTTAATTTCTGTTCGCCCAACCCGGTCCGCAACCGGGAACTGGCCAAGACCCTGGGCCACGTGCTGGGTGTGCCCGCCGTGGTGCCGGCGCCCAAGCTCATGCTGCGATTGGCCCTGGGGAAAGCCGCAACGGCCCTGTTCGACAGTCTGCGCGTCATTCCCGCCAACCTGCAGCGCAGCGGTTTCGACTTCAGGTATCCCGATCTGGAAGATGCCCTCCGGCAGGTCGTCAGCTGACATGCACCGGCACCAGCCATTTCCCTTGCCGCCGTTCGAACGCCTCAAAGCGCTTCGGCGAATAAGTTTCCGCTGATTTTATTATGATCAGATGCTTTTTGCCGCCCGGGCGGTCGGGGCCGCGCCGCAGGCCGGAGTGACGGCAATCGGTCCTGAAGCAAGGTGCAGATGGCGCCAAGGTGCCATAAAGGAGATTCAAGAAAGCGAGAGGACTATATCCGTATGCGATTTGGCGAACTCGATGAAACCGGGCGCAATTTTCTCCTTTGCGTTTACAAGCAGACAAAAGGCGATCCGGCCGCGGTGGTTTCAATGTACGCCGTCGGCTCCGAACTAGGACTGGACCGCAGCGCGGCGTCCCATCTGGCGGAAGACCTGATGGGCTGGATGCTGCTGGAGGTCCGCAGCCTGTCGGGCGGGGTCGGCATCACCCCCCTGGCGCTCGAGGAAATCGAGGCATCTGGATTCAGCGAATCCGGCGCACGGGAGAATTCGACTTGCCTCGGCAGCGACCCGGTGATCACCGGGGAGATCCGGCAGGCCGTCGAACGGGTGACGGCCGCCCTCAAACAGCAAATCGGCGGCAGCGGCTTGTCTTACGACGGGATTGCGGAGGTGATGGCCGACGTGAAGACCATCGAGGCCCAACTTGACTCCCCGCGCCCGAAAACAGCCGTCGTGCGCGCCTGCCTGGATTCGCTCAAAGCCTCGTTCACGGCTGCCGGCGCGCGGGAGTGCACCGGCCTGGTGTCCGGACTGATGGGAGAGTAAGGGTATGGCCGAAAAAAAACTGACCCTTGTTTCCTGGAACGTCAATGGCCTGCGGGCCGCGATGAAAAAAATTATCGAAAATGACAACGGATCCGATCACTGCTCGATCGGCCTTGTGATCGAGATTTGACGAGCGTCACCCCCACGGAGACACGCACGATGCAGATGGAATTCGAACCGATCCAGCTCGAAAGGCAGGCGCCCTATCACGAAGCCTTGGCGCAGTGTTTGCAAAAATCGAGTGACTACAGCTTTTCGAATCTTTTCGGGTGGGCGGACGAATACGGCCTGACGTGGGCCTGGCACGGTGATCTCGTCTGGATCCACCAGTCCAGGCCGCAGCCCCGGCTCTGGGCGCCGATCGGGCCGTGGGAGACGATCGACTGGCGCGATGTCTTCAGAACCTGCTGCGAAGCCGGCACCCGGTTCATGCGCATACCCGAAACGCTGACCCGGCTGTGGCAAAAGAATTTGGGTGAGCAGATCGACATTGAAGAAGACCGCGATCACTGGGATTATCTTTACGACATCACCGAGATGGTGGAGCTAAGGGGCAACCGGTTTCACAAGAAGAAAAACCTGCTCAAACAGTTCATCAAAAAATACGACTACCGCTACGAGACCTTCAGCCCGGCCATGATCGAACCGGCCATGGCGATGCAGGCCGACTGGTGCAACTGGCGTGACTGCGAGTCCTCGGAGGTCCTTTCGGCCGAAAACCGCGCGGTCTTCAAAGTCCTCATGCACTGGAACGACCTGGTCGGCCTGACCGGCGGGGTGCTCATCGTGGAAGACATCATCGTCGCCTACACCCTGGCCGAAAAGATGGACAGCCAGTCCGTCGTGATTCACTACGAAAAAGGCTGCCCCGATTACAAGGGCGTCTACCAGGCGATCAACCAGATGTTTCTGCAAAGCCTTCCGGATCACTATAAGATCGTCAACCGCGAGCAGGACCTGGGCGAGGAGGGCCTGCGGCAGGCCAAGATGTCTTACAATCCGTCGGGATTCCTGAAGAAATATCGGGTCACGGTCAAATAAGAAATTATAATTGGATCTCTTCAGAACGTCTCGACCAGAAGCCTGTGCAATTCTTCCAGCTTTATCTTTTCGACGACCGCCTCGCCGATGCCGCGCAGCAGCACAAAATGAACGCTGTCGCTCTCGCGCTTCTTGTCTTTGCGAACGGCGGCGATCATGTCCGCCGGATCGGCCGGACATCGCAGCGGCAGCCCGAGGTTGGCCAGCAGTTGCTTGATTCGAAGCGCAACGGAAGCCTGGAGCAGCCCTTTGCGGGCAGACATATCGACCGCGATCGCCATGCCGATGCTGACGGCCTCGCCGTGGGAGATGCGCAGAAGATGCTCGGCCGAATGGCCGAAGGTGTGGCCGAAGTTGAGCAGGCGCCGCAACCCGCCCTCCTTCTCATCCTGGTTGACGATCGCGGACTTGATCGCCACCGAATCGGACACCATCCGCTCCACCGCCCCTTCTTCCAGTTGCTGGATTCGCCCGCCGTTTTTCTCCAGGTAGCCGAACAGGTCGGCATCCCTTATCAGGGCGTGTTTGACGACCTCCGCCAGGCCGCAGAGAATTTCTTTTTCGGGCAGGGTTTTCAGCAGCGCCGGGTCGCATAGCACGAAGCGGGGCTGGCTGAAGGTTCCCACCAGGTTTTTATACCCGCCGAAATTCACGCCGTTTTTCCCGCCGACGCTGGCATCCACCTGCGCCAGCAGGCTCGAGGCCACATACCCGCAGCGCAGGCCGCGCATGAAGGTCGCCGCCGCAAAACCGGCGATGTCGCAGACGACCCCGCCGCCAATGCCGACGACAAACGCGGTGCGGTCCGCTTCCAGCTCGAGTAGCCGGGCGTAGATCGTCTCGACCGTCGCAAGGGATTTGGAGGCCTCGCCGGGTGCAAGGGAAATCACGGGCGCCGGCGGAAACCGATCGGCGTAATACCGCTCGACATTGCGGTCGGTGATGATGATCGCTTTTCCAGCAGGCAAATGCTGCGTCAGGTTGCGCAGCGGCTCACCGACCAGGATCATGGAGGCGCCGGTGGCCGCCGATATCGTATAGGTCTTCATAGGCAATATTCGCCCGGGCCGCTCGGTACTGTTGGTGGGCCATGCCCCGAATCGGGCCAGATAGGGGTTAAAAAGTTAATCAATAACGAAAGTTCCGGGCCACAACCGCCGCCGCTCAGTCGTGAAAGACGTCGCAAATCGCATGCACCTGCCGGCAGAGCTGCTGGAACTGCTCCGGATAAAGGGACTGCGCGCCGTCACTCAGGGCCTCGTCGGGCGCATGGTGAACCTCCACCATCAATCCCTGGGCGCCGACGGCCGCCGCCGCGCGGCTGAGCGGAATCACCTGGTCCCGCCGGCCGGCCGCATGGCTGGGGTCGATGACGATCGGCAAATGGCTTTCCTTGCGTATCACGGGCACCGCCGAAAGGTCCAGGGTGTTGCGGCTGTGATGGGCGAACGTGCGGACGCCCCGTTCGCACAGGATCACCTGGCTGTTGCCGCCCTCCAGGATGTATTCGGCCGCCATCAGCCACTCGTCGATCGTGGCGGCCATGCCCCTTTTGAGAAAGATCGGCTTGCGGGCGTGACCGGCCCGCCGCAGGAGGGAGAAATTCTGCATGTTGCGGGTGCCGATCTGAATCATGTCGGCATACTCTTCCACCAGGTCGAACGTGTGGTCGTCCATTACTTCGGTCACGACCGGCAGTCCGGTTTCCTCCCGGACGCGCACCAGGATCTTCAACCCCTCTTCTCCGAGTCCCTGAAACGAATAGGGCGAGGTGCGGGGCTTGAACGCTCCGCCCCTGAAGAGCCGGGCACCGCTTTTCTTGACCAGCCGGGCGATGGTCAGCGCCTGCTGTTCGCTTTCAATCGCGCACGGTCCGGCGATGATGGTGAAGTGACCGCTGCCGATGGTTACATCGCCCACGGACACCAGGGTGTCTTCGTGCTGAAACTCGCGGCTGACCAGCTTGTAGGGCCGGGTGACCGGCACCACCTCCTTGACGCCCGCATAGCCCAGGAAAAGGGAGGTGTCGACCGCGCCCTTGTTGTACAGAACGCCGATGGAAACCCGGTCGCCGCCCGGAATCGGGCGGGCGGTATAGCCCTTGGCCTGGACCGCGGCGACAACGGCCGCGATCTGCTCCTCGGTTGCCTTTTTTTCCATGACAATTAACATGCGTGCCCCCTTGCGTGCTTAAAATTGACGGGTTGATGTAGGAAAGCGACCTGCCTTATTGAACGTTCAGTGGTCGAAGTTCGGCGTTGGACGTTGACAAAACCACTTTCTTGCCTATGGTCATGGCCCTTCAGACCGCCACGGTGCAGGGGTCGGTTGGGTCGGTTAGATCAGTTGGGTCGGTTGGGTCCGTTGAGTCGGTTGAGTCTGTTGCTGAAAACGATGCGCCCCGCCTGTTCCTGGGGTTGAATTTCAAGTGTCACGTGTCACCCTGCGGGTGGCCGCCTTGTAATCCCGTACCTGCGCGGCCATGCGCTCCACCAGGTCGGGCCGGTCGATATTCTCTTCGATGGTGCGCTCGAAGGCGCTGCCGATGACCACCCCCTCGGCGACCGCGGCGACCGCGGCGACATCTTCGGCCGTCGAGATGCCGAATCCGACGCAGATCGGCAGCGGGGTCACGGCCCGCAGATCGGCCGCCTGGCGCGCGATGTCGGCGGTGTTCAGCCCGTCGCTGCCCGTCACGCCGGTCTTGGAGACGAGATACAGAAACCCTGAGCCCGCGGCGGCGATGCGGCGCATGCGCTCCGGCGGCGTGGTCGGCGCTATCAGCCGGATCAGGTGCAGGTCGTTGCCGGCCCGGCGGTCGGTGAATTCGGCCGACTCCTCAGGCGGCAGGTCGACCACCAGCACGCCGTCGGCGCCGGCCGCGGCGGCATCGCGGTAAAAATTTTCGCGGCCGTAGCGCAGGATGGGGTTGTAGTAGCTGAAGAGGACGATCGGCACGTCGTGGCGCTCGCGCAGGCGGCTGGTGGCGTCGAAGGCCCATGTCAACGTGGCCCCGCCGGCCAGGGCCCGGGCCGACGAGCGCTGGATGACCGGCCCGTCGGCGGTCGGGTCCGAAAAGGGAACGCCCAGTTCCAGGACATCCACGCCGGCCCGGCACATGGCATCCAGGATCGCGAGCGAGGCGTCCGGATGCGGGTCGCCGGCCGTGACAAAGCCCACCAGCGCGCTTTCATTTTCGTGCTTCAACCTGTTGAAGGTCTCGTCGATGCGATTCATTTTATACTCGCTCCTTTGCAAGTCGGTGCTCCTTTTCGGGCAATGGCGCCTTTTCGGCCCTTTTCTCCTCATCAGGTTGGGCGGACACGATGCCCAGGTCCTTGTCGCCCCGTCCGGAGAGATTGACCAAGATCACTTTTTCGGGGGGCAGGTGCGCGGCGATGTGCATGGCATGGGCCACCGCGTGCGAACTCTCAAGGGCCGGAATGATCCCCTCCAAAAGGCAAAGGGTCTTGAAGGCCGCCAGGGCCTGCCGGTCGTCGATCGCCGCGTAGCGGGCACGGCCGATGTCCTTCAAAAATGCGTGCTCGGGCCCAACCCCGGGATAGTCGAGTCCGGCCGATATGGAATGGGCTTCGGTGATCTGGCCGTTGCGGTCCTGGAGCAGGTAGGACTTGGACCCGTGCAGCACGCCGACCGACCCCTGGCCGAGAGTGGCGGCGTGCTTGCCGCTCTCGATCCCCCTGCCGGCAGCTTCCACGCCGATCATCTCGACCGGATCGTCCAGAAACGGGTAAAAAAGCCCCATGGCGTTGCTGCCGCCGCCGACGCACGCCACCAGGATATCGGGCAGCCGGCCGGTCTGCTCCAGGATCTGGCGCCGCGCTTCATTTCCGATAACGCATTGAAAATCGCGCACCATCGCCGGATAGGGATGCGGCCCGGCCACCGAACCGATCACGTAGAACGTGTCTGCCACCTCGCCCGACCAGAACCGCATGGCCTCGTTCATGGCGTCCTTCAACGTGCCACTGCCGCTGCCGACCGGCTGCACTTCGGCGCCGAGCAGCTTCATGCGCTGCACGTTGGCCGCCTGGCGCTCGATGTCCTCGGTGCCCATGAAGATCCGGCAGTGCATGCCGAACAGGGCCGCCACGGTGGCCGTTGCCACGCCGTGCTGCCCGGCCCCGGTCTCGGCGATCAGCTTGCGCTTGCCCATCCACTTGGCCAGAAGGGCCTGCCCCAGGGTGTTGTTGATCTTGTGGGCCCCGGTGTGGGCCAGGTCTTCGCGTTTGAGATAGATCGTGGCGCCCTTCAGGGACCCGGTCAACCGGCCGGCGAGATAAAGGGGCGTCGGCCGGCCGGCATAATCGCCCAGCAGGCTGTGAAACTCCCGGTTGAAGTCGTCCTTGACCGTGATCTCCCGATAGGCCTCTTCCAGCTCCAGAATGGCCGGCATAAGCGTCTCGGCGACATAGCGGCCGCCGAATTGTCCGAAGTGTCCGTCGACGTCCGGACGGGGTGCTGCCTGTATCATTGAAAAATCCTCCTTGCCTTACGGTTGGCGCCGGTTGGGAGCGCGTCCCGAACGGCGGCGAGAAAAGCCATTATCTTGTCCGGGTCTTTTACACCCGGCGCCGCTTCCACGCCCGAGCTGACGTCCACGGCATCCGGCTGCCCGAGTGAAATGGCTTGTTCGACGTTGGCCGGAGACAAACCGCCGGCAATGATCAGCGGCCGGTCGGTCCGCATCCGGCTGGTGGCGGACCAGTCCCAGGTGCGGGCGTTGCCGCCCGGCAGACGTCCCCGGCCGCATTCGACCAGAAAGGCCGTGGGGTCGTAGGCGTCGGTACGCTCGAACGTGGGCTCCCTGTCCTTAAACAGCCCCTTGATGACGGCCAGGCCGGCGTGCTTCAGCCGCATGATGTCCGCGGACGGCTCGTGCCCGTGCAGTTGGACCGCCGTCAGGTGGCACCGGCGCACTTTTTCCATGATGACATCAAATGATTCGTCCACGAAAACGCCCACGACGGCGACCTTTCCCGCCACGGCCGCGGCAATCTCGGCCGCCCGGCGGTCGGAGACGAAACGCGGGCTCTTGGCGTAAAACACCAGCCCCACAGCATCGATTCCAAGCGCGGCGCACACGTCGGCCGTTTTTGCCTCCGTCAGGCCGCACACCTTGATCTGAATTTTCTTCACTTCAGCCCGTCTCCCAGGAATTGCCGCAAGCGCGCCCGCGTATCTTCGGCCCGCACCAGGCTCTCACCGATCAGAAAGTTGAAGATGCCGGCCGCGCTGATTTCAAGGACATCTTGCCGGCTGCGGATTCCGCTTTCGGCCACCCCGACCTGCTGCGGCCCGAAGCGCCGCGCCAGGCCGATCGAGGTGGCGATGTCGGTTTTAAAGATTTCGAGATTGCGGTTGTTGACCCCGATCAGTCGGGCGCCGGCCGCGGCGGCACGATCGAACTCTTCTTCCGAGTGGACCTCGACCAGGGCATCCACCTGCAGCTCGCCGGCGAGGGCAAGATACGCCTTGAGCTGCCGGGCCGACAGGATGCGCACGATCAGAAGAAAGGCATCCGCACCGGCGGCCACCGACTCGAAGACCTGGTAGGAAGAGATGATGAAGTCCTTGCGCAGCACCGGCAGGACGGTTGCCGCGCGCGCCCGGCGCAGGTCGCCGAGGCTGCCGCGGAAAAACACCTCGTCCGTCAGGACCGACAGGGCCGCGGCCCCGGCCGACTGGTACCGGCTGGCATAGTCGGCCGGATCGAGATCTTTTCTGATAACCCCTTTCGAGGGAGAGGCGCGCTTGACCTCGGCGATGATGTTGACCCCGTGCGGGCCCGGCTGCGCGAGGGCTGCCAAAAAGGGGCGCCGGTCGGTTGCGGCCCTGGCCTGTTGCTCGACCGCGGCCGCCGGAACCGTCTTTTTCGCGTCGGCGACCTCGGCTTTCTTCTGCGCCACGATGCGCTCAAGGATGGTGCCGCCCATCACCCGTTTTCCTTGGTAAAGGCCGCCAGGGCAGCCAGTTTGGCGGCGGCGGCCCCCATGTCGATGGCTTCTTCGGCCAACCCGATGCCGGTCGTCAGATCCGGCGCCTTGCCGGCCGCCACCAGCGCGGCCGCACTGTTGAGCAGGACCACGTTGCGCCGTGCGCCCTTTTCGCCGCCCAGGATCCGGCGGGTGATCTCGGCGTTTTGCGCCGGCGGCCCCCCGGCCATCTCGCGCGGGTCGGCCGCTTCTCCGAAGAACCGCTCCGGCGAAATATCGTAGGTGCGGATCTGGTCGTCGCCGAGTTCCGAGATGCGCGTCGGCGCGCAGACGGAAATTTCATCCAGCCCATCGTGGCCGTGAACGACAAACGCCCGGCGGCTGCCGAGCATCTTGAGCGCGCGGGCGAACATCTCGGTCAACTGCGGCGCGTAAACCCCCAGCAGCTGGCAGTTGGCTCCGGCCGGATTGGTCAGCGGCCCCAGCATGTTGAAAATACTCCGCAGGCCGACCTCTTTTCTGGCCGCCGCGGCGTATTTCATCGCCCCGTGAAAAAGAGGCGCAAACAGGAAGGCGATTCCGATCGAGGACAGAGCTTCCTCGACGATCTCGGGATTGACGTTCAGGTTGACGCCCAGGGCTTCGAGCAAATCGGCACTACCGCACTGGCTGGAAACGCTGCGATTGCCGTGTTTGGCAACCGTCACCCCGCAGCCGGCCACGACAAAAGCGGTTGTGGTGGAAATATTGAAGGTGTGAGCCCCGTCGCCGCCGGTACCGCAGGTGTCCACCACGGTGGTTGCCGGAACCTCAACCCGCACGGCCTTGCGGCGCATGGCCTGTGCCGCGCCGGCCAGTTCCTCGAAGGTCTCGCCCTTTGTGGCCAGGGCGCCCATGAACGCGCCGATCTGGGCGCTGGTGATCTCGCCCGAGAAAATGTCCGTAATCATGTGCGACATCTCGGACTGGTCCAGGTCCTGCTTCCTGACGATTTTGTTCAAATACTCCCGGAACATGGCTCATCTTCTCCTTTACTGGTCTTTAGCGGTGCTGTTCAGAAAATTCCGCAACACCCTCTTTCCCACCGGCGTCATGATCGATTCGGGATGATACTGGATCCCCTCGACCGGATAGCGCCGGTGACGGATGCCCATTATTTCGCCGTCGTCGGCCTCGGCGGTGATCTCCAGGCACCCGGGCAGGTCTTCTCTCTGGACGACCAGCGAGTGGTAGCGCATGGCGGTGATCGGGCTGGCAATGCCCTGGTAGATGGTCTTGCCGTCGGTGCGGATACGCGATGTCTTGCCGTGCATCAACCGCTTGGCCGCGACCACCTTGCCGCCGAAAGCGATCGCGATGCTCTGGTGGCCGAGGCACACCCCGAGGATCGGCTTCCTGCCCGAAAACTCCCGTATCACCGGCAGGGATATCCCGGCCGACTCCGGCCGGCCCGGTCCCGGTGAAATGACGATCCCGGCGGGATCGAGCCGCTCGATCTCCGGCAGCGTTATGGCGTCGTTGCGGAACACTTCCACCGCCGTGCCGAGAACCCTCAGATACTGCACCAGGTTGTAAGTAAACGAATCATAGTTGTCGATGAGCACGATCATGGGCAGACTCCGATTGTTGGGCGGATAGACGGTTTGCCGGTTAGCCCGTTAACCTGTTTGCCGGTTGGCCTGTTTGCTAGTTTGCCTGTTAGTCGGTTAGCATCGATCAACGGGCAGACGGACTAACCGGCCAACTGATTAACTTCCCTCAAGCATCTCCAACGCCTTTTGAATTGCCATGGCCTTGTTGACGGTTTCCACGCGTTCGCGCTCCGGATCGGAGTCGGCGACGATGCCGGCACCGGCCCGCACCGTCAGGTGACCAGCGGTGATGCAGGCGGTCCGGATGGTGATGGCCATGTCCAGGTTTCCGCTGAACGATACGTACCCGACGCCGCCGCCGTAGGGCCCGCGCGGCTGGTCTTCCATCTCGGCGATGATCTCCATGGCGCGCACCTTCGGGGCCCCGGAGAGGGTGCCGGTCGGAAAAGCCGCCGCGATGAGGTCCCAGGCATCGCGGCCATCCTGCAGGTCGCAGCAGATGTTCGACACCAGGTGCATGACATGCGAGTAGCGCTCCACGATCATCAAATCCGTCACCTGAACCGTGCCGGTTTCCGCCACCCGCCCCAGGTCGTTGCGTCCCAAATCCACGAGCATCAGGTGCTCGGCCCGTTCTTTCTCGTCCTTGAGCAGTTCATCGGCCAGGGCCCGGTCCTCCTGCTCCGTTCGCCCGCGCGGCCGGGTCCCGGCAATCGGCCGCAGGGTGGCGACCCGGTTCTCCAGCCGCACCATCGTCTCCGGGGACGAACCGATCAGGGCGGTGCGGCCCAGGTGAACGAAGAAGAGATAGGGCGACGGATTGATATAGCGCTGGGCCCGGTAAAGGGTCAGCAGGTCCGGTGCCGGCGTGCAGCTGAAGGGTTGGGAGATGACGGCCTGGATGATGTCACCGGCCTGGATATGGTCCTTGACCTTTGCGACCTGCCGGCGAAACGTCTCCGGCGCCAGGCGGGCGGCCAGGCGGCAGCTCTCCCCGCCGGCCGCCGGCTGCGCAGCCGGCGCCGGCCTTGCGATCCGCTCGGCCAGCGCCTCGA
>JBAPWQ010000271.1:0-2078 GCA_049283795.1 Desulfobacterales bacterium | reverse complement strand
AACACTATGCAGTCAATCCATTTGAATTCGGGTCATCGACAGTGGTTCCTCCTCGGCCTCCGGCTCTTTTTAGGCGGCGCTTTCCTGTGGGCCGGGTGGGTAAAAATCGTCGATCCGCAAGGATTTGCCGCTATCATCGGCAACTATCACCTGCTGCCCGCGGTGCTGGTCAATCCGTTTGCCATCCTGCTGCCCTGGATCGAGGTCCTGTGCGGAATCCTTCTGATCGTCGGCGCCTGGGTCGACGGCAGCCTGCTGATCGTCAACACGCTGGTGGTGGTTTTTATCGCGGCGCTGCTGTCCACCTGGGTGCGGGGAATCGATGTCGACTGCGGATGCTTTTCAGTGGCCACCACCCGGCGTCGCACCGATTATCTGACGGATATCATCCGGGATGTCGCTTTTCTGGGCACGGGCCTGTGGCTTGCGTTACACCGCCGCAGAACCGGTCGTCGGTGACCGGCCGGGCGTCCGCCGGGCGCCGGTTTTTGTGCGGATTGCCGGGCGGCCCCCACATTGAATCGATAGGAGCGGTCTTCGTGAAAGTCAGATTTTTTGCAGCTGTCGTTATGATAGGGATTGTTGCCGCCGCGGCAACCGCCGCCGGCGAATCAGCACCGGTCAGATGGCACAGCTTCGAGGAAGGCCTGGCGCTCGGCAAGAGCGAGGGCAAAATCGTTTTCGTTCATTTCTGGGCCGATTGGTGCGGGTACTGCCACACCATGGACAAAGAGACGTTTCACAACCCGGCGGTCATGGGCCTGCTGAACGAAAAATTCATCGCGGTCAAGGTCGACTCCGAGCGGGAGCAGAAGCTTGCGAGTCTTTTCAGGATCCGCGGGCTGCCCGACAACTGGTTTTTTTCCAAAAGCGGCGACGTTCTCGGCCACCGGCCCGGCTACATTCCGGCCGAGACCTTCATCAAGATCCTAAAGGGCATGGCGGACGGCGGCTCGGGACCGTAACGGGCGGCCGCCTACCAGTATTCCCAGTCCCTGACATGGCGATGCTTCCAGCGTTTGATCAGGCGAACGGTGGTCGAGAGCATCACGGCGCCGCTGAGAAAGGCCAGCACGGCAGGCAGCCAGGCCATTTCCCGGAAGGCCGTGCTTTCCCAGGCCAACTGAACGCCGACCAGGGCGAACAGGAACACCAGCAACATGAAAAGGATCACCGCCAGACAGAGCGCACGGGAGTCGTACCACGGATTGATCAGCTTGCGGTGCACCGGATTCCGATCGTAGAGCATGTCGAATTCTACCGGGCGGCAGGGAAAAAAGCAAGGCGTCCAAGGATGTGCATTTTCGGCGCCGCCGATCCCGGCGGTCCTGAGTTGTGCGGCTCTTCGTCGACATCGGACTTGGCGGCGGCGCCCGGTGCTGTTCCGCTGCAGTCGTCACGGCCCAACATCTTGGATTTTCCTGTTGACACCCCACTACATATTGCGATATAGTACTTCCATTCGATCTGGCCGTTCCTGCGATCGGCTGTCGTTCCCCCGGGGATCGCTTTCATGTGAACGCCAGAACAATTCCGGAAACCATCATTCCCTTTAATTCATCTGATCGTGCCACATTGACTGATGCGTCCTGCAGCAGAAGGGGGTATTTTGTTCGAAAAAATCAAGAAACGCGACAACCGGGTGGTCGAGTTCGATTCATCGAAGATTACAGCCGCCATCGTCAAGGCCGGCAAGGCCTCGGGCGAATTCGAAGAACGCGAGGCGCGCAAGCTGACGCTGCGCGCCCTGACCCTGGCGCACGAACTGCGGCTCGACCCGGTGCCCGAGGTCGAGCAGATCCAGGACATCGTCGAGCGGGTCCTGCTCGACTCGCCGTATTACAAAACCGCCAAGGCCTATATCATCTATCGCGAGCAGCACGCCCAGATCCGTAATATCGCCACGCGCGCGCACATCGACCTCGTGGAGCACTACATTCGCAAACTCGACTGGAAGGTCAAGGAAAACAGCAACATGAGTTATTCGTTGCAGGGCCTCAACAACTACATTTCCTCGGACATCACCAGCGAATACTGGCTCAACCGCATCTACCCGCCGGAGATACGGGACGCCCACA
>JBAPWQ010000270.1:0-8846 GCA_049283795.1 Desulfobacterales bacterium | reverse complement strand
ATTTTGCCCTCGCTCTTGCCGAGCGCCAGGCCTTCCTCGAAGCTGTGCCATCTGACCGGTGTTGATTCGCCGGTGGCGGTTGCCGCGGCGGCAACGATCCCTATAATAACGACAGCCAAAAATCTGGCTTTCACAAATTACGCTCCTATCGATACAAGGCAGGACCCAACCGGAAATCCCGGCGGAAAGCCGCAGGGGGGACCGGGACTGTCACCGGCGGCCGGTTTTCCAGCGGTGCAGCGCCAGCCACAGGCCCGTGCCCAGAAAAGCGGCATCCCGGATGATATCCGTCAGGACAGCGGTGCGGCGCCGGGTGTTGGCCACTGAAAAGCATCCGCAGTCCACATCGATCCCCCGCACCCAGGTGGACAGCAGCGCCGCGATGAAAACCACCATCAGCGCGTTGACGATCAGTAGGCTGCCGTCGATCCAGGCGCCGCCGATCAAAAGGATTCCGCACAGGACTTCGATCCAGGGCAGCAGGATGGCAAAAGGGTTGACCAGCACCGCGGGCAGCAGGTGATAGTTGCCGATGATAGCGGCAAATCCTTGCGGGTCGGCGATCTTTATCCACCCGGCCCACACGAAAGTGCCCCCCAGCGCGATGCGAAGTCCGGAGAGGACCCATTTTAACAGACCCGAATTTAACTGGCCTGGATTCATAGCGTTAAAAACCCTGACGGCGGTCTCTCCAAAAAACTCACCGCTCATTTCGGCCGGCGCCTTGTGAACGGCGAGCGGTAAAATCAGCGGCGGCGGTGCCGCCCGTCCGCTCTCAAGAGCGAGGTTCCCCGCTGAGTTCTTTCGCCCGGCGGGCCGCCGCGGCGATCGCCGCGGCGACGATGGCTTTAAACCCCTTTTGTTCGAAAACCTCGATTGCGGCGGCGGTCGTGCCGCCGGGCGAGGTTACCTTGCGACGCAGCGCGGCGGGCGTCTCGGCGGATGCTTCCAGAAGTCTGGCGGCCCCTCGCAGGGTAGCGGCCGCCATTGCAGCGGCCGTACCGGCTTCGAGCCCCACCTGAACGCCGGCGGCGGCCATCGATTCGACCAGGTAAAATACGTAGGCCGGTCCGGACCCCGACAGGGCCGTGACGGCATCCAGGGCCTGCTCCTCGAACTCGAAAACTTCGCCGACCGCCTGCAGGAATATCCGGGCTGCGCGGGCGTCCTCCACGGTGACGCAGCGATTGGGGCTCATGCCGGATACGGCGCTGAGCACCAGGGCCGGCGTATTGGGCATCACCCGGATGATCGGCCGGTTGCGGACGCCTTCCTCATCCAGTGCAGAATAGAGGATCTGCTCCATCTGGCGGATCGTAAAGCCGGCGGCGATGGAGATAAGGAGTTTGCGCTGTGGCAGCCGATACCCCTCGCAATTACGGATGTCCCTAAGAACCGCCGGCATCTGCTGCGGTTTGACGGCCAGGACCACTACGCTGCAGGTTTCGAAAAGCGCCCCGTTGTCCCGCGCGACCGTGATGGCGTACCTTTCGTGCAGGTCAGCGAGTCGGCGGGCATCGACATCGGCGACGCTGACCCTGTCCGCCGGCAGCAGCCCGGATCGGAGCACCGCGCCGATGAAGGCCTCGCCCATGTTGCCGGCGCCGATAAACCCCAAAGTGACATCGAACAATTCAGCCACAGCCTGTCCTTTCACCACTTCCGGCAACCCTGCAACCACCGCCGGTATTACCTTTGGACAACAAAAGGGATGTGTGTTAGTATATCACATAATTGACACCATAAACTGGCCGCTGTCGGGACAAGGTAGCTTCCCGCGGGGCAGCATGTCAACGTTTTTACATCGCCGCCGGTGGAAGACATCAAAAAAACCGGATGCGGTGTCGAGGTGTTTGACACGCCCGCGCAGGTCCGGCGGGAACCTGATGCGGCGCGGTCGGCTACGCCAAAGGGTTTGATCACCCATGTATTTCATCGGCTATTTCATCATGGCTCTGGCCAATGTCCTGCACTATGTCCTTTTTTTCTACATGTGGATTATTATCGCGCGGGCGGTGCTGTCCTGGGTCAGCCCGGATCCCTACAACCCGATCGTGCGCTTCATCTACAAGGTGACCGAACCGGTCATGTATCAGGTCCGATCGCGGCTGCCGGTGAGTTTCGGCGGGATTGACTTCGCCCCGGTCGTCGTGATTCTGGTCATCTATTTTCTTCAGTCGTTCGTCGTCAACAGCCTCCTGCGGTTTGCCCAATCGCTGCTCTAATCGACAACTGAGGCGGAGAGGTGCAAATGGTCAATCTCACACCCCTTGATATTCAGCAGCAGCGATTCAGGACGAGATTCCGCGGCTTCGACACCCAGGAGGTGGATTTATTTCTGGACCAGATGGCCGATGCGTTCGAGGCGCTGCTGAAGCAGGATGAGGCCCTCAAAGAGGAATTCCGCCGGCTGCAACTGGAGATTCAGGGCTACAAAAACCGCGAGGACGCCTTCAAGCGTGCGCTGCTCAATTCCCAGCGGGTCATCGAGCAGATGAAGGAAAACGCCCAGAAATCAGCCGAACTCATCGTCGCCGAAGCGGAAGTCAAAGCCGAAAGGATCCTCAACAAGGCCCACAACCGCCTGGCCCAGCTGCATGAAGACATTGCCGAACTCAAACGTCAGCGGGTGCAGCTCGAGGTTCAGATCGGATCGGTGATCGAAGCGCACGGCAAGCTGCTGGAAATCAGCAAGGAAGGCATGAAGGCGATGGACGACGAGGACTCCAAGATCAAGCTGCTTCATCAGAACAAGGCCTGATCCGCAGTGGCTGCCACCCCTTCGCGACCGGCGGCGGATGTCGGTCGGCGACATGACACTTCAGCTTTTTCCGGAGTAATTGATGGCAAAAATTGACGCGTTTTTCAAGTTGATGCACGAGCAAGGTGCCTCGGACCTGCACCTGACCGCCGGCCAGCCCCCCTCCCTGAGAATTCGGGGAGACATTGAAAGGATCAAATACAAAGTTCTCGACAACGACGACCTGCGGGGCATGCTCTACGAAATCACCCCGGAGGAAAAAATCAAGGTCTTCGAGGAAACCGGCGATGTCGATTTCGGCTACGAAATCCCCGGCCTGGCCCGCTACCGGGCCAATTTTTTTATGCAGAAAAACGGTGTCGGCGCCGTCTTCAGAGAAATTCCCACCACCATCATGACCGCCGAGCAGCTCGGCCTGCCGCCGGTGATATCGAAACTGGCCAGCCTGCCCCGGGGCCTGGTGCTGGTCACCGGCCCGACCGGCAGCGGCAAATCCACGACCCTGGCATCGATCATTGATGTGGCCAACCGCCACCGCAAGGACCACATCATCACCATCGAGGACCCGATCGAATTCGTGCACCAGAGCCAGGGCTGCATCGTCAATCACCGCGAGATCGGCATCCACACCCGTTCCTTCGCCTCGGCGCTGCGCGGCGCCCTGCGCGAAGACCCGGACATCATCCTGGTGGGCGAAATGCGCGACCTGGAAACGATTTCGCTGGCGATCGAGGCCGCCTCGACCGGGCACCTTGTTTTCGCGACCCTGCACACCACCAGCGCCGTGAAAACCGTCGACCGCATCATCGAGGTATTCCCTGCCGACCAGCAGGCCCAGGTCCGCTCGACGCTGGCCGACGGCATGCGGGCCATCATCGCGCAGGTGCTCTTCAAGCGGATCGACAAGAAAAGCCGCTGCGTGGCCCTGGAGATTCTGATCGCCAATGCGGCGGTCCGGAACCTGATCCGGGAAGCCAAGACCCACCAGCTGCCCTCCATGATCCAGACCGGTAAAAAGTACGGGATGCAGCTGCTGGACGAGGCCATCATGGAACTGTACAAACGGGGCTGGATCAGCGCCGACGAAGCCTACATCAAGGCCAATGAAAAAGCCAAGTTCAGGCCGCTGCTGACCTCACCGCCCACCGATTTCACCGAAGTCTGACCCAAGAGGATGCTGTCATGAAAAAGCAGGAAATCGACCATATCCTCACGCGCATGCTCGACTCTCACAAGAACGTTTCCGACCTGAACCTGACGGTCGGCAAGCCGCTGCAGGTCGAAAGCGACGGGGAGCTGGTCCCGGTCGACATGCGGCCGCCGTTCAAAGAGCTGACGCCGTTTCAAACCGAAATTTTCGCCCTCAACCTGATGAGCCAGGACCGGCGCCTGACGCGCACCTTCCTGAATTCGGGCTCCTGCGATCTCTCCTATTCGCTGCCCGGCAAGGCGCGTTTCCGGGTGAATGTGTTTTCGCAGAGCGGGTATAGTTCGATCGTGCTGCGCAAACTCGAATCGAAGATCCCGACCATCGAAGAGCTGCACCTGCCGGCGGCCATGCACAAGATCGCCAAGGAGAAAAACGGCATCGTGTTCGTGACCGGTGCCACCGGCTCGGGCAAGACGACCTCCCTGGCGGCCATCCTGAACGTCATCAACGAGGATCGCTCGGTCCACGTCGTCACTCTCGAGGACCCGGTGGAATACCAGCACCCGCACAAGAACTCGACCTTCAACCAGCGCGAACACGGCGTTGACTTCGACACCTATGCCAGCGGCCTCAGGGCGGCGCTTCGCCAGGCACCCAAGGTCATCCTGGTGGGCGAAATGCGCGACCGGGAGACGGTTGAAATCGGGCTGAGCGCGGCCGAGACCGGCCACCTGGTCTTTACGACCCTGCACACCATCGATGCCGGCTCGACCATCAACCGCATCGTGGGCATGTTCAGCACCGAAGAGGAACACCAGGTCCGCATCCGGCTCGCCGACACCCTGCGCTGGGTGGTCTGCCAGCGGCTGCTGCCGAAAATCGGCGGCGGGCGGGCGGCCACTTTCGAGATCCTGGGAACCAACCTGCGGGTCAAGGACGCCATCATGAACGGAGAATCCGAAGGCAAGACCTTCTATGAAATCATGCAGGCCGGCCAGGCTTTTGGAATGACGACGTTTGATGAGCACATCATCGACCTGTATGAACACGGCTTGATCACCGAGGAAACCGCGCTGGCTTTTGCGTCGCGCAAGGGCATCGTGGGCCGGGGCATCGATTCGCTCAAGAGCGCCCGCGGCGAGGCGACCTCCGACATCGACAAGCTCGAACTCGATCGCAGCTATACTGTCAATTGACGACACACGCCGGCAAGGCGGGATCGCCGACCGATGTGCGGGACGAATCACAGCCTATCAGGCAGGGAGTCGAAGCGGTCATTATGGAAATCACGTGCGAAAACTGTCAGAGCAGATTTAATTTGCCGGATGAAAAGATTCCGGCCGGAAAATCCACCCGCCTGTCATGTCCCAAGTGCAAGGGCCGCATTACGGTGGCGCCCCCCGTGGCTTCCGGCAGCCTCATGAAAAACGGGTTCGAGGAAGCCGGCTACGACGCTTCCGACAAACCCTTCGACTTCATCGAGGAAGAAGGCAGCACGGCGCTGGTGTGCGAATCCGACCCTTCGATGCTCAGAAAAATCGTCGATACGCTCAATATCCTCGAATATCACGTGACGATTCCCGAGAGCGGCCGCGATGCCCTCAAGAAGATGCGCTACCACCAGTATGACCTGGTGGTGATCAACGAGGCCTTTCACAGCGCCGGACCCGACACGAACATGGTGCTGCTGTATCTCGAACGGCTGAACATGAGTGCGCGCCGGGATATCTATGTCACCATGATCAGCAGTGAGTACCGGACGATGGATCAGATGATGGCCTTTAAGCACAGCGTCAATCTCATCGTCAATTCGAAAAACATCGACGATATCGGCAAGATCATCCAGCGCGGCCTCACCGATCATGAATTTTTCTACCGCGTGTTCAAGGAAACCCTGAAAGAAGTCGGGCGGGCGTAGGTCGAGGGGCCTGGCGGCCCGTTGGCCCGTTGAGCCCGTTGGCCGGTTGGCCGGTTTAGTCCCGCTTATGGGGGGGTTGCGTCCTTTCGCATCGATGGAAACATCGCGTTCAAAAGCACAATGGGTTCATTCCATGTTTCATCCTATGACCAAACCGCTCGACGGGCTGACGAACTCAACCCTCACGCCAGCCCCATCTGCGCTTCCAACCGGCGGATCTCTTTTTCAACGGCTCGGCGTTCACTATCGGAAAGTTCAGGGGCGTTGAGGCGTTTTCTGAGCCCCAGAAGAATCATCTCCTCCCGATATTGGCGGCAGGTATATTCCGAATTTTCAGACATTTAGGGTCTATTGGGGGTTGAAAGATTATCCAAACCAATTCCCGTCGCAGGACCGAACGGGCTCAACGGGCCAACGGCCTCACCCGACCCCCATCTCGGCCGCGATAATTCGCAGGCCGTCTAACGTCAGCAGGGGCTCGACGGCTTCGATCGTCTCCGACACGTCGCACATAAGCTCCGCCAGGCCGCCCGTGGCGATGACCTTCGGGTCCGAGCCCATCTCGCTTTTCATCCGCCGCACCATGCCGTCCACCAGGCCGGCATAGCCGTAGATGATCCCGGACTGAATGCTGGCGGCGGTGTCTTTTCCGATGACGGTTGCCGGCCGCTGATAAATTTCGACGCGGGGCAATTTCGAGGCTTTCATGAAGAGCGCCTCCGCGGCGATCATGATGCCCGGGCTGATTGCGCCCCCCAGGTATTCGCCTTTTTCCGAAATGCTGTCGAAGGTCGTCGCCGTCCCGAAATCGATAACGATCAGGCTCCGGCGGTATTTATCGAACGCCGCCACCCCGTTGACGATCCGGTCGGCACCGACATCCGCCGGATTGCGGTAGTGGATCGGCATGCCGGTGTACGAAGCCGCATTGACCCACAACGGCGAATATCCCAGGTATTTGCGGCAAAAAGAATCGAGAATCGTGACCATCGGCGGCACCACGCTGGAGATGATGGTCCGGTCGATGTCCTGCGGTTGAATGCGGCTTTGCGCAAAAAGACTGCTGATGATGATATTGATTTCGTCCTCGGTCGTGTTGCGCTCGGTGCGCAGGCGCCAGTCCTTGACCAGACGCGGACCGTCATAAACCCCGAGAACCGTATTGGTGTTTCCGATGTCAATCACGAGCAGCATGAAATCAACTCCCCTTTGGGCATTTCACATGACAAGATTCAAACACCGATCCAATCAATAGTGGATTGTGAAATTTGACGTCAGGCCTCCCCGATGGCATCGATGATTTTGACGGCGGCGCGGGCGGCGGCAATTTCGTGCACCCGCACAATATGGGCCCCGTTTAACACGGCGGCACATAGCGCCGCCAGCGTGCCCATGCCGACAATCGCGGCGTCGGGTTGAATTTCCTCTGTGGGATCGTCCTTGAGCAGAGTGCGAATGAAGGCCTTGCGGGAAGGACCGATAAGGATCGGCAGGCCGAGGTCCTGCAGCCGGAGGAGGTTTTTCAGAAGCATCAGATTATGGTCGCCCGTTTTTCCGAAACCGATTCCCGGATCGATGATGATGCGGTTGCGCGGGATGCCGCGTTTTTCGGCATCATGGACGGACCCGGCTAAAAAAGTTTTGATTTCCGCGACGACGTCGTCATAGGCCGGCTTGACCTGCATCGTCTGCGGCGTGCCCAGCATGTGCATCAAAATGACCGGCACGCCACTTTCCGCGGCGACACCGGCCATTTCAGGATCCTGCCGCAGGGCGCTGATGTCGTTGATCATGGCCGCCCCGGCGGCCAGCGCCCGGCGGGCAACGGCCGCCTTGACGGTGTCGATCGAAATGGGCACCGCTACATGCGCCACCAGAGTCTCGATCACCGGAATCACGCGTTCCAGCTCGACGTCGACCGGCACCGGTGCGGCGTAAGGCCGGCTGGATTCACCGCCGATATCGAGTATGTCCGCCCCTTCCCGGACCAACCGCCGGGCCTGAGCGATGGCCGCATCGCACGCAAGGAATTTTCCGCCGTCCGAAAAAGAGTCCGGTGTGACATTGACCACCCCCATGAGACAGGTCCGGCGGCCGAGTGCCAGCCGGTACCGGCCCCATTTGAGTTCATAACACCGTCTGTCCCGCATAAAAATATCCGGTTTTCCCGGTCAGGGTCATCGGAAACATGCCCGCACACGTCACGCGGCTTTCTCGAACTCATTTCCCGCGCAGCGCATTTTTCATGCTGAACGAAAAGGCCCGTCAGGCCGCCATCGATGCACCAAGAAAGCATCAGGTCGACGGCTGGTCCGGCGGCGGCTCGGCCGCGGCGTCCTCGCCGCCGTCCGGCGCAGCGCCGGAAGGGCCATCCGTTTTTTCCTCATCCTCTTCGGCTTTTAAAGACGGCAGCTTGATCCCGGGCCGCATGGAATAGATCAGCTCATCGAGTTCCTTGCCGAGCACGGTCTCTTTCTCCAACAGCAGATCGGCGAGTTTGTGCAGGATATCGAGGTTGCCCTCCAGCACCCGCTTGGCATTTTTATAGGACCTGTTGATCAACTTGTGGATTTGCTCGTCGATTTTCTGGGCCGTGGTTTCCGAATAATCCCGGTGCTGGGAGATCTCGCGGCCTAAAAAAACCGGCTCTTCGCCCTTGGCATAGGAAAGCGGTCCCAGTTCGCTCATGCCCCAGTTGCGAACCATCTGCTCGGCCAGAATGGTGGCCTGCTTGATGTCGTTGGCGGCCCCGGTGCTGATGCGGTTGAAGACGATCTCTTCGGCCACCCGGCCCCCGAAGGCGACGGATAGCTCGCTTTCCAGCTGATCCTTGTATTTGAAGTCGCGCTCTTCGGGCAGGAACCACGTCACGCCCGCCGCCCGCCCGCGCGGAATGATGGTGACCTTGTTGACCGCGTCGGTCTCCGGCAGAAACCGCGCCACCAGGGCGTGGCCGCCCTCGTGATAGGCGGTGGTCTTGCGATCCTCCTCCTTTATCACCTTCGATTTGCGCTCCA